>NZ_JBKEVC010000010.1:0-106699 GCF_056356895.1 Bifidobacterium sp. LH_424
ATAAGTATTCCCAGGGAACCACGGTTCCTGAGACCCCCCATGAAGAACACGTGGTCGATAGGCCGGACGTGGAAGCCCCGCGAGGGGTGGAGCCGACCGGTACTAACGGGGAAGCGCGACACACTCAATCCCAACCCATGGTTGGGACGGCATCAACCTCTTCTGCGAATGCACGCGACACGGAGCAACCGTGACGTCACAACCCAAACGATCAACATGAAGCGTCCACCATCCGGTCCCCAAGCCACCAGCATCCAGGGAGGAACATCCCTGATAAGAGAAGATTTGCGGCGGTCATAGCCCAGGAGAGACGCCCGGTCCCATTCCGAACCCGGAAGCTAAGACCTGGCACGGCGATGGTACTGCACCCGAGAGAGTGTGGGAGAGTAGCACGCCGCCGCATCACACGATAAGGAAGGCCCTTGGTCGAGCAACAGCTCCCAAGGGCCCCCGCATATCTACAGACACGCGCCATCACCCCCTCAGCCCGCCCCCGGCGGACAGCTCCCCCTCACAAGGGGAGCCAAGGGAGGAACCACAACAACAGACACTGGACCCCCTCAGCCCGCTTTGCGGACAGCTCCCCCTCCAAGGGGGAGCCAAGCGACACAGGCGGGCGGAGGGAATGCATCACACCCGCCGGGGCTCGGGAACCGAACCTAGCGATCCAGGCGGAAGCCTTGGGCGGCGGCCTTGGGGAGGAGCGATTTGCCGCTCACGTCCTGCGTGCCGACCTTGGCGATCTGGTCGCTGAACGTGTCCACCGGGCGGTCCGTGTTGCGCAGGTCGTAGTATTCGTGCACCGTCGCATCGAAATCGTCGATACCGGACAGCACGGCGGCATCGGAACCAGCCGCCGAGTCATCGGCCGGATACGTGTTCTCGAAGAACTGCATCGCACGCGGCATGCGCGGCTTCAGCGCCGGTTCCTGATCCGGCTTGCCGATTGCGATCGCCAGCACCGGATACGTGTATTCCGGCAGATGGCACACGTCGATCAGTCCGGGGATATCGTTGAGCACGGAACCCAGAATCACGCAGCCGAGGCCCAGCGAGTACGCGGCGGTCTCCATCGCGTGCAGAGCGAGCACGGCGTCGTTCTGCGCCTGCGTGAAGCGGTAGCTGGAATCGAGCGTCCACGCGTCGCTGTGCGTGTCGACGCCTTTGCGCTCGGCGATCAGCGCGTTGCGATGCTCGTCGATGACGAACAGATAGAGCAGCGGCGCCTGCGCGATATACGGCTGATGTCCGAATTCGGCGAACTTCGCCTTGATCGCCGGATCGGAGATGCGGATCGCCGACCAGTCGTTGAGATACTGGCTGGAAGCGGCGTGCTGTGCGACCGTTTCCAGCGTGATACGGGTGTCGTCGTCGATCGCCTCGTCCTTGAAGGCGCGGATCGAGCGGCGGTTCAACAGGGTTTCGATAGTGCTGTTAGTAACCATGGTTCCTATTGTCATTCCACCGCTGGCCAAGTACAAGTACATGACGCCGTCAGTGCGTCAGCGTGCCCCCTCAGTCGGCCTGCGGCCGCCAGCTCCCCCTGAAGGGGGCGCGCTCTCCCCCACCCGGCTCCGCCGGGAGCCCCCTCGACAGAGGGGGCCCAAAACGACGACGCCCACTGTGGAGGAGTGCAAGACAGAGGAGTGCCGTCAGTGACGATGCAGCCGGTCGACGATCGCTTCGGAGCCGCGGTTCGAGATGTGGGAGACGAATGCGCCGAACGCGGCGGACAGTGCGGTGAACAGCAGCTGCATGAGGAATCCCTGCGGCGCGTCGGCGGCGAGGCCGCGGCGCACGTTGCGACGGGAGACGCCGCGATTCCAGATGATTTGGAACAGTTTGCCGCCGACGAGTCCCGCGACGGACGGCAACGCCCACTTCACGATTTTGTCGCCCAGGGAATCGGGATCGTTCAATCGGTGTTCGCGCATCGCATCGACCTTCTCATCGATGCGATGGAACGTGTCGATCATCCGATCGGTCGACGACGGCGCCGCATGCGCTCCGATACGCTTCTCTTCGCTCATATCACCCAGTCTAACGGTTCCGTCAGCCGCCCATCAATCGAACAACCCACGGCGATTCAGTGGAGTCGGGAGCGTTCACGGGCTACAGTGGGAGGCATGAACAATCATCAATCGGACGGCACTGTGGCCGTCGACGCGTCCCTCGGCGGCACCGGATACCTTGTTCTTCTGCGCCACGGGCAGACCGCGTGGAGCCAATCGGGGCAGCACACCGGACGTACCGACATCCCGCTGACCGAGGTCGGCAGGCAGCAGGCCGTGGACGCCGGCAAGCGTCTCGAGGCCGCGTTCCCCGGCGGATTCGACGAAGGCTGCGTATTCTCGAGCCCGCTCGTGCGTGCGCATGAGACCGCCGTGCTGGCTGGTTTCGAGCATCCCGGCACGCTGGACGGCATCGCCGAGTGGGATTACGGAAGCGCGGAAGGCCGCACGCGTCAGCAGATCAGCGAACTGGCCGGATTCCAGTGGGACGTGTGGCGTGACGGTCCGCGATCGTTGCCGGAGTCGATGCAGGGCGACTGGACGGAGACGCTGCCGGACGGGCGGCAGGTGCCGGTGCACGAGGGCCCGGGCGAGACCGTGGAGGAGGCGGCCGCGCGTGCGCGTGGTGCCATCGAAGCGGTGTTGCCGCTGCTCGAGTCGGGGCATAACGTGCTGTTCGTCGCGCACGCGCACATCCTGCGCATCCTCACGTCGCAGTGGCTGGGCGTCGAACCGCGGTTCGCGCGCCTGCTGCGGCTGGACACGGCGCACTACTGCGTGCTCAGCAAGTACAAGGGCGACAACGTCATCGAACGCTGGAACTGCTAGCGCTGTGTAGCGTCCCGTAGTCCCCTCAGTCCGCTTTGCGGACAGCTCCCCCTAAAAGGGGGAGCTGAAGGGGAAGGCGTCAGCACCGTCCCGTACTGGAACGGACCACGAGTTGGGCGGGCAATGTGCGGAACGGGTCGTCGGGCTTCCGTCCGTGGATGAGGTCGAGGGTCATGCGGGCGGCGATGTGCGCGGTTTCGACCGGATCCTGGCGAATCGTCGTCAATCCGATGTCGTCGGCGTAGAAGCTGTCGTCGTAGCCGATGACGGACACGTCGCCGGGAACGGCGAACCCGTTGCGTTCCAGCTGGAAGATGAGCGGCAGCGCGATGCCGTCCTCCTGGCAGGCGATGGCGGTGGGCATCGTCGGCAGGCTCATCAGTTGCGTGACCACGCTGCCGATCTCGTAATGGCCGTCGTCGTCGACCTGACACTCGATGGCGCGCGGTTCGACGCCTTCCTTGCGGCAGTAGTCCATGAACATGTCGAAGCGGCCGCGCACGGAGAAGCTCAGCGAGACGTCGCGGTTCGTCGTGATGTACGCGATGTCGCGGTGTCCGAGCGTGAGCAGGTGGCGTGCGGCGAGCGTCGCGCCCTGTGCGTCGTCGATGGTGACGGACGCGGCGAATCCGTGCTGTTCGGAGTCGGCGGAGTTGATGCCGATGATCGGCACGTCGATCGACGTGAGTTGCGCGGTCTCGGCGGCGTCGATGTCGAACGAGACGACGATGACCGCGTCGGCGTTGCGGCGCACCGGCAGCATTTCGAAGAACTCGCGCCGCTCCTCGATGCTGGAGATCTGGAAGATCGAGATGTCGTAGCCTTCCGCGTGGAGCACGTCGTTGAGGCCTTCGATCACGGAGGCGGTGAACCACATGCGGATGTGGCCGCTCATCAGCACGGCGATGCGCAGCGATCGGCCGGATTTCAGCGCGGCGGCGGAACGCGACAGGGAGAAGTTGAGTTCGTCGGCGAACTTGAGCACGCGTGCGCGCGTCTTCGCCGACACCAGGTCGGGCCGGGTGAACGATCGCGACACCGTCGAGATGGAGACGCCCGCCGCCTTGGCGACATCCTGGATGCTGCTGTTCATGCGAACCACCTTGTTAACGGAAACAATCGAAACGTATCCAGATTACACGCTGCACGGCATGTCACCCCGGCATATCGGCGCTCGCGCGTGGCATCTTCACGTGGCGTCTTCACCGGATTTTCCGCGCCGCCGGCGACCGCGCAGGCACCGCCGGTTGTGTTGCCGAGCCGCCGAGGCCGCCGTGCACTTTTCTGCAAACCGTCGTCCCGCGCGTGAGGCGTCTTCTATCGTCGATGGTGTACAGGTCATCGAAGACCTGCCATAGCGAAAGGAGCCTCCCATGATTCGCTCGACAAGGATGTGGGCTGTCAGATTGGTCGCGCTGTTCGCGGCCTGCACGTTCGCGCTCGGCGTCCTTCCGGCGTGCGCACAGGCCGAGGAGCCCGTCATCGAACCGGGGTACGTCATGATCGGCGGAATCGAGGTGGCGAAGGGGTTCGGCATCACCACCGAGGCGGAACTTGACGCCCTTGCCATGTCCTCGGTGCCGAAAACCTATACGATCGATCCCGAGACAGGGGAGGACGTGCGTCTGGATCTGGGCTTTGACGGCCCTGAAGGGCGTGTCAGCCCCGAGCAGGCGAAGGCGGTGATGGACGGGACCAAGACCCTCGACGAGGTGCTGGAGGAGTCCGAGGTCTCCCGCAATGCCGATGCCGCGGCCCCGGCTTCCGGCACGGCAGCTCCAGCCGTCCTGGATCGGAGCGGCGGCATCGCCACGTCGTTCAGCACCGCCGGCGCGTATTACGGCTCTCATCACGGTTCCCATTACGACGGTTACTGGCCGCAATCGAAGCGCTTCTATACAGGTGGCTGGTGGGCCAGCGTCGATTTCACCTACAAGGGAGCCCACAACAATACGCGCGTGAGAAGCCCTCATACGGGACTCGAATTTGGTTCAGGCGATCTTGTGGAGGTGACGGGCGTATACATGAGTTGATTTGGAGAATCGAGTGACGGGCCGAGTGACGGAGGCGAGGATGTCCGATCAGTATCAGGAGCAGAACGACCGGCGGCAGCAGAATCTGCGGTTGGGAGTACGCGTGGTGAGCGTGACGATGGCCCTCGCTCTGGGAATCGTCGCCGTGTGGATGACCGTATATCCCCCGAACGCGGCGCACGAATACGACGTCATTGCCGGAGTGAGGGTGTCGCGCGCGTTGCGGGTCAGGACGTTGCCCGAACTGCGGCAGCGTCTCTACCAACCGTACGTGGAGGAGACGGGAGCGGACCCCGCCGAGGGATGCGCCTCCTACGGGTGCCTCTATTCCGTCGACCCGTTGAGCCCGCAGGATGCGTTCCGCTATGGGGCCACACGTTGCCGGCCGTACTATCAATGGGCGTGCGCGACGGATCGGTACCATCAGGTGACGAGCGGTGCCGTCAGCTAGCAACCGTCAGCCGACAACCGTCAGCTAGCAACCGTCAGCCGACAACCGTCAGCTGACAACCGTCAGCCGACAGCCGTCCGCTAGCGGGTGCCCGCTATCCGATAGGGGACTCGCGCGTGCATCGTCCATGCGTCGCCGTCCGTGACAGTCAGCGCGCCATCCGCCTGCTCGATCAGCGTACGGTACCGGGCGAGCCCGGAACGCAGCCCTTCCGCGGACGGCCCGGAATGCTTGGGATGGTCGCAGAGCTCGATCGTGCAATCGGTCGGGGCGAACGCGATGAACATCGTATAGCCCTGCCGCGGGTCCGAGTGTTTGGCGATGTTGCCGAACAGTTCGCGCAGGAAATCGGCGATGAAGGCGCGCGCCGAGGCGGGCGGGAGTTTCGTGTCCCCGATGACGATGACTTCGCCGGAATGCCCGATCCGTTCCAGCTGCAGCCGTTGCCGTTCGATGGTTTCGGACAGTCCGCCGGCTGCCGGCGATGGCACTGGTGGTGCCGCCATCGCCGGTACCGCCGCCGGTGGTTTCGGCGTCTCCGGCGCGTGCGTGCGTCCGTCCAATGTGGCGATGGTCCGGCGCGTATGCCGCAGCGCGTCGATCGCGAGATTCCGTATGATCCTGTACCGTTCGGCGGATTCGTCGGTGGGGCCGTCCGTGGGTTCGCCCGCGTCGGCCAGCTGCCCGTCGATGAGCATGACGATGTCGTTGAGATCGTTCGTGACGTGGTCGTGCAGTTCGCGCGCGAGCCGCATGCCGCGCGCGAGTTCGTCGCGTCGACGGCGTTCCGCGACGGCACGGACGATGGCGTGCCCGCAATATCCGATGACGGCCGACACGGCGACGCAGGCCCCCAACGTGTAGGCGCTGCCGTACCCCATGATGCCGTATGGTTCGAGCCTTCCGTAGATGATCATCAGCGAGGAGAACGCGATGCCGCCCGCGCACCCGGATATCGGATCGAGGAACGTGAGCGAGGCGGTCGCGACGAACGCGAGAAGAAACACGGTGAGCGGCACGGGGAACGCCGTCACCGTCATGACGGCGACGATCGCCATGACGGCGTACCCGCCGTACCGCGGTCTGACGACGTTCCACGCGGAGGCCGCCGCCAACGCGCACAGCAGCGCGACGTTGCGCGGGAACCCGTATGGTCCCCACCCGGCGTCGGCCCCGCCGAATCCGCCGAACACGGCGAACACGTAGTGGGCGGTCTCTCCGGTCGCCGCGAGCCCCGCCGCCAGCGCCATCGCCGACAGCAGGGGATGGGGGCCGGCAACGCGCCGGGCCGTCCGGAAGAACCGGCGCAGAGGCTTTCCGTTGCGGGCCGCGTCGTTCGGTTCCGCATGCGATATCGTCATGGTTCCGTCCCCTCGCCTTGCCGCGATGTCACGCGATGTGGAGCGCACGGCAACGGTCCAGCGCCTCGAGCCACGTGCCGACGCCCAGTTTGCGTTTGATGTTGCGTCGGTGCGACGATACCGTGTTCGCCGTGATGCCCAGGCGCGTGCCGATCTGCCGGGTGGTCATCGCGCCGAGACTCAACGCGACGATGTCGCGTTCGATGGGACTCAGCGGGCGTTGCGTCCCATCCGCGCGCTCGCCGGCGGCGGTCCTGCCGTTCCGTGACGCTTCGCGATGCGTCTGGATCGCTTTGTGGTGCTCCTCGAGGATCCGTTCGATGGTGCCGAGCAGTCGCTGGCCGAACGCGGCCTTGTCCAGCAGCACCGTGATGCCGGCGTGCATGGCCTCGTTGCGATATGCCTCCAGCGCGTAGGAGGTCATGCCGATGATGACGGTGTCGGGCGAGCGTTTGAGGATCTCCGCGGCGACCTGCGGTCCGGTCACGCCGTTCAGGGCCATGTCGATGAGCAGGACGTCGGTCGCCGTTCCGTTCCGACACTCCTGGATCGCGTAGGCGGGCGAGGTGGACGTCCAGATGCTCACGCCGTAGGTGACGCCGCGGCTTTGCGATTCCAGCATCCGTCTGATGCAGTCCAGTGCGAGCGCGTCATTGTCCAATACCCCGATACGCACGGTGGCGGGATGGGCGGCGATGGGCGCGGCGGCCGCATCGGACGCCCGCGCATCATGATCATGGTCGACGGCGCACATGACACCCAGCGTAGTGTCCGGAACGTGGTGAGGGGCGGCTTTGCAGAAAACTGCAAGGCCGCCCCTCACCACATCATCGGAATCGGCGATGAACGTGTCTCGTCGATCGCGTCAGTCGAGGACCCAGACGCTGGCGTCCTGCGGGAGGCGGCCGTCGTCGGTGAGCGTCGTGGAGGCGAGGACGATCTGGCCGGCGGGCAGCGAGACCGGCTCCGCACCGAAGTTGGTGATGGAGGTGAGCGTACGGGCGTCGGTCGCCGGACGACGGTAGGCGATCACGTCGGACCCCATGTCCACCCAGTCGAAGGTGGACGTGTCGCCGGTGGCGGTGAGCAGCTCGGCGCGCAACGTGAGGAGCGTACGGTACAGGGCGAGCATCGACGTCTCGTCATGCTCCTCGGCGTCCGCCGCGAAATCCTTGAACCATGCGGGCTGCGGCAGGTGCGGGGCGGCGGCGGGCGTGCCGTCGGCCTTCTCGCTCGGCGAGAAGCCGAACGACGCCTCGTCGCCGGCCGTCCACGGCAGCGGCACGCGGCAGCCGTCGCGGCCCTTGTCGGTGGCCGCGCGGCGCGTGTTGAACGCGGTCGGGTCCTCGAGCTGGTCCCACGGGATGTCGGCGACCTCGAACAGGCCGAGCTCCTCGCCTTGGTAGACGTAGATGCCGCCGGGCAGGCCGAACTCCATGAGCGCGGCGGCGCGGGCGCGCCTCGTGCCGAGCACGCGGTCCTCGACATACGTGGAGCCGTCGCGCATCAGCCAGTCGTGCGCGAGCTGGTGGTACGGCGCGTTCGGAATCTGCGGCAGGCCGTAGCGGCTGGGGCTGCGCGGCACGTCGTGGTTGTTCATCACCCACGTGGTGGTCGAGCCGTGCGTGGCCGCGGCGGCGCCGAGACCGCCCTCGATGGCGGCGCGGAACTCGTCGGGCAGCCATGCGGCCTTCGCGAAGTCGAAGTTGAAGCACTGGCCGAGTTCGTCGGTGGAGGCGTACAGGTGCTGGTGCTCGGGCACGACCCACGCCTCGGCGACGGCGAAGCGCGGCGGATCGTAGCGGTCGAACACCTCGCGGCGCCACTCGCGGTAGATCTCGTGCACCTCATGGCGGTCCCACAGCGGGCTGGTGAAGTCGTGGCACAGCTGGTTCTGCACGTCGTTCGCGGCCATGTCCGCCAGCGGCTTGGAATCGAGGTCCTTGGCGAGGCCGTGGGCCACGTCGATGCGGAAGCCGTCGGTGCCGTGGTCGGCCCAGAAGCGCAGGGTCTTGATGAATTCGGCGTGGATGTCCGGGTTGTTCCAGTTGACGTCCGGCTGCTGCTTGGCGAACAGGTGGAGGTACCACTGGCCGTCGGGCACGCGCGTCCACGCGGGGCCGCCGAACATGGACTGCCAGTCGTTCGGCGGCAGTTCGCCGTGCTCGCCCCGGCCCTCGCGGAAGATGTAGCGGTCGCGCGCGGGGGAGCCGGGGGCGGCGGCGAGGGCCTCCTGGAAGAAGACGTGCTTGTCGGCGGTGTGGTTCGGGACGATGTCGACCATCACCTTGATGCCGGCCTTGTGGGCGGCGGCGACCATCGCGTCGAAGTCGTCCATCGTGCCGAGCCGCGGGTCGACGTTGCGGTAGTCGATGACGTCGTAGCCGCCGTCGGCGAGGTCGGACGGGTAGAACGGGCTCAGCCAGATCGCGTCCACGCCGAGTTTCTCGAGGTAGTCCATCTTCTCGGTGACGCCGGCGATGTCGCCGAGTCCGTCGCCGTTCACGTCCTTGAAGCTTCGTGGGTAGACCTGGTAGACGACTGCCTGCTTCCACCAGTCCTCATGCATGTTGTTCGCGGTCATGCGGTTCCTTTCCTACTTGACGGCGCGCGGTCGCGACACTGCCGACAACGCGGTTTGCAAACGATTGCATTACCGTATCGTACACCATAATTCATCGTAATTCACCTTCGTTCACGCCGTGTTCGCCTCCTCTCCGCCGAGTCGTGGTCTGGCGGGCATAGATTGCCCGATGACACCGTTGGCAGTACTCATTCGGCAGTACCTACGGAGGAAGAAGAGGAAATCATGGACATCAAGCACATCGCGAGGGCGGCCGTAGCGGCGCTGACCTCGGTCGCGGCGCTCGGCGCGCTCACCGTGCCCGCCGCGTTCGCGCAGGACGGCAAGCAGGTCGCGGATCTCGCGCAGCACGGCGGCGCGCAGCGCATTGCCGCCATCGGCTCCGCCAAGGCCAAGAACGTCATCCTGTTCATCGGCGACGGCATGGGCGACTCCGAGATCACCGCCGCCCGCGACTACCTGCATGGCGCGAACGGTTCGTTCGACGGCCTCGACAAGATCGGCCAGCCGGGCGCGCTCGGCGACACGAACGCCGGAACCGGCCAGTACACCACGTTCTCGCTCGGCTACAGCTCCGACAACGGCAAGTACCCGAAGGCCGGCGGCGTCAACGACAAGCCGGGCGTCATCACCCCGGTCACCGACTCCTCCGCCTCCGGCTCCAGCTGGGCCACCGGCACCAAGACCTACAACAACGCCGTCGACGTCGACATCTACGGCAACCCGCAGCTCAACCTGTTCGAGCTCGCCAAGGCCGCCGGCAAGACCACCGGCAACGTGACCACCGCCGAGATCCAGGACGCCACCCCGGCCGTGCTGGAATCCCACTCCACCGAGCGCTCCTGCTACGGCCCGCAGGGCAAGACCGACGGCAGCAGCAACAACGCCGCCAAGCAGTGCCGCGCCGAACAGCTCAAGGAGAACGGCGGCATCGGCTCCATCTCCGAGCAGCTGCTCGACACCCGCGCCGACGTGACCATCGGCGGCGGCGCCAAGTACTTCCGCCAGACCGCGCAGGCCGGCGAATACCAGGGCAAGACCCTGTGGGATCAGGCCAAGGCCCGCGGCTTCCAGACCGTCGAGAACAACGTCGACGACTTCGCCAAGCTCCAGTACAAGGAGAACCAGCCGATCCTCGCCCTGCTCGGCGACGGCAACCTGCCCACCGAGTTCCAGGCCACCCCGGCCCTCGACCAGAAGGCCACGATCGCCCGTGGCCCGCTCCAGTGCCGGGTGAACGACGGTTGGCTCGGCAACAAGACCGCTGACGGCAACTCCGCCTCCCTCGCCGACATGACCAACAAGGCCCTCGACGTGCTCAAGGCCAACCCGAAGACCAGCGAGAACGGCTTCTTCCTGCAGGTCGAAGGCGCGTCCATCGACAAGCAGGACCACGCCGCCAACGCCTGCGGCCAGATCGGCGAGACCGACGACCTCGACAAGGCCATCTCCGCCGCCATCAGCCAGGTCGACCTGTCCAACACGCTCATCATCGTGACCGCCGACCACGCGCACACCAGCCAGATCGTCAACGAGCCGCCGGCCTACGCGCTGAGCACGATCCTCAAGTCCCCGGTCGACGGCGCCCAGATCGTCATCTCCTACGGCACCGCCACCCAGGCCGATCCCGACGCGTCCGACCCCTCCAAGGGCTACAACGACGGCGGCATGGAGCACACCGGCACCCAGCTGCGCATCGCCGCCTCCGGCCCCGGCGCACAGCGCGTCATCGGCCTGACCGACCAGACCGACAACTTCTACACGATCGCCGGCGCGCTCGGCCTCGCCACCACGACCGAAGACCAGAAGGCCCTGTCCCAGAACGCCAGGGTGGACGTCGTCACCCGTGACGGCAAGTACTACGCCGACCTGACCGGCTTCAACGGCGACGCGGTCGCCGCCTACGAGCTGCGCGACGGCGCCACCAACCAGGTGATCGCCGCCTCCAACAACAGCACCCCGGTCTCCGGCGTGCGCATCGCCCCCGGCCAGACCACCGAGATCCCGCTGAACCTCACCGAAGGCAAGAGCTACCGCCTGACCGTCACCGGCCGCCAGTCCGGTGCCGTGGCCGCCCCCGAGTTCACCGCCCCCGCCGCCGGCGCCGCCAACAAGAGCGACGGCGACAACAGCGGGAACGCGGCCGCCGGCAACGGCGCCCTCATCGCGCAGGGCCAGGCCAAGCTCGACCGCGGTTCCGCCAACGGCTTCGGTCCGCTCGGCAAGACCGGCACCGCGATCGCCGGCGTGATTCTCCTCGCGCTCGTCCTGATCGCCGCCGCCCTCACCGTCAAGTTCGCGAAGGCCCGCCGCTGAAACGGATTGTCGCGACTGATCGGCTGAGTAAGTGAGTGGAGCCTTGGGGTACGTCCCCAAGGCTCCACTTGTTTTGTCGCGTGGAAACCCCCTCAGTCGGCCTACGGCCGCCAGCTCCCCCTGAAGGGGGCGCAGAGAATGGCCATGCGCTCACGCATGTCAGTTCGCCTTGCGCCCCCTTCAGGGGGAGCTGTCCGGCGAAGCCGGACTGAGGGGGTGTCCGCCACGAATCACCGCAGAATCGCGAAGGATTGCGGCGGGAGAGTCAGAGTGCCGCCGGCGATCGTCGGGTTGCCGAGCGCGAGTGCGATCGTGCGCTCGCCGTCATCGCGTGGAGGCACGTCGATCGTGACGGTGCCATGGCCGGGATTCATCGCGATGATCACGTCATCGATGATCACGTCGCCGCCGGAACATCCGCCGGAAACGTCGCGGCGCGCGCCGGCGGCGTCCGCCTCGCCGGCGTCGCGCGCGACGCGGCGGAAGGCGAACGCGCGGCCGCCGTCGCGGCCCGCGACCACCTCGAAACCGGCGTCCGCGCGCAATGCGGGACTCGCGTGACGGAACGCGAGCAGCGTGCGCAGCCAATGCCACAACGATTGCGGATCGGCCTGCGCCGCCGCGACGGTAGGCGCGTCCGGCGCGGGGTCGACGGGCAGATAGAGGTCGGGGGCCGCCGCGGTGACGTCGGGTCCGGAGACGACGGCGCCGGTCGCGGGATTGGGCGTCGCCGCGGAGAAGCCGAGATTCGGGCGGGAGGCGTCCCACTGCATCGGCGTGCGGCTGCCGGTGCGGATGTAGCCGCCCTCGTGCGTCGGCAGCGGGCGGTAGCGCATCGCGATCTCGTCGCCGTAGTAGACGAACGGGCAGCCGGGCATCGTCAGCAGCATGCCGTACGCGACCTTCAGTTCGCGCTCGGTGAGGCGTTGGCCGACGCGGATCGTGTCGTGATTGCAGGTGATGAGGTCGAACAGGCCGCCCGCGCGCTCGCAGTCGGCGAGCTGCGGCAGATACTGGTCGAGGAACGGTTTGATCGCCGCGCCGGAATCCGCGTTGAAATAACTGGCGTCGCCGTCGCGGACCAACGGGGTGTCGGTGTTGCGCAACAGCATGTTGTAGCCGTTCGGCCAGCCGCCCCAGCGCCAATCGAGATAGAAGTCCATGTCGAAGCCCGCCTGCATCGACTCGTAGGGGCGTCCCCACTCGGCGACGAACGCGGCCTCGGGGAATTCGGGGCGGATCTGCGCGAACATGTGCTGCCATGTGCGGATCGTGAACGGTTTGCCGTCGTCGTCGTGCTTGACGAGACTGTCGGACATGTCGACGCGGAAGCCGTCCGCGCCGCGGGAGAGCCAGAAGCGCATCACGTCGAGCATCGCGTCGCAGGTGGCGAGGGCGTCCGGGCCGAGCGCCGGCTTCTGCCACGGCTGCTTCGGGTGCGCGAACCCGTAGTTGAGCGCCGGCTGGCATTTGAAGAAGTTTAGAATGTACGTGCCGTCGCGTTCGGCCTCGCCGCCGACGAACGGCAGGCCGTCGCCGCCCGCGATCCAGCAGTCCGTCCAGATGTAGCGTTCGGACACGTCGTCGGCCGTGCCGGTGCCGTCCGTGACGACGCGGCTGGCCGGGTCGGGGAGGGCGGATGCCCGGAACCAGGCGTGCTCTTCGCTGGTGTGGCCGGGGACGAGGTCGAGCAGGACGTGCATGCCGCGCGCGTGCGCCTCCGCGAAGAGACGTTCGAGGTCCTCGTTCGTGCCGTAGCGCGGGGCGACCTTCGTGTAGTCGCGCACGTCGTAGCCGGCGTCCTTGAACGGCGAATCGTAGCAGGGGTTGATCCACAGCGCGTTGCAGCCGAGGTCGCGGATGTAGTCGAGTTTGGCGATGATGCCCGGGATGTCGCCGATGCCGTCGCCGTTCGTGTCGTTGAACGACTGCGGGTAGACCTCGTAGAAGACCGCGTCGGCGAGCCATGCGGGACGGGTGTGTCGTGTTGTCTCATCCATGAAAACTCCAATGTTCATGCGGTTTCTCGTCATTGACCAACGATTGCAATTCTAGCAGGGAAACGCGAAATGCGAACGTATGCAGAAATGGTGCTACACTGTGAGCCAACGATGTTCCGCAGCGTTGCAAATACAAGGCATCTCAACGCCCCAAAGCGGTGGTGTTAACGTATTCAGCGATAATGTCAATTCGGCATTGCAAACGTGGTCATCGTGAAGTTGGAGAGTCGACTGAACAGGAAAGGAACGATCGAAGATGATCAGTTGGAAGAAGAAGCTTGTCGGACTTGTCGCCGCGACCGCCATGCTGGCGCCGCTCGCCGCATGCGGTTCCGATTCGGGTGATTCCGCGCAGGGCGCCGACGGCGGCGCCGTCACGCTGAGCGTCTGGGCCCCGCAGGAGGACCAGGACGGCAATGACTCGTGGCTGAGCCAGGTCGAGAAGGGCTTCGAAAAGGCACACCCCGAGTACAAGATCACGTGGAAGAACGACGTCGTCTCCGAAGGCGACGCCTCCAAGCAGGTCCAGACCGATCCGTCCGCCGCGGCCGACGTCTACATGTTCGCCTCCGACCAGCTCGGCGCGCTCATCAAGCTGGGTGCGATCGGCGAGCTCGGCACCGACGCCGCCAAGCAGATCAAGAAGCAGGACGGCAGCCTCGAAGTCGATTCCGTCACCGGCTCCGACGGCAAGTACTACGGCGTGCCGTACACCGACAACACGTGGTTCCTGTACTACAACAAGGCGAAGTTCTCCGACGACGACGTCAAGAGCCTCGACACGATGCTCTCCAAGGGCGTCGTCGCCTTCCCGCTGGCCGACTCCTGGTACCTCGGCGGCTTCTACGACGGCCTGACGCTCTTCGGCGAGAAGGGCAACGACGAGAAGGCCGGCATGGTCTTCCCGAAGGATTCAGCCGACATCACCACGTATCTGGTGGACATGGCCGCCAACCCGAACTTCCACAACAGCGCCGACAACTCCGGCCTGTCCGAGATCCAGGCCGGCACCGCCGACGCGTTCTTCTCAGGCTCCTGGTCCGCCGCCGACATCAAGAAGGCCCTCGGCGACGACATGGGCGTCGCCCAGCTGCCGACCTTCACCGTCAACGGTGAGACCAAGCAGATGAAGTCCTTCGCCGCCACCAAGGCCGCCGCCTACAACCCGAACGCCAAGAACCCGAAGGCCGCCGCCCAGTTCGCCGCCTACCTCGGCTCCACCGAGGCGCAGAAGCTGCACTACACGACCCGCGGCATCATCCCGACCGACAAGTCCCTCGCCGCCCTGACCGCCGATGACGCGGTCGCCAAGGCCCAGTCCGACACGATGGCCAACACCGCCATCCTGCAGTCCGGTCTCGCCGGCATGAACGACTGGTGGACCCCGGCCGAGACCTTCGGCAAGGCCATCGTCAACAAGGAGGTCACGGCCGACAACGCCGCGGCCAAGACCGACGCCTGGGTCAAGTCCGTCGGATCCTACGCCAAGTGATTCCCGCGGGGTCGGGTCCTCCCTCCTTCGGGGCCCGGCCCCGTTCCCTCGTCGGCCGGCAGCGGCCGGCGACGATCGTCGAACATCAACCATCGATCGTCGAACATCAACCATCGATCATCGATCCACACGTAACAATTCCACACGTATCAATCATGTTGAGAGGCGGTAGGGTGCAATGACTTCGGCAACCCTTTCCCCGCGCGAGATGAAACGCCGTCGCAGGATGGGCGCGGACTACGTGGCACCGTCGCCGTATTCGGTGCGCAACGCGTTGACCCGCGGCGACGTGTTCACGAAACTGTCCGCCCTGGTCTTCGGGCTGGGTAATCTCGTGCGCAAGCAATTCGTCAAGGGCGTGCTGTTCCTCGCCCTGGAGATCGCGTTCATCGTGTTCATGGCCGTCAGCGGTGCCGGCTACCTGTCGAAGCTGCCCGGCCTGGGTAGCCAGAAGCAGGGCAAGACGCTCGTCGACGGCTTCTGGGTATACACCAAGGGCGACAATTCGGTGGTCATCCTCCTGTACGGCGTGTGCACCGTCGTGCTCATCGCCGCGTTCGCCGTCCTGTGGGCGGTGTCCGTGCGCAGCGCCTACCGGGCCGAATGCGAGGCCCGCGAGCACGGCCATGCGCCGACCTTCCGCGAGGACCTGCACGAGTTGACCGACGGCCGCGCGCACCAGCTGCTCATGTTCCTGCCGACGCTCGGCATCCTCGTGTTCACCGTCCTGCCGCTGATCTTCATGATCTCGATGGCGTTCACCAGCTACGACCACGACCATCTCGTCCTGTTCGACTGGGTGGGCTTCGAGAACTTCGGCAAGGTGTTCTCCAACAGCGGCGGCACCGTCAATGCGGGCCTGTTCGTGTCCGTGCTGATCTGGACGCTCGTGTGGGCGTTCTTCGCCACGTTCCTCAACTTCTTCCTCGGCCTGTTCTTCGCGATGGTCATCAACCGCAGGACCACCCGGTTCAAGGGGTTCTGGCGCGCCTGCTTCTCGATGTCCATCGCCGTGCCGCAGTTCGTCTCGCTGCTCGTGATGCGCACGATGCTCCAGCCGACCGGCGCCGTCAACCGCCTGCTCATGGAATGGGGGTGGATCGACTCCGCGCTGCCGTTCTTCACGAACGCCACGTGGGCGCGCGTCACCGTCATCATCATCAACCTGTGGGTCGGCATCCCGTACACGATCATGCAGATCACCGGCATCCTGCAGAACATCCCCGCCGACCTGTACGAGGCGGCGCGGCTCGACGGCGCGAACTGGTGGCAGATCTTCACGCAGATCACGATGCCGTACATCATCTTCGTGCTCACCCCGTACCTCATCACCACGTTCACCGGCAACGTGAACAACTTCAACGTGATCTACCTGCTGTCCGGCGGCGACCCGACGCCGATCGGCTCGTCCGCAGGCAAGACCGACCTGCTCATCACGTGGCTGTACAAGCTGACCGTCGACAAGGGCGACTACAACCTCGGCGCGGTCATCGGCATCATGACGTTCATCGTCCTCGCGGTGGTGTCGCTCGTCACCTACCGCAATTCGGGTTCCTACAAGAACGAGGAGGCGTTCCGATGAGCAAGCACAGCGACAAGTCCATCGTCACGGACAGTGCGGCCGGCGCCGCCGACGCGGTGAAGGCCGAATCGCACGGCCTCATGCACGATTCGCGCAAGCGCCGCATCCTCGGCGACGTGCTCGCGCACCTGTTCCTCGCCGTTATGGCGGTGATCTGGCTGATCCCGATTGTGTGGGTGTTCGCGGAAAGCTTCAACAAGAACACCGCGCCGTACACGAAGACGTTCTTCCCGACCGAGTTCTCGCTGGACAACTACATCGCGCTGTTCACCGACAAATCGGTGCTCGACTTCCCGAAGATGTTCGCGAACACGTTCATCGTCGCGTGCTTCACGTGCGTGATCTCGATCGCGTTCGTGCTGTCCGTCGCGTACTGCATGAGCCGTCTGCGTTTCCGCACGCGCCGCACGTTCATGAACGTGGTGCTCATCCTCGGCATGTTCCCCGGCATCATGGCCGTCTCCGCGATCTACTTCATCCTCAAGGCGATGGGCCTGACCGGCGGCGGCATGACGATTCTCGCGCTGATTCTCGTGTATTCGGCCGGCACCGGCGCAGGCTTCTACGTGATGAAGGGCTACATGGACACGATCCCCACCTCGCTCGACGAGGCGGCGCTGCTCGACGGCTGCACCCGGTTGCAGGTGTTCACGAAGATCATCATCCCGATCTGCAAGCCGATGATTGTCTACCAGGCCATCATCGGATTCCTCACCCCGTGGCTCGACTTCGTCATGGCGAAGGTGATCTGCCGCACGCAGTCGAACTACACGGTGGCGCTCGGACTGTGGCTCATGCTGCAGAAGGAGTACATCCAGAACTGGTACGCCCGCTTCGCCGCGGCCGCCGTCCTGATCTCCATCCCCATCGCCATCCTCTTCATCGTCATGCAGCGCTTCTACCAGGAGTCCATGGCGGGATCGGTAAAGGGCTGAGGCCACCAAGGAAGCCCAGTGGGCTTCCGACTGGCCTCAGCCTGAGTGAGGCGACAGCCGAACGAAGGCAGGATCGGGCCCGGCCGCAGGCCGGTCCGTTCTTGCGGGGCCGGAGGAGGGCCGTCACTTGCATATCATCGCGGCGCTCGCCGGCCTGTCCGGCGGGCGCCGCGTTCCATGAAAGGAGACTTCGATGGAGAAGCCCGTGCAGATTCCGGCCGTGGCCGCCGGCACACCCGCCGAGCCGGCCCTGCCGTGCCCCGATCTGCCGGTATACGCCGGCGGCGATTTGGGCGCGCGTCCGGACGCCGCAGGCACCACGTTCCGCGTGTGGGCGCCGACCGCGTCCGGCGTGACGCTGCGGTTGTTCCGCTACGGTTCGGACGCCGAGTCCGCCGTCGAGGAGCCCGCGGCGTCCATCGCCGGCGCCGCGGAATCCGCGGGCGACTGCGCCGGCCCGTTCGCCTCGCGCGACCTCGTCCCCGGCGCGGACGGCACGTGGGCGGCGCGCTGCGACGGCGTCGGCCACGGCGTCTACTACGACTATCTCGTCCGATTCCCCGACGGCACGACGCACCGCACCGCCGACCCGTGGGCGCGCGCGGCCGGCGTGAACGGCCGGCGCAGCATGGTCGTCGACCTCGCGCGCACCGACCCGGACGGCTGGGAGGCCGACCGTCGCCCGCACGTCGCCAGCCACGACCTTGTCATCTGGGAGACGCATGTCGGCGACTTCAGCGACGACATGCACAGCGGCGTCCCGTTCGAGCATCGCGGCACGTATCTCGCGTTCACCTACGACGACACGAGCGTCGACGGCGACGGCGAATTCCCCACATGCGTCGCCTACCTGAAGCATCTCGGCGTGACCGCCGTCCAGCTCATGCCGTTCTACGACTACGGTTCCATCGACGAATCCCTCGCGCACGACGATCCGCGCCACGGCTTCAACTGGGGCTATGATCCGCTCAACTACAACGTGCCTGAAGGCTCGTACAGCACCGACCCGTTCCACGGCGAGGTGCGCATCAGGGAGTGCAAGCGCATGATCCAGGCGCTGCACGCCGCCGGCATCAAGGTCATCATGGACGTGGTCTACAACCACATGTTCTCCACGGACAACTGGTTCGAGCGCATGATCCCCGGCTACTGCCTGCGCCGCCGCGCCGACGGCACGTTCGCGGACGGCTCCGCCTGCACGAACGACGTGGCCACCGAGCATCCGATGATGCGCCGCTACATCGTGGATTCGGTGACGTACTGGGCGCGCGAATACCATATCGACGGATTCCGCTTCGACCTGATGGGACTCATCGACGTCGACACGATGAACGCGATCCGCACCGCGCTCGACGAGCTGCCGGGCGGCGCGACGATCCTCATGCACGGCGAGCCGTGGTCGGCGCGCAGGACCGCGCTCGACCCGGCCGCCGGCGTCGTCCTCGCCGACAAACGCGGCCTGCCGTACCTGAGCCCGCGCATCGGCGCGTTCTGCGATACGACGCGCGACGCGGTGCGCGGCCACATCTTCTATCACAAGGAGCCCGGATACCTGTCCGGCGCGGCCGCCGACTACGCGGACGACATCCGCCATGCGGCGGACGCGTGGCGCGGCACGCCGCACGAGACCGCATCCGTCGCGCAGGTCATCCAATACGTCTCCGCGCACGACGACCTCACGTTGTGGGACAAACTGTGCGCCGCGATGCGCCGGCTCCCCACGGAAGCCGACTACGCGGCGGACGACGTTGACTCCGGCGGCCGGTGCGCGGACCTCATGGCCGCGAACCGGCTCGCCGCCGGCATCGTGTTCACCGCCGCCGGCGTGCCGTTCCTGCTGTCCGGCGAGGAGTTCGCGCGCACCAAGCGCGGCGACTCCGACTCCTACCGCAGTCCCGCCGCGCTCAACCGGCTCGACTGGCGTCGCGCCCGTCGCCTCCACGCATTGGTGGCCCATTACGCGGCGCTCATCCGGTTGCGTCGCGGCAACCCCGCGTACTTCGGCGGCGCGCGCACGATCGTGCCGCGCGACGACGAGACGGTGGTGTTCCGCGTCGGCGACGACTGTGTGGCCGTGAACCCGGTGGGGGAGACGCGCCTGCAGTCCACGGTGGCCCTGGAGACGTCCGCCCCGTACGACGAGGTCGCGAAGATCGCGCCCGACGACTGGCGGTGTCTCTATTGCGCCGCCGACGGGTTCGCGTCCGGTCCGGCAGCGGCATACGATTGGACTGTTCCGTCCGATGGCGCGTCCGGTTCCGATGCGTCGCCCGACGACGACGCGGCCGCCCTGCCGCTGCCGTCCGTGGAGGATCGCGCGATGCCGTTGCCCCCGTACAGCATCACCGTGTGGAGGAGGCGTCATGTCTGAGCCCATGCGCGAACGCCGCTATGACACGGTGTTCTTCGACCTGTACGGCACGTTGGTGGACATCCGTACCGACGAGGAGTCGCCGGCCGCGTGGGAGGCGTTGCGCGAGGTGTTGGAGGACCATTCCGGCGTGACGTTCCGTGACGCGGCCGCGCTCAAGGCCCGGTTCGATGCGCTGGCCGCGCCGGTGCTGGCCCGGGCGGCCGGCGTGCGCGGCGGGAACGCCGAACCCGACCTGCTGCCCGTCTATGCGGCGTTGGCGGCGGAGGATACCGTCGTCGACCCTGCCTCCAGGGATCCGCAGGCGGTCGCGATGGCCGACGTGGGCGACCTGGCCAACCTCGGGCCGATGGTGCTGCCTTGGGCCCTTCAGCTGGCGTGGACGTTCCGTCGTGCCAGCACCAGCCTGCTGCGTCTCTACCCGGGCGCCGAGGCCATGCTCACACGGCTGCGCGAGGCGGGCCTCACGGTGGTGCTCGTCAGCAACGCGCAATCGGGCTACACGCGGCCGGAACTGCGCGGGCTGGAACTGGAGTCGCTGTTCGACGGCATCGTCATCTCCAGCGAGGTGGGCGTGCGCAAGCCGTCGCCACGCATCTACCGCATCGCGCTGGATGGGGTCCTGGCCGACCCGGGCCGCACGGTGATGGTCGGCAACGACGAGCGGGCGGACATCCTCGGCGCGAAGGGCGCCGGCATCGACGGTGTCTACCTGCGCACCGCGATCTCCCCGCAGGATGATCCGCGGTCGAGCGCGTACGCCGTCCTCTCCCTGGACGGGCCCGACTACGCCGGTCTCATGAAGTACCTGGGCGTCTGAGCGCCCGTGGAATGTGCCGGCCGGGCGAGAATCCCGAACGCAACGGAGGAACGATGAACGACACCGAAATGGAACGACGGCGCAAGCAGGCCGCGGGCGGCAGACGCCGCAAAGGCCTGTCCGTATTCCGTCTCAAGACGATCGCCGCGGTGTTCATGGCGCTGTCCGTCGCCTCCACCACGCTCGCGCCGCTGCTGTTCGGCGCGCCCACGGCGGACAACATGACCGCTCTGACGGCCGCGGTCGTCTGCGAGGCCGCGTCCTGGTGCGCGGTGCCGATCTACGCGTGGCTGCTGTTCGACGGATGGCGGCACACGCATGACGTGAGGCGGTACGCGTTGCGCCTGTGCGCGGTCGCGGCGCTCGCCGAACCCGCCTACGACCGGTTGACGGCCGGTCGGTGGTTCGACCTGCGCGTGCAGAATCCCGTGTGGGGGCTGCTGGTCGCGCTCATCGTGCTGGTCGTGCTCGACCGTCTCCGCACGCGGTACGTGGGTGCGATGTGGCGGGCCGCGGCCGTGGCGGTGATCGTGGCCGGCGTGCTGTGGGATCTGCTGCTGCACGTCGGGGTGCGGCAGAGGGTCATGCCCGTGGGCGTGCTCACGCTTGCGTTCGTGCTGGTGTTCCGTTTCCTGTCGCCGCGCGAGAACACGATGATGTTCACCGCGGGCCTGCTGGGCGCGGTCATGTGCATCACGCCGGCCGTGGGCGTCGCCATCCTCCACTACCGCAACGGCGAACTCGGATACCGCGATCGCGATGGACATGCGTGGGTGAAGTGGGTGTTCGCCGTGCTGTACCCGCTGATGCTGTGGGCGGGGTGCCTGCTGTAGATGTGTGCCTGCTGGAGGTGCGGACTGGCGGGCGCCCGTGACGGTTCGGTTCAGCCGTGGTATGGGGCGTCGGTGCCGCGTAGGACGAGTTGTGCCTCGACCGTCTCGTGCGGGGCGTCGAGCGTCTTCCCCTGCATGAGGTCGAGCGCCTTTTTCGCCGCCTTGCGCCCCATCGCGTATGGGTCCTGACGCATCGTGGTGAGATTGAGCGTGTCCGCATACGGGCTGTCGTCGAAGCCGACGATCGAATAGTCGCGGGGTGTGCGGTGACCGTAGCGTTCCAGCTTGACCATGAGTGGAATCGCCATCATGTCCATCTGGCAGCAGATCGCGTCCGGGAACTCGTCGAGCGCCAGCAGGGCCGCCAGCGCGGAATCCACGAATTCGGGGCCGCGCGGCACGGTGAGCACCTGCCAGTCGATGTCGTGCCTGCCTTCCGCCTCCTCGCATGCGCGGACGAACCCGCGCGTGCGGGCGTCGATCGAGGCGTCCAGATTCTTCACCGCCTCCGAGCATGGGTAGACGATGCGGTGGTGCCCGAGACCGATGAGATGCTGCGTCGCCTTGCGCATGCCCTCCTCATCGTCGATACCGACCGACGCGTCGAGACCCTCGTCGGAAGGGGTGTTGATGCCGACGATCGGCACGTGGATGCGGCGGAGCTGTTCCACCTCGTGCGGGTCGATGGCGAACGAGGCGACGAACACGGCGTCCACGTTGCGGCGGATCGGCAGGTTGGTGAAGAACTCGCGCCGGTTCTCCGCCGTGTCGATGTGCTGGAACAGGGAGATGTCGTAGCCGGCCGGGTGCATCGCCGATTCGAGTCCGGCGAAGACCTCGGCGTTGAACCAGCTGGTGATCTCCTCGTTCATCAGCAGCGCCACGCGGTTCGTGCGGCCGGATTTGAGCGCGGTGGCGGAACGCGAGATGTTGAAGTCGAGCTGGTCGGCCACCGCGAGCACCTTGGCGCGGGTCTTCGCGGAGACAAGCTCGGGGCGCGTGAACGCGCGCGAAACGGTGGAGATGGACACCCCGGCCGCCTTGGCCACGTCGTGGATATCGGCCTTGCCCATGGTGTCCTCCTCCTCGTGCGTGCGTTGCCGTGTGGCGTTCCATCATACTGCGAACGTTGCCGTCGCCGTCCGTGTTTTCGAACTTGAGTGGGATGCGCTCAAGATTTTGTGGCGAATGTGGGAATAAAACTTGCGGAGTGGAAGTTGAGTGGTGTAGGCTCAAGTTTTGGAACGGCAAAGGGCCGGGCGGTCGGGCCGCACCGATCGCACCCGGAACCTGAGCGAAGAACGTAAGAACGAACACAAGAACAAAGGAGCACACATTATGGCACGTGCAGTTGGTATCGATCTGGGCACCACGAATTCCTGCATCGCCACCCTCGAAGGCGGCGAGCCCACGGTCATCGTCAACGCCGAAGGCGCGCGCACCACGCCGTCCGTGGTCGCGTTCTCCAAGTCCGGCGAGATCCTCGTCGGTGAGGTCGCCAAGCGCCAGGCCGTGACCAACGTCGACCGCACCATCTCCTCCGTCAAGCGTCACATGGGCACCGACTGGACCGTCGAGATCGACGGCAAGAAGTGGACCCCTCAGGAGATCTCCGCGCAGATCCTGATGAAGCTGAAGAGGGACGCCGAGGCCTACCTCGGCGAGCCCGTCACCGACGCCGTCATCACCTGCCCGGCGTACTTCAACGACGCCCAGCGCCAGGCCACCAAGGACGCCGGCAAGATCGCCGGCCTGAACGTCCTGCGCATCATCAACGAGCCGACCGCGGCCGCGCTGGCCTACGGTCTGGAGAAGGGCAAGGAGGACGAACGCATCCTGGTCTTCGACCTCGGCGGCGGCACCTTCGATGTCTCCCTGCTGGAGATCGGCAAGGACGAGGACGGCTTCTCCACCATCCAGGTGCAGGCCACCAACGGCGACAACCACCTCGGCGGCGACGATTGGGATCAGAAGATCATCGACTGGCTCGTCACCGAAGTCAAGAACAAGTACGGCATCGACCTGAGCAAGGACAAGATCGCCCTGCAGCGTCTGAAGGAAGCCGCGGAGCAGGCCAAGAAGGAGCTCTCCTCCTCGACCTCGACCTCCATCTCCATGCAGTACCTGGCCATGACGCCCGACGGCACCCCGGTCCACCTGGACGAGACCCTGACCCGTGCGCACTTCGAGGAAATGACCTCCGACCTGCTCGGCCGCTGCCGCACGCCGTTCAACAACGTGCTGCGCGACGCGAACATCTCCGTCGGCCAGATCGACCACGTGGTGCTCGTCGGTGGTTCCACCCGTATGCCGGCCGTCAAGGAGCTCGTCAAGGAGCTCACCGGCGGCAAGGAAGCGAACCAGTCCGTCAACCCGGATGAGGTCGTCGCCGTCGGCGCCGCCGTGCAGTCCGGCGTCATCAAGGGCGACCGCAAGGACGTCCTGCTCATCGACGTGACCCCGCTCTCCCTCGGCATCGAGACCAAGGGCGGCATCATGACCAAGCTCATCGACCGCAACACCGCCATCCCGACCAAGCGTTCCGAGGTGTTCTCCACCGCCGAGGACAACCAGCCGTCCGTGCTGATCCAGGTCTACCAGGGCGAGCGCGAGTTCGCGCGCGACAACAAGCCGCTGGGCACCTTCGAGCTGACCGGCATCGCGCCGGCTCCGCGTGGCGTCCCGCAGATCGAGGTCACCTTCGACATCGACGCCAACGGCATCGTGCACGTGTCCGCCAAGGACAAGGGCACCGGCAAGGAGCAGTCGATGACCATCACCGGCGGTTCCGGCCTGCCGAAGGACGAGATCGACCGCATGGTCAAGGAGGCCGAAGCCCACGAGGCCGAGGACAAGAAGCGCAAGGAGGACGCCGAGACCCGCAACCAGGCCGAGGCCTTCGCCTACCAGACCGAGAAGCTCGTCGCCGACAACAAGGACAAGCTCTCCGATGAGGTCGCCAACGAGGTCACCGAGAAGGTCAACGCCCTCAAGGAAGCCCTCAAGGGCGACGACATCGAGAAGGTCAAGACCGCTCAGACCGAGCTGATGACCTCCGCCCAGAAGATCGGCCAGGCCCTCTACGCCCAGCAGGGCGCGGCGGATGCCGCCGGTGCGGCCGGCGCTGCCGGTGCCGCCGGTGCCGCGGGCGCCGGTTCCGCCTCCAACGGCGGTGACGACGACGTGGTGGACGCCGAGGTCGTGGACGACGACGACAAGGACAACAAGTAAGGTCCCGTCCGATGGCTGAGTTCAACAAGGACGACTACCTGAACGACCTGCCCGACGCCGACGACGCGAAGAACGCCGCGTCGTCGGCCCCGGCCGACACCCCCGCCGACGCGGCCGCCGCCTCGACTCCTTCCGATAAGGGAACGGACGCGGCTAATGCCGCGGCCTCTTCTTCGGCTCCCTCTGACGAGGGAGCTGGCGCGGCGAACGCCGCGACTGAGGGAGAGACTCCGGCCGACGCCAAGGACGGCAAGGACTCCGACACCCTGACCCCGCTGGGCCAGGCCAAGAAGGAGGCCGCCGACTACCTCGAGGCCCTGCAGCGCGAGCGCGCGGAGTTCATCAACTACCGCAACCGCGCGAAGAAGGAGCAGGAGCGCTTCCGCGAGCACGGCATCATCGACGTGCTGACCGCGCTGCTGCCCGCCCTCGACGACATCGACCGCATCCGCGCCAACAGCGAGATGGACGATTCGTTCAAGGCCGTCGCCGCGAAGATCGACAAGGCGTTCGAGAAGTTCGGCGTCGAGAAGTTCGGCGAGGCCGGCGAGGAGTTCGACCCGACCAAGCATGACGCGATCCTGCACAAGCCGGACGATACGGCCGAGAAGGAGACCGTCGACACGGTCGTGGAGGCCGGCTACCGCATCGGCGACCGCGTGATCCGCGCCGCCCGAGTCGTCGTAGCCTCCCCGCACAACTGATCGCAGACGCTCTGCTCCTCTATGAGGGGGAGCGGGCGCGCGTAGCGCCTGATTCGATAATCGGCTTGCATGGATTCCTCGCTCCCGCTGGCGGGAGCTGGCAGCCGAAGGCTGACTGAGGGTGGTTCCCGGTTGGACAACCACCCTCAGTCTCGCTTCGCTCGACAGCTCCCGCCAGCGGGAGCGGGAATATCACCCCCTATACGGCGGGAATATCAAGCTCGTATACGGACTTCAATACGTACATACAAGACTTCAACACGAAAGGAGACATGAATGGCTGAGAACGAATGGCTGAGCAAAGACTTCTACAAAGTCCTTGGTGTCTCCAAGGACGCCTCCGATTCCGACATCACCAAGGCCTACCGCAAGCTGGCCCGCAAGTACCACCCCGACCTCAACAAGACGAAGGAGGCCGAAGAGAAGTTCAAGGACATCTCCGAAGCCTACGACGTGCTGAGCAACAAGGACTCGCGCCAGAAGTACGATGCGATCCGCCAGTTCGGCATGGGCGGCGCCCGCTTCGCCGGCGGTTCCGGCCAGGGCGGCTTCGACGCCTCCGGATTCTCCGACATCTTCGGTTCGATGTTCGGCGGTGGCGCGGGCATGGGCGGCAACGGCTCCCGCATCCACTTCTCCACGTCCGGCGGCGGCAATCCGAACCTCAACGACATCTTCTCGATGTTCGGCGGCGCTGCCGGCGCAGGCGCACATGGCGGCTCGCCCTACGGCGCGTATGGTGACGCCGGCGCGTACGGCGGCTACGAGGAGACCCCGCAGCCGAAGAAGGGCAAGGACCGCAACTCGAAGATCAGCCTGACCCTGCGCCAGGCCGCGAAGGGCGCGACTGTGTCCCTGTCCGTCGACGGTTCCAAGTTCAAGACGCACATCCCCGCCGGCGTGAAGGATGGGCAGAAGATCCGTCTGGCAGGCAAGGGCCATGCGGGCGTCAACGGCGGCAAGCACGGCGACCTGTACCTGCAGGTCAACGTGAAGCCCGACTCCAAGTTCACGATGCGCGGTCATGACCTCGTCATGGACCTGCCCGTGAGCGTCGCCGAAGCCGTCGCCGGCGCGAAGGTCGAGGCGAAGGACATCGACGGCGAGACCGTCACGTTCAAGGTGCCCGCCGGCTCGTCCAGCGGTGCCGAAGTGCGAATCTCCGGCAAGGGCGTGCAATCCGGCAACACCCCGGGCGACCTCGTCGGTCGTGTGATGATCCAGGTGCCCGCCAAGCCGGGTCTCGGTGTCAAGCACGCCGCCAAGGAGTTCGACAAGGCCGCCGGCGACTACATTCCGCGGTGAGCCCGTTGTCAGGAGGTGAATGATGGCGAGGATCGCCCGTGAGGTGCGCCAGTTGTATGCGATGTGCGCGGCGGCGATCGTGCTCGGCCGCGCCGATCTCGACGGTGCCGACGACGCCGGCTTCGACCTCGATCTGGCGGTGTTCACCGTCGGTCAGGCGGCGGAGATCGCCGACATCCACCCGCAGACCCTGCGCCAGTACGACCGCGTCGGTCTCGTCACGCCGCAGCGCACGGAAGGCGGTGCCCGCCGCTATTGTCTGCGCGACATCGACCGTCTCGTGCAGGCGCAGCGATTGAGCCAGTCGGAGGGCATCAACCTGTCCGGCATCACCCGCATCCTCACGTTGCAGGAGGAGAACCGCCAGCTGCGTCGTCAGGTCCGTCGATTGCAGTCGGCCGGTGAGGAGAGCGTGTTCGCGGCCGGCCGCGACGGCGACATCATCGAGATGCAGCGGTCCAACAGCGCACGCATGTGGCGTCGCGCGATCCGCACGCAGACGCGTGAACTGCCCGGTCGCCCGCATCGTCGCGTCGACGCCGACCCCGATTCCAAATCGATCGTGCTGTGGCGCTGAACGTGCCACGTCACGCGCGCGATCCGCACACAACGTAAATCCGCACACAACGTGACGGAACGCACCACAACGTAACGAAATGGCCCGATGGCCACGTCGGAAGACGTGCCATCGGGCCATGCTCATGTCACGGGAGTCGCGCGCGTCGCGTCACACGCGACTCCCACCGTGCGCCGCTCACCGCGCGCGGCGACGCGCGAAGGTGACGGCGATGCCGGCGACCGCCAGCGCGGCCGTCGCGATCGCGGCCACGGCGACGGACGCGCCGGACGCGGACAGCGCCGCGCCAGACCCGTTCGTGTCGTTCGTGCCGTTCGACCCGTTCACGGTGCCGCCGTTCGCGCCGGAGCCGGCGGAACCATTGCCGTTACCGGAACCATTACCGGATTCATCGCCCGTGCCCTCGTTGCCACCGTTGTCGCCGCTGTTGCCGCCGTCGCCGGCGGACTGCAGCCTGCCGTAGGCCTGTTCGAGCGCGGCCGCGGCGTCGTCGACCTGCTGTTGCGTCGCGTCATCGTCGCCGAGCACCGTCTCGGCCCGCTTGAGCGCGGCCGCGAACGGCTTCCAGCTGTCGGGCGTGTAGCTGCCTTCACGCAGTTCGCGCATCCGTGTGACCAGCGTGCGCAGGTCGGTTTTGTCGGCCGGCGTGGTCGGTTCGACCGACGGACGTTTGACGAGCGCCTTCGTCGCCTCGGTCAGCGCCTTCGCGGCGTCGTCGACCTGCTGCTGCGTGGCGGCGGCATCGTCGGCCACCTTCCGCGCGGCGTCCAGCGCGGCGGCGAACGGCTTCCAGCTGGCGGCCGTGTAGTCCGCCTCCCGCTTCGTCAGCGCCTCGGTGATCGCGGCGTCCAGTGCGGTCTTGTCGGCGGGCTTCGGCGTCGGCGTCTCTTTGGCCTTGCCGGCGATGGCGAGCCAGCTCAGGACCGGGTCGGCGCTCACCTTGGAGACCGTGAACGTGACGGTCTGCGCCGAGTCGAGCGTGAACTCGACCGGCAGCGTCTTCGAGTCGCCGGCTCCGGACATGTCCATGTTGCCGGAGGCGAGCTCCTTGCCGGACGCGTCACGCACGTACGCCTTCATGCTGCGCGACTGCCACCATTCGTGGAAGCCGGCCTCCAGCGTGTACGAGCCGGCCTCGAGCGGCAGGCGGTAGGTGATGTCCTTGCCGGATTCGGCGTACAGTCCGGTGCTGAACTTGTCGTTCGAGTCGGTGCCGCCCTTCACCTTCACGCCGTCGGCGTCGTAGCCCCACGACGTGCCGTCCGACGTGCGGTCGGCGGCGTCGTTGAGCAGGTCCGGCACGACGGCCTTCACCGCCGCGTATTCGGGTGATTGCGCGGTTCCGGAGTCGATGAAGTAGCGCACGTCGGCGGGCAGCGCCTCGAGCTCGGCGGTGAACGTCTTGCCCTCGGCGGTGACGCCGGAGACGGCGGCCTTCGTGTAGTCGTCGGCGTTGTTCACGGCGGCGGCCGACTCCTCGCTCCACGATTTGACCGTGACCGTGGCGCCGTTCACCGTCACCTGCTTCGGCAGCGCCTCGCCCTTGACGGTCGCGCCGACGAAGCCGTAGTCGGTGTTCTCGGCGACGGCGAGCCAGCTGATGACCGGCTTCTGGGAGCCGACCTTGCCGAGCGTATACGTGACGGTCTGGTCGGTGGGGACGGAGAATTCAACCGTGCCCGTGGCCGTCTGCGCGGAGGAACCGAGCTTGATGCTCGCGCCGGTGGCGAGCGTCGTGCCGTCGGCCGCCTTGACGGTCTGCGACATCTCGCGCGTCTGGTTCCACCATTCGCGCGCGCCCGCGGTCAGCTTGTACGTGCCGGCCTTGAGCGGCAGGTAGTAGGTCAGCGTGTCGCCGTCCTGGTACCAGCCGGTGTCGGTCTTGTCGCTGGCGGCGAGGTCGCCCGCGTAGCTCTTCGCCTTGAGGCCGGTCGCGTCGTAGCCCCACGTCGTGCCGTCGGAACGCTGGTCGAACTTGTCGTTCGACAGCGTGGCCGCCTGCTTCACCGCCGCGTATTCGGGCGCGTTCTCCGCGCCGTTCGAGTCGATGAAGTAGGTCACGTTGGCGGGGACCGCCTCGACCTGCGCGGTGAAGCGGTACTTCATGCCGTCGGCGAGGGCGGTCTTCGTGACGCCGGTGATCGTGGCCTTCGTGTAGTCGGCCGTGTTCTTGAGGATCTCCGCCGTGTCTTCGTCCCACGTGACGTCGACGGTCTCGCCCTTGACGGCGAGCTTCGCGGGCAGCGTGGAGGCGTCGGTCTTCGTCACGGCGTGGCCGGTGAAACCGAGGTCCTGCGTCTCGGCGGCGATGTTCTTGTCGACGAGCGCCTTGCGCGCGGCCTTGAGTCGCGCGGTCAACGCGGCCGCGCCCTCTGCGTCGAGCCCGTAGGCGGCCGGATCGGCGAGGGCAACGGTCGCGGCGTCGCGGCTTGCGGCGAACACGACCCAGCTGTCGGCGTTCCAGTCGGCGGCGTCGAGGTCGGCGTAGGAGTCGACGAGCGTCTTCAGCGCGGCGACGTCCACGCCGGCGGCGGTCGCGGCGTCCGCCTTGACCACGCCGACGGCGTCGATGTTGAACGCGTCGTCGGTGGCGGTCGTGAGCGCGACGGTGTGGCGGCCGTTGGCCAGGCCGCGCAGACGGAACGACGTGTGCAGGTTGCCGCCGCTCTGCGTCGCGGCGCCCTTCGCGACCGGCTTGCTGTCGACCGTGACGTCGAGCTTGGCCTTGCCGCCGTTGGAGCCGATCACGTCGAGGCCGGTGCCGTCGAACGTGTAGGTCATCGTCGCGCCCTTGCCGGTGCTGGTATCGGACGTACGCAGCCATTCGAACATGCCCTTGCCGATGAGATGATCCCACTTGCCGTCATACTGTAGGATCGGCGTCGAGGAATCGTCCCAGCTGGTCTGATGCATGCCGTCGATCACGTCCGTGTAGTACGGCGTGTAGCCGGGCAGCGTCGTCACCTTGAGATTGTCGAAGCGGACGAAATCGTAGCTGGAACCGAGCTGGACGCGGCCGTTGGACTGCGGCGAGGCGTCCTGGTAGGTGGCGACGTCCACGCCGTTGACGCCGACCGTGTAGGTGTCGCCGGCGACCTTGACGGACAGCCTGTTCCACACGTTCGACCCCTTGTGGAAGCCGACCTTTGCGTTCGAGGCGACGTTGCCGGAGGCGACCTCGGCGCCGTAGCGGCGCATCGACCACCGGCCGTCCGGGTAGAGCTTGATCTCGGCGGCGGACGTGCCGTTGCCGGAGTTGTTGCCGCCCATCTGGCGTGCGCCGAGCGTCGCGTAGCCGCCGTCCTCGAAGAGCACGTCGGCGCTCACCTCGTAGTTGGCCCAACGGTAGTCGCCGATCGTGGTCTGCGGGTCGCCGCCGTTCCATGCGCCGCCGTTGAACGAGCCCTGCGCCATGCCGGGGCCCACCTGCTGGCGCATCACATGGTTGCCGTCGTCGGTCCTGACCACTTCGAACGCGCCGTTGGTGTCGTTCGTGTAGCGCGGGGTGGCGCCGGTGTCGCCGCCGCGGGAGGCGAGGTAATCCTGCGTCACGTCCTTGCCGGTCTTCGGATCGTAGGAGACGACCGTCTTGCCCTGATACTCGAAGTCGTCGGCGTACAGCGTATCGTCGTCGGTCACGCCCTGGCGGTCGCCGGTGGCGTCCGTGTCGAGCACCGCGCGCTTGCCGTCCGTGTACTCCTCGGAGCGCGGCAGGCGGCTGATGCGCTCGCCGACTGTCGCGCCGCGGTCGAGCGTCGTGGCGGTGAGCATGCTCCACGGCTGCACGGTGACCGTGTACGTGCCGTTCGCGTCCGGCTGGATCTGTTCGCGCAGACGCACGTAGTTCGCGTCGTAGGCCTCGCCCTTGGCGGCGGCCGTCGTCTGCCACAGCTCCATCGTCTTGTCGTCGCCGAGCTTCATGTCCTTCGCGGTGATCCGGTAGGTCTTCGTGGTGGCGCTGTCGTTGACGATGACGGTGGAGAAGTCCTTCGCGTCCGGAGCGGCGAGCGTCATGTACGAGGAGGCGCCGCCGCGTGAGGTGTTGGAGCCCGTGCCGCGCCCCGGCGGATTGCCGTCCTTGAGGCCGCTGGCCGAGGCCTGCGGGATGCCGCGCCAGACGCCGTTCGCGTCTGGATCGTCCGCGTCGGTCTCGTAGCCCATCGTACTGAAGTCGGCGATCTGCTCGAGCACGGCGAGGCCGCCGTCGTAGTACGTCCAGCCGCTCCACGGGTCGCGCGCGCTCAGCAGCTCCTTCGAGGAGTACTGGAAGCCGTCGTAGAACGAGCCGATGGCCGGCTGGTAGACGTTCATCGTGCGGCGCGAATGGTCGAATCCGGCGACGATCCAGTTGCCCATCTCCAGCGCGGAGTTGATGCCGCCGATGCCGGTGCCCTTGCGGTCGCCCGCGTTCTCGCCGGACGCAGAGTCCACGGTGTTGTTGACGCGGTCCGCGGTGTTGGAGAAGGTGGCCTGCGCCTCGGAGTTCCAGATCTCCTTGTCGTAGTCGTCGGCGAGCGTCTTGAAGTTGTTCCCCTGGTCGCCGGTGGTGTAGTGGTAGCCGGAGATATCCACCGCGTCGCGCAGCGTCTTGTCGGCGAGCATGTCGTCGCCGAACGAGCCGGTGCTCACCTCGTCGGAGATGACGACGCGGATGCGGTGGAACAGGTTCTTCTCGGTCGCGTCCTTCCACGCGGGCACGTCGTTGCCGTCCAGGTCCTTGACCGTCCCCGCGCCGACGAAACCGGTCTCGTCGGCCTTGACGCGCTTCGAGAACTCCTTGGTCCAGTTGAGGTCCGGCGCGGTCTCGTTGATGTGCGGGTTCACCGAATCCACCATGTAGCCGTACTGGCGGTAGACGGCGAGGATCGTGTTCTTGTACCACGTGTACACGTCGTCGTTGCTCTTGACCCAGGCGGGGGAGCGCCAGCGCAGGATGCTCACGCGCACGTCCGGATTGACCTTCATCGCGTCGGCGGCCAGCTGGAAGCCGGGCTCCAGCGCCACGTTCGGGTAGGCGTCGGCCGAGCGCATCGTGGCCGGCTCCGGGCCGGTCGAGTTGTTGCGGTCGTTGCCCATCTCGATCTTGACGGTGTTCATCAGCGGATGGTCGCCGCCGAACAAGGTGGTGATGATCCGCCAGTAGGCCTCGGGGCTCTGCGCCTTGTAGTCCATCAGCAGCGAGCTGGTGGAGTTGGCGGACAGTACGCCGAAGCCCTTGAACGTCAGGCCGTTGCGGTTCTTCGCCGCCGCGGCGACGTCCGCGCCGTCCACGGTGACGTCGACCGGGTCGGTCGGCGACGCGGCGGTCGCGGCGGTGGCGGGTGCCGTGGCGACCGCGAACGTGCCCAGCATCGCGAGGGAGGCGAGCGCGGCGGTGACGCGGCGCAGGTTGCGGCCCGCGGCGTCGTGGGCCGGGGAAGTGGCGGTCTGGTAGGTCTGGCCGGTCTGGTCGGCTTTACCGGTCTGGTTGCGTTGCCATAGGTGCGTCCGCTTCGGCGCGCCCTTGTTCTCGTGCATGCGGTTCCTTCTTCTTGTTGCCGTTGCGGTGGGCGCGTTCGGGTGATTCGCCGGTCGTCGTGCCGTCGGTCCGGGTCTTCCATCCCGTTCCGTGGGTCGTCCGTTCCGTGGAGCCGTTCCATGGAGCTGTTCCGTGCGGGAGTCGCCTCGTCGCCGTGTCCGCTGTTCCCGTCATGCGGCACCCCATTGTGAGCGTTCCCATGACGTTTGCTGGATATTGTAACCCCTTCCATCGCCATCACGGGGTTTGCCGTCCTTTGCCGGCGTCGGTGTCTCGGCGGCATCGGGAATCGCGCAATCGATCGTCACGTCATCATCGCCGCGTGACCGTCGTCATCGCATCATCGCCGTCGCCATCGCGTCATCGCATCATCGCCGTCGCCATCGCGTCATCGCGTGACCGTCGTACCGTCGCACGGAATATCGCAATCGTCCACGGAAATCGCAATCACGTTGCGACCTGCGCGGACCGCGTCGCGCTCGCGCGCGCCGGGCCGCGTGTCGCGGCGGATCTGTCGCCGCGCTTTGGTGAGATGGACATGGAAACGCACCCGCCCAACCGTGATGGATGGAGGAACCATGCAGCTCAAAGCCGTGTTCTGGGATCTCGACGGCACGCTCATCGACTCGGAACCGCTGTGGCACGACGGCGAAATCGAACTCGCCGAGGCCAACGGAGGCCACTGGACGGAGGATCTCGGCTGGGAATGCTCCGGCACGCCCGTGCCCGACGTGGCCCGCAAGATGATCGAACACGGGTGCACGCTGAGCGTCGAGGAGATCGACGTGCAGCTCAAGGCCTACGTGTTCGAACACGAGAAGATGCACATGCCGTGGATCGACGGTGTGCTCGACACCCTGCGCTCGCTCAAGGAGGCCGGAATCCCGACCATGCTGGTGAGCACCTCGCCGCGCCCGATCGTCGAGAACGTGCTCGCCGCCGCGCCCGGCCTGTTCTCCGGCTACGTGTGCGGCGACGACGACGCCAAGCACAAGCCGTCGCCCGAACCGTACCTGCTCGCCGCCTCGCGCCTCGGCATCGCGCCCGAAGACATGGCCTCCTGCGCCGTGTTCGAGGACACGCCCGTCGGCCTCGCCGCCGGTGCCGCGTCCGGGGCGACCGTCATCGCGCAGACGTGCACGATCCGCACCGACACGTCGGACGGGCCGCAGTTCACGTCGATCGACGGGTATGCGGGCGTCGACGCGGAGGCGATCGACACGATCGTGCGCAAGCGCCTCGCCGCGCTCGCCGCCGAGGCGTGACGCGGCCGGAAGCGCGGTCTCTTAGTCATTTCTTATAGGGGCTGCTGGTATGGTGATTGGCGGTTGATTCGCGGCCGTCCGTCCGATTGCCGGCGGCCCCTTATCCGTCTGCGCGAGACCTCTCCGAGAGGCAGTCCGCATAAGACAAGAGAGCATAGGAAACACGGAAAATCCATGGGTTTTGTACATTTCATCATCGAACTGCTGAAGGATCCGCGCGCGGCCATCGCCAGCTGGATCGCGATGGGCGTCGCGCCCACGCTCGGCTTCATCTTCCTCATCGTCTTCATCGAGACCGGCGTTGTCTTCTTCCCGTTCCTGCCCGGTGACTCCCTGCTGTTCGCGGCCGGCGTGTTCGCCGCGCCCGACGCCGCCACCGGCCAGGTCGCGCTGCCGTTGCACTACCTGCTGCCCGTCGTGTGGTGCGCACCGATCATCGGCGACCAGTGCAACTACTTCATTGGCCACTTCTTCGGTCGCCGCATCATCGCCTCCGGCAAGGTCAAGGCCATGACGCCGGAGCGCATCGCGAAGACCGAGGCGATGATCGAGAAGTGGGGTCCGCTCGCCGTGTTCCTCGGCCGCTTCTTCCCGTTCATCCGCACGTTCATGCCGTTCATCTCCGGCATCTCCGGCATGCGCTGGCGCCGCTTCACGCCGTTCTCGGTGCTTGGCGGCTTCATCTGGTCGTCCCTGTTCACGCTGCTCGGCTACTTCTTCGGCAACATCCCCGCCGTGCAGAAGCACTTCGAGCTCGTGATTGTGCTGATTCTCGCCGTCTCGCTGATTCCGACGATCGTCGGCCTCGTCAAGGCGAAGTTCGGCAAGAAGAAGGGGGAGACCGCCGAGCCGGCTCCGCACCACGTGGCTGAGGCGGAGTGATCGCCGGGTGGTCGCTGTGCGATCGCGAGCGATCTTCAATTTCCCGGGCGTGTCGGGTTGCGAAATCCTGAACGCGGGATAATATTGGTCGAGTTGTCCTGCGGAGCAAGACAACAAACCAAGGGGCTGTAGCTCAGTTGGTAGAGCGCTTCGTTCGCATCGAAGAGGTCGTGGTTTCGATTACCATCAGCTCCACAAACCCTCCGGATTCCACCCCGGAGGGTTTTTCTTTTACTTGATTCCCGCCCGACCGCCGGGCTGGCAGCTGTCGGCTTCGCCGACCCAAGCCTGCGAACGGCCCACTGGACCGTTCGCTTTACGGCTTGGCCCCGGAGGGTTTTTCTTTTACTGATTCCCGCCCATGTGTCGGCCGGCCGTCGTCGGCTTCGCCGACCTGCGCCTAAGAACAGTCCACTGGACTGTTCTCCGGGCGGCGCAGCCCGCGGAGGGGTTTCCTTTTTGTAATCTTGACCGACTGTTCAGAAAGCCGAGCGCGGGTTTATGGTTGAGCGCGGTTTCTCGCTCGGGAGGGGTACATCTCTGCTGTCTCGAGCGCGTATCTGCGTTGCGAGGGGTATCAGACCCGGATTATTCCGAGTCCACACGCCGACATGGTGCCATCTGCACCGGCACAAACCGAGATATTCCCCCGGTCATGTACCCCTCATACGCCGGTTACGCTCGGAGAATGACGGGAAAGTACCCCTGCCAACCAAGAAAACGAAATCAGGCTATGGGCCAACATGTATGCCCGATGGTCTGCTCGTTTCCTCTCGTCCGGGAATAGTTGCGCTGAGACAAGGTCAGTACAACCATTCCCGGACGAGGCCGTTGTTTTCCGGGATTCTTTGCGCTGGCGTCATCTCAGTGCAAGGAATCCCGGACGATAGGGCGTATTCCCGGGATTTCTTGCGCCGGCCGTCCGCAACGTCGCCTGCCAACGGTCCGCCGGGCCGCTTGTCTCACGGATTCCACCTCGGAGGGTCTTCCCCCAAACGAGACGCCGCGCGCCACCGTAGGGGCCGTAAGGTAGTCTTGTTCCCCGGCGGAATCATGCGGAAATCATGCAATTGCGGAGGTGCATCATGCCTGGAATCGTTCTGATCGGCGCCCAGTGGGGCGACGAAGGCAAAGGCAAGGCCACGGATTTGATCGGCACGAAGGTCGATTACGTCGCGCGTTTCAACGGCGGCAACAACGCGGGTCACAGCGTCGTCGTCGGCGATGAGTCGTACGCGCTGCACCTTCTGCCCTCCGGCATCATCAACCCGCATCTCACCCCGGTGATCGGCAACGGCGTCGTCGTCGACCCGGAGGTCCTGTTCGAGGAGATCGACGGCCTCGAGGCCCGTGGCATCGACTGCTCCCACCTGCTCGTCTCCGAGGCGGCGCACATCATCGCGCCGTACCATCGCACGCTCGACAAGGTGACCGAACGCTTCCTCGGCAAGCACAAGATCGGCACCACCGGCCGCGGCATCGGCCCCGCCTACGCGGACAAGATCAACCGCGTCGGCATCCGCGTGCACGACCTGTTCAACGCCGACCACCTGCACGACAAGGTCGAGGCGAGCCTGCACCAGAAGAACCAGATCCTCGTCAAGCTGTACAACCGTCGCGCCATCGACGTGGACCAGACCACCGACGAGCTCCTGAAGCTCGGCGAGCGTCTCAAGCCGTACGTCGCCAACACGGGCCTCATCCTCAACAAGGCGCTCGACGAAGGCAAGACCGTCCTGTTCGAGGGCGCCCAGGCCACGATGCTCGACGTGGACCACGGCACCTACCCGTTCGTCACCTCCTCCAACCCGACCGCCGGCGGCGCCTGCACCGGCACCGGCGTCGGCCCCACGAAGATCACCCGCGTGATCGGCGTCTCCAAGGCGTACGTGACCCGCGTGGGCGAGGGCCCGTTCCCGACCGAGCTGTTCGACGAGTCCGGCGAATGGCTGCGCCAGCAGGGCCACGAGTTCGGCGTGACCACCGGCCGCCCGCGCCGCTGCGGCTGGTTCGACGCGGTCGTCAACCGTTACGCGAGCCAGGTGAACGGCCTGACCGACATCGTGCTCACGAAACTCGATGTGCTCACCGGCCTCAAGGAGATTCCGATCTGCGTCGCCTACGACGTGGACGGCGAACGCCACGACGACATGCCGACCGACCAGGCCGCCTTCGCCGCCGCGAAGCCGATCTACGAGACCATGCCCGGCTGGGACGAGGACATCTCCGGCTGCCACAGCTTCGACGAGCTGCCCGCCACCTGCCAGGCGTACGTGAAGCGTCTCGAGGAGCTGAGCAACTGCCGCATCTCCGCGATCGGCACCGGCCCGCAGCGCGACCACATCATCTCCGTCCACTCGCTCATCGACTGACGCCGGCCCGTCCGCCGAGCCGATATGGCCGTCACGACCGAACAGCCCGAATATTTCGCCGAGCCTGATCCGGCGACGCAGGAGATGACCGCCGCGCACGCCCGTTCGTACGCGGCGGGTGTGCCGCATCCGCAGGGCGCCGCCGCCGCGCCCGCCCCTCCCGCGATTCCGCTCGCCCCCGCCAAGCGCGTGCAGGCGCAGTTCAATCCGCTCGCCGACGGCATGATCTATCTCGTCGTGTTCGTCGGCGGCTGCGTGGGCACCGCCATGCGCTACGCTCTGTCGTTGCTGCTGCCCGCGCCCGCCGCCGCGCACGGTTTCTTCAGCGCGTTCCACACGGCCACGTTCCTCGCGAACATGATTGCGTGTCTCGTCTTCGCGTTCGTCTCCACCTACATGTCGCAAGCCGCGTGGATCCGCAAACGCGTGCGACAGCTCGCCTCGCGCGGCATCGGCATGGGCATGTGCGGCGGTTTCTCCACCCTGTCCGCGATGGTCATCGAGGAGCTCATCTCCATTCACGCCGATCAAATCGGCGGCTTCCTCTTCTATATGTTCGCCAGTTTCGCGGGCGGTCTCATCGTCGCCGCGACGGGCGTGCGTCTCGCGCTGGCGGCGTCCTCGCGCCGCTCCGCGCGCGTCGTCGCCGATGCGCTCGCCGCCGCTTCCGGCGCGGCGGGTCCTGCGCACGCCGCGCCGAAGCGTGACGTCGACGGCGTCGCGCTCGCCGACAAGCCGATCATGGTCGGCGATCCGGCGTCCGGTCCGGTCGAGATCAAGGCGTCCACGCCGCCGGAGGGTGATTATGGTCAGCCGTTGCCGCCTGCCGTGCCGCGTGTCGCGGCGTCGGCGGCGTCCGGTGTTTCCGATGATTCCGGTGTTTCGGGTGATTTCGTCGGCGGATCGGCGATTCCGTCGTTCGAGCCGGCGCCGGTCACCGATGAGATTCCGATGGTCGGCGATCCCGTCACCGGCGACGCGCATGGCGAGGAGCGTCGCGACGACGCCGCGCGTCACGCCGGACCGTCGCAGGACGGATTGTCGCATGGCGACGGACGGGAGGCGACGCGATGACGTTCCTGCTTGTCTGCCTGTGCGGCGGCGTCGGCGCGGTGACGCGTTTCATCGTGAACACGTCGGTGCAGCGCTGGTGGAGCCGCGCGTTCCCGCTGTCCACGTTCATCATCAACGTGATCGCCACGTTCTGCGCGGGCATCGCCGCCGGCGCCTACGCGTCCGCCACCGTCGACCATCACGCGTATCTGCTGTTCGTGACCGGATTCCTCGGCGGATTCTCGACGTTCTCCACCGCGATCAACGAGATGGTGTCGCTCGCGCGCGCCGGCCGCCACCGCATGGCCGCGTTCTACTGCGCGATGACGATTCTCGTGCCGATTCTGTGCGTCGCCGCTGGCTGGTGGCTCGCCTCCCTCGGCGCATGACGATATCCGACACCCTCTGAGGAGGAGACCCATCTTCTTCGCCTCCCTCTGACGAGGGAGGTGGCATCGCGTAGCGATGACGGAGGGAGAGATAGCTGGAACGTAACGTTCCCGGTATCTCTCCCCCACCCGGCTTCGCCGGGAGCCCCCTCGTCAGAGGGGGCCATCACGCGCCCCGATTCTGTAACGTGGGCGACATGTTGTAATGCCCGTGAAACCAAACGCGGCGCCGCGACATACTCGGGTAATATGCGGGCCTCACGGTAACTCGCGGGAAATCATGGCATAACGGTGAGCGCTGTTTGCCTCTCTAGGTTGTGAGACAAATCCAGAGAGGACATTCACATGACAGCCGTGAAGAACATCGAACGGCGTCGTCGAATGGGATTGTTGCGCTCGTCGCTTTGCGCGGCGGCATTGACCCTACTGATGGCGTTCTGTTTCACACCACCCAACCAAGCCCAGGCGGCCGAAGCCGTCCCCACATGCAACCCGTCCGCCACGAACGGATGCGTCAACGGCATCCTGCAGGACGCGTCCAAGAAGCCGATCGCCGGCGTCGAACTGAAGCTCACCGGCGCGGAAAGCGCCACGACCACGACCGACGCGAATGGCAACTGGGCGTTCAGCGTCGGCAAGGACGGCTCGTACACCGTCACGATGGACGAGTCCGTCGCCAAGGAGCACGGACTCAAGGCCGCGACCGCCACCGTCAAGGTCGAGAAGAACAGCTTCGACGCGGCCCGCCAGGTGGTCCGCTTCGACAAGCCCGCACCGGCCGGGAGCGGGTCGGGCGGTTCCGGTTCCGGCACCGCGTCCGGCAAATCCGGTTCGGGTTCGAGCGCGTCCGGCTCGACCTCCTCGACCGCGCCGGCCTCGTCCGACGCCGGCGGCGCGGGCTCGAACATCGGCGCACGATTCTGGCAGCAGCTCTACTCCGGTGTGATCTTCGGCCTCATGCTCGGCCTCATGTCCGTCGGCATGAATCTCGTCTACGGCACCACCGGACTGAGCTCCTTCTCACACGGCGAGCAGGTCACGCTCGGCGGCCTCATGGCGTTCGTCGGCACGCAGATCCTGCACTGGCCGCTCGTGCCCGCCGCGATCGTCGCGATCGCGATCGGCGGTCTCACCGGCTGGATTCAGAACGAGATCGTGTGGGCGCCGCTGCGCCGCAAGCACGTCGGCACCATGCAGCAGATGATCGTCACGATCGGCCTGTCGATGGCGCTGCAATACCTGTTCCAGTTCTTCTTCGGCGGCGACATCAAAGGCATCGTCAAATCCGTGCCGAACAGCTTCCAGGTCGGCCCGATCACCACCGATTCGCCGACGCTCATCTCCGCGGCCATCGCGATCGTCGCGATTGTCGGCGTGAGCCTGTTCCTCTACCGGACGCGACTCGGCCGCGCCACGCGCGCCGTCTCCGACAACGCCGCGCTCGCCGCCGCATCCGGCATCAACGTCGAACAGGTCGTGCGCATCGTGTGGATCATCTCCTGCGCGATGGCCGCGTTGTCCGGCGTACTGCTCGGCGTCTACCTGAACGGCATCTCGTGGAACACCGGCGCGACGCTGCTGCTCCTCATGTTCGCCGCCGTCACGCTCGGTGGCCTCGGCACCGCGAACGGCGCGCTCGTCGGCTCGCTGATCATCGGCATCGTCGCGGACATGAGCTCGCTCGTTATCCCCAACGACATGCGATACGCCAGCGCGCTGGCGATCCTCATCATCGTCCTGCTGGTGCGCCCGCAGGGCATCTTCGGCAAACAGCAAAGGGTGGGCTGAGACATGGACATCATGACCATCATCACCAACACGCTGGGCGAGCTCATCGCGCCCACCACGGCGGCGTACGCGCTCGCCGCCATCGGATTGAACATCCACTTCGGCATGACCGGACTGATGAACATGGGCCAGGCGGGCTTCATGCTGCTCGGCGCGTACGGTTTCGCGATCACGCAGTCGATGGGCGCGAACCTGTTCACCTCCGTGTGCGCCGCGATCCTGCTCGCCGTGATCTACGCACTGCTGCTCGGCATCCCGACGTTGAAGCTCGGGCCCGACTATCTCGCCATGGTCACGCTCGCCGCGGCCGAGATCATCCGCATCATCGGCCGTTCCACGGCGATGACGACGATCACCGGCGGCTCGGCCGGCATCTCGCCGCAGGACTTCACCACGAAGTTCGAGAACCTTTCGCCGCTGCCGAACGATTCGACCACGTTCCTGTTCTGGACGTATTCGAACAACATCGCGAACTCGTGGTGGCTGCGCATCGTCGCCTGGGTGCTCGTCGCGATCGCCGCCGTGCTGTGCTGGCGCTGGTTCCGCTCCCCGTGGGGCCGCGTGCTCAAGGGCATCCGCGAGGATGAGAACGCGATCCGCTCGCTCGGCAAGAACGTCACCGTCTACAAGATGCAGGCGCTCATCATCGGCGGCATCTTCGGCGCGCTCGGCGGCATCATCTTCGTCCTGCCGCGTTCCGTGCAGCCCGATTCGCTGGGACGCGCGGTCACGTTCTACGCGTGGACGATCCTGCTGCTCGGCGGCGCCGCCACGATCTTCGGGCCGATCATCGGCTCCTGCCTGCTGTGGGTGCTACTCACGTTCGTCAAGGAACTGATGCGCGGCGCGATCCCCGAAACCGTCATTTCCTCCAACCAGGTCGAATCGCTCGGATGGGTGATCGTCGGCGTCGCACTGATGTGCCTGGTGATCTTCAGACCGCAGGGTCTGCTGGGAGACCGAAAGGAGCTGGCCTTCAATGTCTGAGAACACAGCTGAACCACTCAGGAACAAGCCGTTCCACGACCTCGCCAAATGGGCCACCAAGGCCCCGGAAGGTGAGCATCTCATCTCCACCGCGTTCGGCGACAAGGTGAAGGAGGATCTCAAGTTCGTCAAGAACGAGCCCGGCGTGCACAAGCCCGATCCGATCCTCGTGGCCGACAACGTGACGCGCCGGTTCGGCGGCATGACCGCCGTCGACGTCAGGCACTTCGAGATCGAACGGCACGGCATCACCGCGCTGATCGGCCCGAACGGCGCCGGCAAGACCACGTTCTTCAACCTGATGACCGGCTTCGACGCCCCGAACACGGGCGCGTGGCGGTTCGACGGCAAGGATCTCGCGCACGTGCACCCCGAACAGGTGGCGCGCATGGGCATGGTCCGCACGTTCCAGCTGACCAAGGTGATGAGCCGCCTCACCGTGCTCGACAACATGCTGCTCGGCGCGCCCGTCCAGCCCGGCGAGGGCCTGTTCCGCGCGCTCGTGCCCGGCCTGTGGCGTCGCCAGGAGCAGGCGAACATCGAGAAGGCGGAGGCGCTGCTCGAACGCTTCCTGCTCATCAAGAAGAAGGACGATTTCGCCGGCTCGCTTTCCGGCGGCCAGAGGAAGCTGCTCGAAATGGCGCGTGCGCTGATGAGCGACCCGCAGCTCGTCATGCTCGACGAGCCGATGGCCGGCGTCAACCCGGCGTTGAAGCAGTCGCTGCTCGACCACATCCTGTCGCTGCGCGAGGAGGGCACCACCGTGCTGTTCGTCGAACATGACATCAACATGGTCCGCCACATCGCCGACTGGGTGACCGTCATGGCCGAAGGCAAGATCGTCGCCGAAGGCCAGCCGAAGAGCGTGATGAACGACCCCGCCGTCATCGACGCGTACCTCGGCGCCCACGCCAACATCGACCTCGGCGACGACTCGGTGATGGACCTCAAGGAAAGCGAGGAACACTGACATGACCGGTTCCGACACTATGCGCTCCCTTCAGGGGGAGCTGTCCGGTTCGGCCGGACTGGGCGGGTATCCCAACATCCTGCTCCCCCTTCAGGGGGAGCTGTCCGCGAAGCGGACTGAGGGGGTCAAGGAGGCCATACGATGACTGACACCGCAACACTGACCGCGCCCGCCGCGCCCACGACCGACACGCGCCCGCGCGCCGAAATCCACGTGGGCGAGCCGGAAGGCGAACCCCTCCTCGACGCCGTCGACCTCGTCGCCGGCTACATCCCCGGCGTGAACATCCTCAACGGCGCATCCCTCACCCTCCACGAAGGCGAGATCGTCGGCATCATCGGCCCGAACGGCGCCGGCAAATCCACGCTCCTCAAATCACTGTTCGGACTCGTCCACATCCACTCCGGGCACCTGATCCTGAAAGGTGAGGACATCACCAACCTGCGTGCCGACAAGCTCGTCTCCCTCGGCGTCGGCTTCGTACCGCAGACCGAAAACGTGTTCCCCTCGCTCACCATCGCGGAGAACATGCACATGGGCGCCTACCAGGCACCGAAGAAGTTCAACGAACGCTTCGACTACGTGTGCTCGATCTTCCCCAAGCTGGGGGAGCGCAAGGACCAGCTCGCCGGCTCCCTGTCCGGCGGCGAACGCCAGATGGTCGCCATGGCCCGCGCCCTGATGATGAACCCGTCCGTGCTGCTCCTCGACGAGCCCTCCGCCGGCCTGTCGCCGATGCTCCAGGACGAGACCTTCATCCGCGTGCGCCAGGTCAACAAGGCCGGCGTCTCCGTCATCATCGTCGAACAGAACGCGCGCCGCTGCCTGCAGATCTGCGACCGCGGCTACGTCCTCGACCAAGGCCGCAACGCCTACTCCGGCCGCGGCCGAGACCTCCTGGAAGACCCCAAAGTCATCTCCCTCTACCTAGGCAACCTCGAACAAGAAGTCGAAGAAGGAGGCCAGTGATGGTGTGTCTTCGGCGTTGCTCCTCGGTCGACGTGCCTTCGCACGCCTTCCCTCGGTGCGCCTTGAAGCCACACACATCACCGACCTTCTCGCAGAAGGCCAGTGACCTGTACCCCGGCTCTGCCTCCCTCTGACGTGGGAGGTGGCCGCTGAAGGCGGACGGAGGGAGAGACACCGAATCCCGGCCGCAAGCGCCCCCTCAGTCGGCCTCCGGCCGCCAGCTCCCCCTAAAGGGGGCGCAGGAACGCAGGGGCGGAATGCGCTCGGCGCATGCGATTTCCTTGCTCCCCCTGAAGGGGGAGCTGTCCCGCGAAGCGGGACTGAGGGGGTGCACCATCACAAGGCGACAATCACATCGCCCCGTCACACGTTCATATTCGCTTGAATAGAGAGGAAGCAATCATGAACAGCAAAAAGAGGATCCTAATCACCGCGACGGCTGTCGTCGCAGCCGCCGTCATGGCGCTCGCCGGCTGCGGCTCGGCCGGCTCGTCGTCCAGTGCCGGCGCATCCGGCTCATCCGGCAAGAAGGACGCGTTCGTGCTCGGCGGACTCTGGCCGGAAACCGGCTCGCTCGCGTACCTCGCACCGCCGGAACTCGCCGCCGAGAAACTCGCCGTCAGCGACATCAACGCGGCAGGCGGCGTGCTCGGCAAAGACGTGACCACCACCGACGCCGACACCTCCGACGCGGATCACGCGGACCAGAACACGTCCGCCGTGCAGTCCGTGATGTCGAAGAACCCGTCGTTCGTGATCGGCCCAGCCTCCAGCGCCGTCGTCAAGAACGTGTACAAGACCATCACCGAACAGAAAATCCCGATGCTCTCGATGGGCGCCACCAGCTCCGACTTCTCCGGACTGAGCCCGTACTTCTTCCGCACCGTCCCGCCGGACACCGTGCAGGGCACCGTGCTCGGCCAGGTCATCGCGCAGGACGGCGTGAAGAACCTCGCCATCGCGGTGTTCAACGACGAGTACGGCACCGGTCTGCGCGACACGGTCGTCAAGACCGTGAAGGACGCGGGCGTCAACATCGTCTACGGCGAGAAGGACGCGTTCGACCCGACCGAGACGAACTTCTCGTCCATCGCCACCGCAATCAAGGCGAGCAACCCGGACGCCGTCGCCGTGATCGCCTTCGGCCAGACCAAGCCGCTCGTCAAGGCGCTGAAGAGCGCCGGTGTCGACACGCACAAACTGTACTTCGTCGACGGCAACACGTCCGACTATTCGAAGGACCTCGACGCGGGGCTCCTCGAAGGTTCGAAGGGCACGATCCCGGGCGTGCAGGCGTCCGACGAGTTCCAGAAGAAGCTCGTCGGCGCGTACGGCAAGGACATCAGCACCTTCACCTACGGCGCCGAAACGTATGACGGCATCATCCTCGCCGCGCTCGCCGCGCAGAAGGGCGGCAGCGCCGACGGCGAGACCATCCAGAAGAACATGGCCGCCGTCTCCGGCGCGAACGGCGGCACCGTGTGCACGACCTACAAGGAGTGCCTCGCCGCGTTGAAGTCCGGCAAGAGCATCCACTATAAGGGCGTGACCGGCATCGGCCCGTTCAATTCGAGCAACGACCCGAGCTCCGCCAACATCGGCGTGTACAAGTTCGACGCGAAGAACGTGCCGAACTTCGACCACGCGCAGGAAGGCAAGGTCCCGACCAAGTGATTGGAATCGGCGCGGGGCCGGCCTCCCGGTGATCCGGTGAGGCCGGTCTGGTGCCGATCCGGCGAGGGCCCGTCGACGCGTTTGTCACGCATCGGCGGGCCCTCGGGTTGCCGTTCCTCCGGCTCTCGTGTCTCCGCGCCTTCGCCCGTCCGGAGCGGTTGCGTTCAGCCGCGGTTGTCGAACATCTGCAGCAGCATCTTGCTCGGCTCGAGCGCGTAGACCGTGTGCGGCAGGCGCGCGCTCAGATACACGATGCCGCCCGCCGTGAGCTCGACCTCGCGCTCACCGCCGCCGATGCGCAGCCGGCCTTCGAGCACCTGGATCGTCACGGGCATGGCCGCGGTGTGTTCGCTCAGCGCCTGGTCCTTGTCGAAAGCGAACAGCACGGCGCGCAGCCCGTCCTCGCGCAGCACCGTGCGCGACACGGTCGCCTCCTCCTGGATGTCGATCAGCGAGGCCAGATCGGCGACATAACCCAGATGCGATTCGGCGGTGATGGCGTGCCCTTCGGCGTCGCGGCGGCATGCGCCGTGCCCGTGTCCGTTGCCGCACCTGCACTGGTGGTGCCGTGCGGGTTGCCCGGTTTGCGTGGGCTGTGCGGGTCGCCCGGTTTGCGTGGGCTGTGCTGGCTGCGGCTGTGCGGGCTGCCCGGTCTCGTTGGTGGTCTGGGTGGTCTCATCTGCCATGATGCGCTCCCGTTCGTCGGCCCCGTTGGGCGTATGGATGTTTCGTCACCATCCATTATCAGGCATCAGGTCTTCCGGTCGCCTGTGCGGCGATCGCGATGCGTTGTGGGCCTCGGCGCGTCCAATCGCGGCGATGCCGATGGGAGCATTCGCTTGCGGCCTCCGCTGGCGATGTGCGGGAGCTGCCGATTCCTGTGCTTTCTCGGTTGAAAGGGGTACTTCCCCGTCGCTCTCCAAGCGTAACTGGCGTATGAGGGGTACTTGGACAGGGGGAATGCCGGTGCAGATGGCGTCATATCGGTGTGTGGCCTCGGAATGACTCGGGTCTGGTACCCCTCGCAACGCAGATACGCATTCGAGACAGCAGAGATGTACCCCTCTCAAGCGAGAAACCCTGAACTGGATGGTCGTCGGCGCCCGGCCTCCCACTCCCGCCGGCGGGAGCTGACAGGCCGAGCCAAAATTCCTATAGGCCGCCTGACTGAGGGCGGCCGGAAATGCAAAAGGACCGGAATCTTTCGATTCCGGTCTTGTCTGTGCCCCCGCAGGGATTCGAACCCTGGACACGCTGATTAAGAGTCAGCTGCTCTAACCAACTGAGCTACAGGGGCGTAGTTGGTTCCTTTCGGAGAGCCCCGAGTGAGAATTGGACTCACGACCTCTTCCTTACCAAGGAAGTGCTCTACCACTGAGCTATCGGGGCGTGGCGGATAGTGGATTCGAACCACTGAAGCACGAAGCGGCTGATTTACAGTCAGCTCCCTTTGACCGCTTGGGAAATCCGCCGATCCGTTCCCTCCGCGGCCAGGCCTTTCAGCCCGACCCCATAAAGGCAACCTGAACATAATGGCACGTCATCGCACATCGCGCAAGTCGGCACGTCGCGCGGGTCGCGCAGGTCGCGCGGGTCGCGCCGTACCGTCGCGGTCGCGGTCGCGGTCGCGGTCGCGGCACCCGTCATCATCGCATTCACGATGATGACGGCACGAGTTCACCTGCGCGTGGTCGAACACACATCCTGCGGAAACGCGCGCGGAGTACACCGGATACCGACAACGATGAGGTCCGACTCAAGGGACGAACGAACGAAGGAGCGATCATGCAGAACGACAACCATTACGACGCGTATCACTACAACACGTCGCATCTCGACGACAGCCAGTACGATGCCTACGTGTACGACGAATACGGCATCGAGCGCTGAGCTTCACCTATTCCTCGGCATCGTCCGAGGCCAGATCGTCACGGCCGGCCCGCACGTCGTCCACCCACATGACGAACGCCTCGGAAGGCGCGATGCCATGCTGCTCGTCGCAGACGATGGGATCATAGGCATAATGGGCACGGTAGCCGCCGGAGGCCGCGTTGTAGCGACCCCGGATCTGGGTTGGGCAGTCGTGGCCGTTCGCGAAGCACAGGTCGCGGAGCTTTCCCAAGTCGCCGGTGCCCAATTCCAGCACCTGCAATCTGATTGACTGGTCGTCGACCACATCCCGCAGGTATTGAATCGTTCCGTCCACGCGGAAGAACACGTTGAAGGCCGTCATACAGCCCTCGATGGATCCGTATATGTACACATCCTCCACGTTGACGTCGCCGACGGCCTCCAAGGCAAGCGCGACCAGACCCGCCTGGATGTCCATGAAATCGTCCTCGAATACGGCCATGCTGCCCTCCTTGCGGATACCAGCTACAGGTTACAGCAGCATGCCGAGAGCCCCGACGGCGCAGACAGGCCGGCTCGGTGACGGGCCTTCGCGGTGTGTGTGGGGCGTGGAATGCGCGTGAGTTCGCTGCGCCGAATCATCGGTACGTACCAGTCCGGCGACCGTAATCTACTGGAGCTCACTGACGGGGAACTGGAGCGATCCCTGCAGCTGACGGTGACCATCGACGGCAAGATCATGCCGACATTGACCGGATTGCTGCTGCTGGGCAAGGAGGAGTCGCTGAAACGTTTCATCCCGACCCATAGGGCGTTCCGTGAGGCGCGGGTGACTTCCACATGTGCTGGTGGTCGTTTCAGTAGAGGATCTATTGTGCTGGTCATTCGCCGATGATGCGGTCGATGAGGGCGTTGATGTGGATGCGCATGACGTCCATGACGTTCACCGGTAGGCTCGTGCCATCGAACGCCAATGGCAGTTCCGTGCAGCCCAGCACGATCGCCTCGGCATGCTCCCGTTCGGCCAGCCGAACGGCGATGTCTCGCAGCGCCTTCCGGGTCGCCGGTCTGACGATGCCGTATTCCAATTCCGTTTCGATTGCCTTGGCTATGTACCGCTTGTCCTCATCGTCCGGTGTGACGACGTCGATGCCATGCACTTGGAATGGGTGCTGGAAGAAATCGCCGTCCATGGTCGGACCGGTACCCATCAAGACGACTCGATCGTAATGCCGGTCAACCGCGTACTGGCAGGACGTGTCCAGCATGCTGACGATCGGGATGGGCGAGCGTCGCGTCACCTCGTCGAACACCACATGCGGCGTAATGCCCGTGAACGCGGCGAACTCGGCCCCCGCGACGGCGAGATTGGCGATTCCATGGGTCAGGTAGTCGGTGAGCCCGTCATAGTCTGCGCGTCTGCAGAAGCCCAGCACCTCGAACACGTCCAGACTTTCGATGCTCAGATGCGGGAACCGGTCTTGTCCCAAGCGTCTGCGCGCCCCGTCGGTGATCTCCTTGTAGTAGATGATCGTGGATTCCGGCCCGGTCCCGCCGATCAGTCCCAGCTTCCTCATGGCCGATTCCTTTCCGTGCCCCTGCGTTTCAGTGTGACTTGATGATTCCCGTACCGCCGGCCATGTAGTCGCACAGGACGACCGCGTGATTGACCAGCGGATTCTTGGCCGCATACAGGAGCGTGACGGTTTCATGGGTCATGACGACGTCGCGCAGGGACGCGACCGTCTCTACGTTGGCGTCCAGTTCCGCCCGGTACCGTTCGGAGAACTTCGCAAAGCGCGCCGGATCATGTCCGAACCATTTGCGCAGTCCGGGTGAGGGCGCGATGTCCTTTAGCCACAGGTCAAGGGCGGCGCGTTCCCGGCTCATGCCGCGCGGCCACAGCCGATCCACCAGAATCCTGCAGCCGTCATCGGGTTCCGGCTCGTCATAGATACGTTTCACCATGATGCCCACGCCCGCCATCATCGAACTGCAGGGCGGACAAGTCAATCGATGCGGGACATTCGAAAACCGAAGTCGGGCAGGATGGTGCCGATGGAGAACAGCGCCGCGCCGCCGCCGAGGCTGACGCGGCCGTCGCCGACCGTGGCGTGGATGACGCCGCCGCGCGCCGAGGCCTGATACGCGGTGAGCGTGGTCTTGTCGAGGCGTTTGCTCCAGTATGGCAGGATGTGGCAATGGCCGGAGCCACAGACCGGGTCCTCGGGGACGTTGAGCTTCGGTGCGAATGAGCGGGACACGCAGTCGAAGCCCGACCTCGCATCGCCGGCCGCCGTGACGTTGGCCAGCAGGCCGGGCAGGTCCTCAAGCAGCCCTTGGTCGGGATCGAGTCCGCGCACGGTCCGCTCGTCGGGCATCACGCACAGCAGGTCGCGGCCGAGCCACGCCTCAGCCGGACGGGCACCCAACGCCTGCTCCATCGCGTCGGTGACCGGTGTGGGTTTCAGGTCGAAGGCGGGGAAGTCCATCGTGAACACGTCGCCGGCGTGGTCGTCGCCATCACGCCCGCCGCCCCGCCGTCGGGTCACGGTCAGCACGCCGCTCATCGTGCGGAACCGCACCACGTCGGCGTCCGGTTCCACGAACCGCAGCACCACATACGCGGAGGCGAGCGTCGCGTGACCGCACAGGTCGATCTCGCCGCCCGGCGTGAACCAGCGCAGGTGCCATCCTTCCGGTTCGCGTACGACGAACGCGGTCTCGGAGAACAGGTTCTCCATCGCGATATCCGCCATCAGTTCGTCAGAGGGCCATGATTCCGGCAGGCACACCGCCGCCGGATTGCCCTTGAACACCCTGTCCGTGAACGCATCCACCACATACTGCCGCATAGCCATACTTGTCTCCCATTGCTTTCGTCGTCTACCGTCGTCGTCTACCGTCGGATGTCCGTCGCCATGAATCCCCCAACGGGGCAGGAATCCGCAAACCCGTCACACGAACACCAGCTGGACGAGCATCATATACGCGATGGTTCCTCCGGCGACGGACACCAGCATGCTGTGGCGCCACCGATGCAGCAGCACGATGACGAGGACCGTGATCGCCTCGGGCGCTCCATGGGATCCGGAGAGCGGCGACACGTCCTTGAGCGCGTACACCACCAGCAGACCGGTCATCGCATGCGGCAGAACCCTGCCGAGGTAGGTCACGGTTCTGGGTGGTCGGCGTGAATCGGGAAACAGCGTGAACGGCAGGAAGCGGGTGAGTATGGTGCCCAACGAGACCGCCGCTATGGTCACGACGGCTTGCCATGTGGTCATGGTCATCATCGTTCCTCCCTGTTCCGGGTGCCGTGCTCGTCGTCCGCGTCTTCCAATCTCGTACGCAATATCAGGAACGTCACCAGCATCAGCGCCATGGCCGGAATCATGAACCGGTCCGGGCCGAACAGCGCCAGACAAATCGCGGAGGCCGACAGCCCGACCAGCGCAGGCGCATGAGGCCGAGCCGAATCCACGAGATTCGCGACCGCCGGGTGTGGACGCGGGTCGCTGTCGTCGCTCTCCTTCCGGTTCCGGTCGTCATCCCACTGTTCGAGGAGAATCGACAGGAACAGGGCGGCGAGCACGAACTCGATGCCCTTGGTGTCGAACGGAAGCACGCCGCCGGCCAGCCAACCCAACGCTATTCCACCGAACCAGTAGGAGCGGCAGAGGACGGAGACGAACACCATGAACCATCCCCGGTCGACCGATGCCGGAATATGAACGCTGGAACCGATGGCGAATATCTCGTCAATCATCGTGAAGATCAGATACGGTTTTCTCCAGCCCAATCCACGAAATGTGTCCAGCATCGACAGACCGTAGAACAGATGACGCGCGTTGACCATGATCGCCAACAGGAACGCGGACCACGGATCGAACGCGGACAACAGCAGATTCACGGTGACGAACTCCATCGACCCGGCAAAGATGACGTAGCCCATGGCCAGCGGGTACACGATTGGGAATCCCTTGGCATGCATGAGTAGTCCGTAGGATCCGCCGAAGAACAGGAAGCCGGCGGCGATCGGCAGCGTGGGCGGCAACGCGGCCCGGAACGCCGTACGCAACAACGCCATATCGGGGGATCCTTTCCTTCATTGATGTTCCCGTGCATGTGTCGAACGATCCAACTGCGCTGGACGTGTCCGATGGCGGCCATCGTATGACGTGCATATACGATAAGTACAATCAAATCCGCTAATGGACATGTAAGCGATGCTTATGCAACGTCTATGATGAACGATTATGGACAACCGGTATCTCGCCCTGCGGCACATCGTCGAATACGGCAGCTTCTCCGCGGCCGCCGACGAGCTGCGATGCAGCCAGTCGGCCGTCAGCCAGATGATCGCATCGCTGGAGAAGGAACTCGACGTCACCCTGCTCAACCGGCAGCGCGGCGGATGCACGCTCACCGAGGAGGGACGCCAGCTCTACCCGCTCATCGAACGCTACGTGGAGGACGGTCTGCGCATCCGCGAACGGACCGACGAGATCCTCGGCCTCGACACCGGCGTGATCCGCATGGGCACCATCGCCAGCATCTCCGCCCACTGGCTGCCGGGGCTCATCAGCGGCTTCCAACAGCGTCACCCGAACGTGCGGTTCGTCCTGCACCAAGGCGACTACACCACCATCCAGGAATGGATCCACAACGGCACCATCGACTTCGGATTCATCAACCCCGCCGCCGCGCGCGACGTGCAGACCATCACCATCAAACGGGGCGCCATGCTCGCCGTCCTGCCGCAAGGTCATCCGCTCGCAGCACTTGACCGGGTGCCATTGGCCGCGCTCGCCAAGGAACCCATGATCCTGCTGGAGGAGGGGCATTATTCCGAGCCGTTGGAGGCGTTCGCGTCTATCGGGCTCAAGCCGAATGTGCGGTTGCGCATCCACGACGACTACTCGATCATGACCATGGTCGAGGCCGGATTGGGCTTCAGCATCCTCGCCGAACTCATCCTCCACCGCACCAGTGCCAACTACCGGATCGTCCTGCGTCCCACCGACCCGCCCGTGGACCGCACCATCGCCATCGCCTATGCCGACCGCGACAGGCTCCCCTTGGCGGCCATGCGATTCATCGAGCACCTGCGAAACAACATCGATGCATTGCCCTGAAGGGGTTGCCGGGTTGCCTCTGTTGCCCGGTTACGTGGGGTTGCTGGAAAACGAAAAACCCCAGAACCGCGTGGTTCCGGGGCGATGGCGGAGGATGCGAGACCCCAACCTTCACGCTGGCTCCGCCTTACTGCCGACTGGGTTTCGCGTTTCGACGGTTCCACGGACTCATCTTCGCGCCCATTCGACGCGAATTAACAGGACAATTTTGACTATTGTCGATTTTGTCAGAAACTGATAGAATGGCGGCAACATAAGGAGGAATCATGACGGCTGTACTTGAAATGCCGCGTGCCGGTGGGACGACGATTCCGCGCGGCAATCGCGCGCTCGTCGGTTCGGACGGTGACGTGGTGGAGTTGAGCGCCGAGGCGTATGAGGCGGCGTTGAACGCGGCGTTCGGTGCGATGGGACGTCGCCGCATGATTACGACGGGAGAGGCAGCGAAGTTGCTGAACTGCTCGGCGCGCACGGTGGCCCGCATCCTCGATTCCGGCAGGCTGCCGTTCACCCGCAATGGTGCCGCCGGTCGCCGCATGGTGGATGTGGTCGATGTGATGGACTATCAGAAGCGTGAGCGTGAGCGCATGGAACGGTCCCTGGCTTCGATGCGCCACGCGGCTGTGGAGATGGGGCTGTACGGCGACGATGATGCGGCCTACGTCGCCGATTTCGACTGACGAGCCGGGGACGAATCGTGACGAAACCCGTCGTATTGCTTGACGCCAATGTCTTTCCCGCGGTCTGGCTGCTCGACATCATGCTCACGCTGGACGAGGAACAGGTGATCGACGCCGTGTGGTCCGAGCGGATTCTAGAGGAGGCTCGCCGCGCGCTCATTGAAAGACGCAATCGTACGCCGGAACAGGCGGATCGTCTGCTCTCGTTCATCACGCCGATGAACCCTACCCATTGCGTCTACGGTTGGGAACATCTCGAAGCGACGCTTGAGCTGCCGGACCCGGATGACCGGCACGTGCTCGCCGCTGCCCTGTCCGCCGATGCCGATTACATCGTTACGTACAACCTCAAGGATTTCCCGCCGCTGAGTCTTGAACGGTACGCTGTGGAAGCCGTTCATCCGGACGAGTTCCTGAGCACGATGCTCACGCGCGACCACGATGGCATCGTGAATGCGATGAACGCCGTCGTGTCCAGTAAGGATAATCCGCCGCGTACCATGGCCGAGGAGCTGGCACATCTGCGTAGGCTACGCCTGGACAGATTCGCCGATGGCATGGAGCGGGTCGCTCGCTAAAGGGTGATGGGAATCGTGTGTCTTGCCCGGGAGCGGGCCTAGGGGTCTGAACCTAGGAAGTGGGTGTGGGTAAGGTTCCTAGGTTCGGGTGGAGGTTGGGTTCCATCAGGAGTCCACGATTCCGTCTCCGTCACTGTGTCCACGCCATGTTGGCACGAGCCGTCGCATCACTCATGGGATGACTGTGATGGGGTGAGGATGCGCCATGCGCCGCGTCTGTCCGAGCCGATGCGCTCATGGATCCGCCGGTGCCGGTGAGTACGTTGAGCGAATTCCGCATCATCTTCGGACATCGCAGAATGACCGAGCAGGAAGGAACCTCATACTCGCGGGACAACATGCGTCAGGCGATTCTCTCGTATCTGGCGGAGCGGAACAGCGCCAGCACATCCGAACTGGCCGACGCGGCGGGAGTATCGGCGAAAACCATCCGCGACTACCTGTCCGGTTTGATGGACGAGAACCTCGTCGAGGGCATCGGGTCCAAGTACAGTCCCAAGCGCCGGTACCGGCTGGTGGCTTCCGAGTAGAAGCCGGGGCTGCGTTGCGTACTCCGAACCCGAACCTGGGAAGTTACTTAGGAACCTAGGAAGTGGGGTGTGGGTAAGGTTCCTAGGTTCGGGTACGGGTGCGGGCCGATGGGGGATGCCTGTGGGATGCGGGGCTCTGGCTGCGCGTCTGTCCGAACCGGTTGTTGAACGAGCGCACCGTCTCGACGTGTCCGCCTTGGGCTGGACGCCGCAGCGCTTGGACCCCACTTCTCGGGGTCGTCGGCAATGAAAAAGGGTTTCCGGAAAACTCCGAAAACCCTGTTGGCGGAGGATACGAGATTCGAACTCGTGAGGCTGTTACACCAACACGCTTTCCAAGCGTGCGCCATAGACCACTAGGCGAATCCTCCATGTGTTTCCCTGAACTCCTGAACAAGCAAGCTCAGCACACAATTGAGAGAGAATAGCATGGGATTTGCGGATGTGTCCAATCTTGTGTGCCATCGGCGTGTCGCGAGCCGTCGTCGACGTTGACGACGGTGGTCTCGTTCGCCTCGTTCCGGGGCGTCGTGAGCCTTCTCCCCACTGACAATCATAGGGTGTGAAGGTTAACGGAATGTGGTGGTCGTCGACCGGGTGCTGACGATGCCGGAAACGTCGTGGCCGCCGTTCGTCGGGTGGTGAGAGAATACGTCCATGACCGAAGTGAAGACGACCGCGAACGCCGCGAAGACCGACAAAACCGTCGCGAAGACCACGAAGACCGCGAAGACCGCGAAGAAGGACCCCAGGACCATCGACAAGCTCGCCATGGTCATCACCACCTACAAGCGCCAGAACCTGCTCGCCACCCTGTTCGAGTCGATTCTCGCGCTCGAACAGGCGCCGTGGCGCGTCATCGTCGTCGACAACGAGCATTCCGACGAGACCAAGTCCATGGTCGAGGATTTCGCCGCCGACGTCACCGCGCAGTGGGGCAAGACCGTCGCCGACCGTTCCGGCAACCAGTCGCGCGTCGTCTACGCGCCGCAGACCGAGAATCTGGGCGGCGCGGGCGGCTTCTCCGCCGGCGTGAAGAAGGCGTACCAGCTCGGCGCGGAATGGTTCTGGGTGATGGACGACGACGTCGCCGTCCTGCCCGACGGCATCGCCAAGCTCGCCCCGTGGACCCGTCGCCACGAGGTCATCCAGGGCAGCCGCTTCGACTATGACGGCGGCCCGTTCTACTGGCAGTACGATTTCCGCATCGGTCTCGGCATCCCGAACCCGATCGCGCCGGCCGCGTTCGGCCGCGCCGGCTTCCGCACGATGAACACGCTGTGCTTCGAGGGCGGCCTGTTCAACCGTCGCGTCGTCAAGGAGATCGGCCTGCCCGATCCGCGCTTCTTCATCTATTGGGATGACACGATCTACGGCTACCGCGCGAGCAAGGTCACCGCGCCGATCGTCATCCCCGACGTCGTGCTGCGCCGTACGCGCGAAATCGGCAACTGGGACATCGCCGGCCTGCGTCAGCTCAACTCCACGTCCGACATGAACCGCTACCACATCATGCGCAACCGCGGCTACATGGCCCGCTACTTCATGGTGTACGGCGACTACCGTCCGTTCCTCTTCGGCCTCGGCACAATCGCCACCGCCGCGAAGGAGCTCATCCGCCTCGTCATGGTCGACCGCGAGCACTTGAAGACCGGCGTCGTCCAGATCGCGAAGGGCTGGTGGGATTCCCGCAAGCTCCTGCACGACAACGCGTGGCGTCCGATGCCGTGCCCGCTGCCCGACGTGCTCGACGACTGATTCGGGGCCGGTTCCGCCGACCGGTGCGCTGCGGATGCGTCTGCCGTTGTGTCTGCCGCGCGATTGGTGATGGCGCTTGAGTACGGTCTGCCAACAGGGGTTTATAGGGGGTATGCCCCCTATAAACCCCATTTTAATGGCTTGCGCTCTTGGGGTGTTAGGGGGGCATTGAAGGGGGTATAACACCCACGCGCAAGAAGCGGACGGAGTCATGTCGGTGCTGACGCCCGGAGGCGTGATGTTCCAGAGCTTGTCAGATCTATGCAGGTAGAAGTGGCGAGATCTGGAGCCCCCCGTGGTGGCTGACAATAGGGGGTATTTCTGCCTATAGGGGGATTGCATAGGGGGACAGCTGCGAAGAATCTTTACGGGGGTATGGTGTAAAGAAGAACGGAGTATTGGAGTTGGGCTACTAACCCTGCCCTCAAGACATGTCCGATTGATCTCAGCTGCCTCATTCGGCTCAGGTGGTGCAGGAGCTAGCGGCGTGAATGGTGCTCCGTGACACACAACGAACGTTCGGTGGCTCGACCACGTCCCCTGGGGCTCGGACGGAAGGCGCCGTGCCGCGTTGCCTGTTTGACTACTAAAAAATATGGGGGCATTTTAGGGGGCTATTCCCCCCTTACTGCCCGGGCGTCTTCGAATCGCATTACCCCCGTTTATACCCCCTATCGACAGAATGGAGGACCGCAGAACGGGGTGCCATGTCAGGCCTGTAATGTGCGCGACTCGGGTAATCCCGGAAACTCGCCGCTTTCGTGCTAGCGCCGTTATTGTCTGTGCCGCCCGTACGCGTGCACCGATTGCTGGTTAGGGGGTATGTATGGCTCCATACCCCTGTTCAGCTTCAGCGGATAGGCTGCATGCCCCCTTCCTGACCCCCTATTGGTTACGGCACCCCCGTAAATCACATAGGCGTATGGGGGGCAGCGCGCGGGCGCGTATGCCCGTTTGCCTCGTCACTCCTTCTGCGGCCTCGTTCTCTCCGCCTTGCGTTGTGCATGCTGCGCACGCTGTGCATGCCGCGCACGCTGCAGGCTGATTTGCCCACAGGGCATGAACCTGCGTGGAAACTCCGGAACGCGGAGACTTGGGGCTCTCGAACATGTATGGTTTGCCCCGCTTTGTGCGTGGTTGGGCACGTAACGTGCATGGTTGGAAGGGCAACGTGCATAAACGAGCATGCAACATGTAGGAGAATAACGCCAACCTGCAGTGTATGGTCCTGAAGGCATCCGCATCTACGATTATTTATGTCGCCGACTTCCGCGGAATTCCAAGGATCGTGGTCTTGCAGGCAGCCGGCGGGAAGACGTTCTTCAAGGTCGTGCCCTACAGGTTCAAGCCAATCGGCTACAGGTTCGTCCGGTTCTTCTACAGGTTTCCGCCTGGACTATGCAGGTACCTACCCGAACCATGCAGGAATGCGTCTGAAGCATACAAGTTCGGATACGGATACGCCCTGTATGGTCCTGTCCCCATGCGCCTGTACACACTTGGCCGGCCCCGGCCGGCCCGGGCCGGCCCGATGGCGTGCAGAACTGCCAAGCATGGGGCAAATCCTCACTCGGCGGCTCCCATGTACGGTTCCTCCCGAAAGTCATCTCCGGTTATCCACCGTCTCATACGTGCTCCTCCACCGCGGGCCGGCTGGATTTCAGCTCCGATCCATGACCGCCTACGCTTCATGCCATGAACGTTGCAACCACACCGACGACCCCGGGCATTGCGATGAGGCAATTGGCGCTGAACCGGCTTGACGAACTGCGCAAGGCCATGGACCTCGCGAACAGGCATGGTGTCGCATTCGAGTGCGGTCTGATTTCAGCCCTCCGGCTGCATGGCATCGAGCTGCCGCTGCTCCCGCGCGGCGCGCTTGACCTGGAGAAGCTGCACATCGTCGTGGACGACCCCGCGAAGCGGCGCATCTGGAATGGAGTGCAATGCCATCTGTTGACCAAGCCCGCGTGGCTGACCATTCCCCAAGAACACCGTCGCGAGTATTCGCCCGGCCAGATCATCGAGGGCGTGCAAGCGACGCATCCGCTGCTGGTCTGGGCTCAGATGGCGCGGATTCTCGACGAGGACGAGCTGACGGTGCTTGCCGACTCGATGATGCGCCGCAACCAATCCGACCCGCATTTCACCCCGGATGATTTCAATGCGCTGTTCGAAGTCCTGCCGCCGCGGTTCAAAGGCCGCGTGAAATGCCTAAACGCCATGCGCCGCATGCGCGAGAACACCGATTCCTCGATGGAGACCCGGCTTCGTCTCAGATTGGAGGCCGAGCCGCTGCCGGAGCTTCGCTCATTACAGGTCAACCACAAGGTGGCGATTAACGAAAACGGTGCCTTCGTATATCTGGATATGGCGTTGCCCGATCTGCGCATCGGCATCGAATACGCGGGACGTCATCACGCCGACCAGTGGAGCGACGACGTGTCCCGCCAGTCCGCGCTCACCGCGGTCGGTTGGGAGGTGCTGACCGCGCACAACAACACCTTGAAGGACGCCGAACAGTGGCGCGAGTTCCTGATCCGGCTGACCGCGTTGGTCCTGAGCCAGCGCCAATACCACCGCCGCCACCAACGATGAACGCCATGTGACCGTCCCGCCGCCGCCCGCCCTTCACGCGCCTATGGTGTCTTGCGTATCCGATAACCACAACCCACGCATAACCACAACCTACGCAATCACACCAACCCACACCAACCCCACATCAAAAAGGCCATTCCATGCTGTTCCAATCCGGCGCGCTGCTGCTCGCCATCATCGGCCCGTACGCGCTCAAGCATCTGCACGTGTTCGGCGACCGCGACTACAAGGTGACGCAGGGTCTCGTATTCAACCTGACCCTGCCGTGCGCGATCATCCTCTCGTTCGCCACGAACAAGCATGACATGCGCATGCTGTGGATCGTGCTGTTCGGCTTCTTCGCGTGCGCCGTCCCGCTGTTCGTCGTCTACGCGGGTTCGCGCGGCGACGAGCGCAACTACCGCGCGTTCCAGATGCTCAACGCGTCCGGCCTGAATCTGGGCGCGTTCTGCCTGCCTGTGGTGCAGACGTTCATGGGCGCGTCCGCGGGCCTGCCGGTCATCATGCTGGACATCGGCAACGCGACGGTCGCGACGGCCGGTTCGCTCACGATCACGCGCACGCTGCTGCACATGGACGACAATTTCAAGAGCCTGCCGCTGGTGCTGCGTCTGCGCAACATCGCGCGTGATTTCCTCGGTTCGATCAGTTTCGACATCTACATGCTGATGCTCGTGTTCATGTTCCTGCACATCACCATCCCGCAGCCGATCGTCACGTTGATCACGCCGTTCGCCAATGCGAACGCGTTCTGCGCGATGGCGATGATCGGCCTGATGATGGAGGTTCCGGACAATCGCAAGGATAAGATCGAGCTCGCGAAGGTGATTGCCTGGCGCGCGCTGTTCGGCGTGCTGATCGCGCTCGCCGCCTGGTTCCTGCTTCCGTTCGATATGCGTATCCGCGAGATCGTCGTCCTCGGCTCGTTCGCCCCGATCACGATCTTCTCGACGAAGTTCACCGATTCCCTGACCGGTAACGCGAAGCTCGCCGGTTTCTCCCTGACCGTCACCGCCGTCATCTCCCTGGTCGTGATGACCGCCCTCCACGCCGCCCTCCCGGGCGCGTGAGTGCGCGTGCGTGTGCGTGCGTGAGTGCGTGCGTGTGCGACGCGCGATCTGCGTCGCACCGTCGCGCATTCACGTACGTCACGGTGCGTGGCCGGCACCGTCGCTACTCCAGCAGCCAGTCGATGATGTTGGTCTGTTTGATGCCGGCGTGATTCCCGTTCCCGATGCGGTCCATGGTCAGCAGGGTCTTGGGATGGTTGTCGTCGATGATTCGGAGCGGGCGGAGTTCTCGGGCGAGCGTGGATTCGTCCATCACGCTTAGTGAAACCTGGTAATAGTGGTCGCCTTGAGAACCCGGCGTATAGAAGTCCACTTCGGTGGCGCCTACTTTGCCGATGTGGACGGTACGGTGGCGTCGGAGCAGCTCGAGGTAGATGATGTTCTCAATGCGGTGCCCGAGGTCGCCGCCGGTTTTGCCGAGGAACCAGAATCGGAAGCCGGGATCTCCCAGATAGTATTTTTCAAGGGTCTTCAGATAAGCTTTGCCTTTGATGTCGTATCTGTCGGCTCGGAACAGCAGATAGTTCTCGCGCAGGGCGGTGATGTACTCGTTCACCGTGGTGGGGGAGATGCCGCGATGGGTCTGTTTCATGGCATCGGCTATGCCTTTCACGGATGTGATGTTGCCGGCATTGTCCGCCAGGAACGAGGCGACTTCGTTGAAGGCGGCGGTGTTGATGCGCGGATGGCGTTGCGCGATGTCTTTGACGAGGATGGTGTTGAAGACACCTCCGAGGTAGTCCGCGATGTCCTGATCGGAGTCGAGGGTGGCCGCGTACGGCAGGCCGCCGTACAGCAGGTAGCGGCCGAAGGACTGTTCCGGCGTCTCGGTGACGGGTCGTACGCTGCGGTATTCCTTGAACGATAGGGGCAGCATGCGGAGTTCCACGTATCGTCCGGTGAGTCGTGTGGCCAGTTCGCTGGAGAGCAGGTCGGCGTTCGATCCGGTGAGGTAGAGGTCGACGTCGTCGCGCACATAGAGTCCGTCGGCGGCGCGTTCGAACTCCCGGACATGCTGGATTTCATCCAGGAACACGTAGTTCGTGACGCCTGGTGTCAGACGAGAGACGATGTAGTCGTAGAGGGGTTTGGCGTCGGTGGGGTAGTCCTCTTCCAGGCTTTCGAAGTTGATGGCGATGATGCGTTCCGGTGCCACGCCCTCGGCGATGAGATAGTCGCGGAATAGTTTGAGTACGGTGGATTTGCCGCAGCGGCGCAGACCCGTGACCACTTTGATGACGTCCTTGCCGCGCCATCGTTCCAACCAATCCGTGTACGTGGGGCGATCGATCATTACGCGTCCTCCTCATTCCTGTGCGGTCCCAACTCGCTTGCAGCCCGTTTGCAAGACTTCTGCAGTCGTGGCATGCCGCCAGAATCCACCGCTTCTATCAGTGATGTGGCAAGTATATGTCATTCCGTGAATTTCTATCAGTTTATGTGATAGAACTCTGTTACAGAGGAAGTTGTACTACCTATTCCGGCAAAACAAACAATTCGCCTCAGCTGGATGCCGATGTGCGCCCGTTATTTGCTCCGTGCGCTGTCGGGAGTCACGCCTCCCGTATCGGGCTTCGTCTTATCCGACTCGCCGGTTAGACTGAACCACGGTCGAAAACGTTGCGATTGCGCCGGTTCCCGCGTGTGGCGGCCGGCATGATGGTCGATGCGGCGAGAGCGCGTCAAGGAGTCTGGACATGGTGGGGAAGAATCGGTTTGGTGCATCGGGGCATGGTTCTGTGGAGTCGTGCGCGTCGCGTATGCCGCGTGTGTTGCGTGTGGCCGCGGCGCCTGTGGCGTCGGTGGTGTCTGTTGCGTTGTTGGGTGCGGTGTGCGTGGTTCCGGCCAGTGCGCTCGCCGACGTGGGTGCGGGTGCTGCGGGTACTGCGTCTGTTGCGCCCGTCGCGAGTGCCGCGTCCGGCGCGACCGCGTTCGCGGCGCGTCCGGTCGCCGGCGATACGGCCTCCGATGCGATGCCGGGTAATCCGGATGCCGATCTGCCGGACAGGGTGTCTTCCGATATCCCGGATGATGCGACGGTGGTGTCGGAGCAATATGCGGTGACTCCGGATGGCGGGTTGAAGGACATCGAGACGGGCGAGACGGTCACCGATCCGCGGATCGTGGGGACGGAGAGCCGGCAGCCGGATCCGTTGGCGAAGTCGGGAGGCGAGTCGTTCATCCCGGTGAGCGCGGCCGAGGTGAAGGCGAAGGTCGCGGCGAACGGCGGCGACGTGGAAGCGGATGCGGCGGATGCGTCTGGCGTCGCTTCCCGTTCCGTCGGTTCCGTGCGGCTGGCGTCTCTGCCGGGCAACGAGTATGGCGCGCATTGGGGTTCGTATAACGGGACTCCGGCGTTCTTCGACGCGAAGGACAATCTGTTCGTCCAGCAGGCGAAGGGCGTAATCGACGTGTCGACGTGGCAGGGGACGATCGACTGGCAGAAGGTGAAGGATGCGGGCGTGGGTGGCGCGATCATCCGTCTGAGCTATGGCTGGGACAACGGGTTCGACGCGCAGGCGTTGCGCAACATCAGCGAGTGCCGGCGTCTGGGGATCCCGTTCGGCGTGTACGTGTTCTCGTATGCGGAGAATGCGGGTGACGGCGCGTCGGAGGGCGCGGACGTGGTGAGCCTGCTGCGGAAGGCGGGTGTGAATCCGGGGGACTTGAGCTATCCGGTGTTCTATGACTTGGAGACGTGGACGTACACGGGGCACCGGAGCCCGTCGTCCCCGGGCGTGTACGAGGGGATCGTGGACGCCTGGTATGCGAAGCTTCAGGCGGCGGGCTATACGAATCTGAGCGTCTACTCGTACACGAGCTATCTGGACACGGCGTTGAACAGCGTGAGCATCCATGCGAGGACGCGTTGGGTGGCCCAGTACGGTTCGACGATGCAGTACGCCGCGTTCCCCACGAACGACCGCGGCTGGCAGTACACGAGCAGCGGTAAGATCATCGGCATCACCGGCAACGTCGACCTCAACGCCTTCGGCAATCAGGAGTATCAGGCCGGTTACGATATGCGCGCTCTTGAAAAGCTGTCGTTGCCGCAAGGTGAGTATTACGTAGACGCCGCGTCGAAATTGGATTCCTCGGCGCAGATCGAGAATGGTTCCACGGTTGCTGGTGCGGTCATACGGCTGCAATCCGGCACACAGGAGTCGATGAAATTCCAGTTCATCCCGCAATCCGACGGCTCATACGAAATCGTGAACGTCAAATCCGGTCTTGCGTTGGATGTGAAAGGCGGTACTGCGGTTAAGGGGGCTGTGGTACAGCAGTGGACGCGCAACAATACGCTTGCGCAACGTTGGTTGCTACGCGTGGCGGACGAAGGCGGCGTGTACATCCAGTCCGCATTGGGCAATTGGGTGCTGGATTTGGTCGGCGGCAATACGGCGGATGGCACGCAAGTGCAGCTGTATGCGCCGAACGACACGGAAGCGCAGCGATTCGTGATCGCCGATGCCGGTGTCGCAGCGCCGGATGGTTCAGCGCGTCTGTCCGCTTCCGGTCGGAGCGACTTATCGCTCGGTGTAGCTGATGGTTCATACGATGATGGCGCACAGCTCCAGGTGCAGTCGTGGTCCGGCGCGGATTCCCAGTTGTTCCGGTTCAACCGCGTAGGTAATGGCCTGGTCGAGATGCGTAGCGTGAATTCAAACAAGCTGGTAGAAGTCGCGACCGGCGCGATGGTGAATGGCGCGCGCATCCAGCAACGGCCGTCGGATGGTTCGCTGGCCCAGTGGTGGTCGTTGCGTGATGCGGGGAATGGCACCATCGCTCTGGTAAACGCGAAGTCGGGTCGTGTGATTGATGTGACGGGCGGCAATATCGCAGCGGGTACCGCTGTGCAGTTGTATGGCTGGAACGGCACTGCGGCGCAGTCGTGGAAAATTTCGCAAGTAGAATCGCAGCACGGTAGTATCTCCCGTCTAGCCGGTGAGACTCGTTACGAGACCGCTGATGTGATTGCTGCGACCGGCTTCAAACAGTCAGATTGGGTGGTGATTGCATCGGGAGAATCATTCCCGGATGCGTTATCCGCGTCAGCGTTGGCCGGCCGACTGAATGCGCCGGTGCTGTTGTCGCGTCCAGACGTGGTGAGCGATACTCTCGCGGCACGTATCAAGATGTTGGGCGCGAAGAAAGCCGTGTTGATTGGCAGCGAGGTGGTGTTGTCATCCAAGCTGGAAGACCAGATAAAGGTTCTGGTGGAAAATCATGTGGTGTACCGTTTCGGCGGGGCGACTCGTTACGAGACATCGCTGAGCATATTGCGTGATGCTCCGAAGGAGCTTGATTTTAAATGGCCGTCGGATACAGTGATTGTTGCCAGTGGTGAGAGTCCGTATGATGCTCTTTCCGCGTCGCCTATCGCGTATCGGACGAAGTCTCCGATTGTGCTGACGGGCACAGACGGGTTGGATACGGCTACCTTGAAGATTGTCCGCGAGACTGGTTTCGGCGCAGCATTGCTGGTTGGTGATGACACGGTGGTGCCGGCAACGGTGGAATCGCAATTGGGAACAATCACTAAGACGCGTCTTGCAGGTGATAATCGGTATGAGACATCAGCAGCAGTGATGGATTATGCGTTGGAGCACAAGCTCCTGAAGGCAGACGGTGTGGTGATGTCATCGGGTGAAAACTATCCTGACGCGCTTGCTGGGGCTGCGCTCGCAGGCAAGACTGGCAATGTACTGGCGTTGGCGAACAGTGCAGATACTTATACGGTACAGCTTGCCGCTGCCGCCCAATCTAGTGGCAACAGGGATACCGCGTACGTATTGGGCAGTACGACCGTGTTCAATGAGTACACGTTCTCTCGTGTCGCTGCAAAACTCGGCAAACATATCCAGTAATACGGTGATTCGTGTATCGCGGGTTAAGCTGCGCACATGATGGGGGCTCGGAATCCGTGTGAAACCGAGAGCTCATGCTTGGATTGTATCCTTATAAGGATACAATCCAAGCACTTCTTTTGTGTTGGGGTTAGTGGCGCTTCATATAGGCGAAGCGGTTGGCGTCGACGATGAACGTCTTGCGGTCGTTTTTGGCGATGACATCAAGAATGATGCCGGTGACGATGAGCAATAGCCCAACGATGACGAGCATGATGGCACCGATGAGCGTGGGGAAGTGGACGACCACGCCGGTGCTCACGAAGTCCGCGGTGACCCATCCGCACAGGATGATGCCGATGATGCCGATGATGAGGCCGAGTCCGCCGAAGAAGGGCAGCGGCTTGTACTCGCGGATCATGCGGAAGATGGTGCTTATCACCTTGATGCCGTCTCCCACCGTGTCCAGCTTGGACACGGAACCGGCCGGACGGTCCCGGTATTGGATGGGCATCTCGTACAAGCGCAGATTGTTGTTCAGGGAGTGGATGGTCATCTCGGTCTCGACCTCGAAGCCGCGCGAGAGCACGGGGTACGTCTTGACGAACGTGAAGTTGAACGCGCGGTAGCCGGTCATGATGTCGGTGACGTGCGCGCCGAACAGGTGGTTGATGGAGCCGCGCACCAGCCGGTTGCCGAAGTTGTGGAAGGGACGCTTGTTCTCCTGGAAGTACGTGGAGGAGAGGCGGTCGCCGATGACCATGTCGTACCCTTCGAGCACCTTGGCGACCATGTCGGGGGCCGCGTCCGCCGGGTAGGTGTCGTCGCCGTCGGCCATGACGTACACGTCCGCGTCGATGTCCTCGAACATGGCTCGGATCACGTTGCCCTTGCCCTGGCGGGGCTCTCTGCGTACGACCGCGCCCGCTTCGCGGGCGATTTCGGCCGTGCGGTCGGTGGAGTTGTTGTCGTACACGTACACGGTCGCGTCCGGCAGCGCCACCCTGAAATCACGCACCACCTTCCCGATCGTCACCTCCTCGTTAAAACAAGGAAGCAGCACAGCAACAGAAGAACCTACAGGCGCATCAGACATGTGCCTCACTATACGCGTCGACTCGTATGATGAAATGAATTGCGTATGGATATTGGGAGGAGATAGTGGTGCGTAGGGTAGTTGCGTTGGTACGGTCGTCGCGACGAGTGGTATGGCTGCCGGTGTTATTGGGATTGGTAATGGGCGTGGGTGGGTACTCCGCGACACGTGGAGCGGTCGCATTTGGAGATCCTGCATTGTACGTGCAGTGCTTCATGTACGTGGCGGTGTTCTGTATGTTGTTCCCACTGTTATTTGCCATGCAGGAGCGAGTGTACCTGCGTGGTGATGAGGATTTTGCTGGTGCGGAGATGGCCTCTGGTACCGGCGAAATAAGCAATTGCGAAGTACGGGTCAATGGGTTTTCCCGATTGCGCCGGGTTATACAGTTCGAGCACGTGCTGCATGCGCCGAACCTGTTGCGTGATGCATTGCGTATGTTTGTGTGTTGGTTGCCATACATCGTTCTGCTGTATCCGGGAATTCTATACTGGGATACAGGCGATCAGGTAGCGCAATTCTTCGGATTGTCGATATTTGGTCTTCAACCTGGAATTACTTGGGATCACCATCCTTTTCTTGACACATATTTCTATGGTTCGGTAATTTGGCTAGGTCATACGATTAGCGGTCATTACGAAGTTGGTGTATTCCTGCTATCGGTGTTACATGCATTCCTTGCATGCATTGCTGTGAGCGCGATGCTTGCATATCTGTGTGAGCGCGGATTGGCAGGCAAGGCATTGACGGTATCAGATAGAATTTTCTGTTTCTTTCCTGTATTCCCGATTATGTTTGCGTCTATTGTAAAAGACACCACTAATGTGATTGTATTGCTTGGCTGGCTGGTTATGTACATGCGTTTGATAGATTCAAAACTTGCGCGGATTGTGAGGTCAAGCTTCTTTGTGGGATTCATAGTAATGTCGCTGTTGGTGGCACTTACTAAAAAAGTTGGCTTGTATTTAGTTGTTGTGGCAATACTGTTGCTTATTGTTGGCAGGTATAAAGCCCGTTTTAAAGCAATTTGCGTGGCGATGGCGGTCGGCTGTTTCTTGTTTGTGAGTGTTTTCCTACCGAAAGTACTGTTCCCGCAATTGAACATCGTGCCTGGAGAACGTCAGGCCGCCATTGTCGTCCCCATCCAAATGGTCGCTCGTGTCGCTCACGCCAATCCTTCTGACGTGACCGATGCGGAGAAACGTGCATTGAATGCGTATCTTCCAATGACTTGGGATGAGATGGGGCAGAAGTACGTGCCATTCACGGCGGATCCGGTAACTGGTAATGAGATTACTACTGGTGGCAGTGCTGTTGATTTCGTCAAGGCATGGCTCTCAATTGGGCTAAAACACCCACGCGCGTATGCGCAAGCGTTCATTAGCGTCGAATCTGGTTGGCTTGCATTCAACGGTGCGCCAGCGAACAACGTGGAGCCGCAGGCTCCTTATCCAGAGATTGCATTGCAATATCAGCCGTTGACTGCAAACGCATTGAATGATTCCACATTTGGCCAGCTTGTACCCAACGACAAGCCCAGCAAGGGACAGGCTGCAGTGAAAAGTCTAATGCGCGTTCTATAGGATACTCCGGTCATCAACGTGTTCATGTATCTCACCGTGTGGACGCTGATTGTACCAGCGTATCTGCTGTACGCACTGATACGGCGTCGTCCCAATCGCAATGACGTCATCCGGTTCATCCCGTACTGGATTGTTACGGCGTTCCTATTCCTCTGCCCCGTGACTGTCCAATTGCAGAATGATCATTCATCACCAACCCGTTATGCGTTCCCGATGCTGGTGATGGGCGTCACCATGATCGGTGTGAATCTGCTAGGAACGAACACCGTTACAGAAGATGGGCAAATCCAACAGAACCATTAGGCTGAATAGTTATGAGTATGAAGACGTCGGTTGCTACGTGGGTATGGAAGTCGAAGAACAGATTGCGAAGGGCGGTGACGCATGCTGGCCGCAGGGCGGCATGCCGTTCCCGTATCATTGCGTCATTGACGTCTTATCCGCCTCGTATCGGCGGTGTGCATGTGGCGATTCAGTCATTGTTGGCCCAGCGCGTGTTGCCGGACATGATTGTGCTGTGGTTGTGCGAACAGGATTTCCCGAACAAGGAGCGCGATCTTCCACAGTCACTGCTGGACATGCGTGCCCATGATGTAGTGATTCGATGGGTTCCGGAGAATCTGAAACCGCACAAGAAGTATTTCTGGGCGCTGCAAGAATACCACGACGACATCGTGATTCTATTTGACGATGATTTGGTGTATCCGAACACGTGCATCGCTGATCTGATGGTGATGCATGAGCGGTTCCCGCAGGCGATTGCAGCGACACGTACGCATCTGATGATGTTCAACGAAGATGGTTCGTTGAAGCCATACAATCAATGGATGTATGAGGCGCCAGCTCATCACCCGCAGTTGGTAGGGAAACCGTCGCTGCGCCTATTCGCGACCACCGGTTTTGGCACGTTGTTCCCGCCGAACATTATGCCGCAGGCGACGTTCGATGAGGAGGCGATTCGTCGTTGCGCGTTGAATGCCGATGATATTTGGCTGAAAGTTATGGAGGTTGCCGGACGGATTCCTGTGGTGTCCGCCACGACGAATCAGCTGATTGATTTGATGCCGGTGGGCGAAGCAATGGAACAGTGCCGGTTTACGTATGTGCCGGATACGCAAGACGTCGCGTTGTGCCACGACAATGCGGAGAGTGGCGGCAATGATGTGATTCTTGCGGATACGCTCGCCGACCCGAAGGTGCGGCAATTGCTGGATGGTGATTTCGCGAAGTTGGTCTGGGATGACGAGCTGGAGCGGGCCATCGGCGAATGACGAGCAAGACACTCATGGCTCGCCACATACAGGATTCTGGCTCTATGGCTCGTCCGCAGCGTATGGCGTCCATCGGCCTTCTGCGTGTGCTCGGCATCATCGCAGTGGTCGCCACGCATGCGTTCGCGTTGATACCGACACGCAGGCTCCTGTTGTTCATGTGGCAGGTGCCGTTGTTCTTCCTGCTGAGTGGATACTTCTTCCGTTTCGACCGCGCGTTCGACAAGGATACTGCGGCGAGGGCGCGCACGTTGCTGGTTCCGTATGCCTCATGGATGGTGGTGGTTGTGCTCAACTACGGCTATCAGAAGACCCATCAGGTGCCGGTGACGTGGGATTACCTGTTCTCGCTGGTGAAAGGCGGGCATTACATCGGTGCGCCGTTCTCGGCGTTCTGGTTCTTCACCGCGTTGTTCTTCGTGAGGCTGTATGTGCGTTCGCTCGCGTCCGTCAGACCGTGGCTGTTGGGCGCTGGCGCGGCCGTGGCGCTTGTGTTGAGCGTGACGGTTCCTGAACGATTGGGCGATATCTGATGGGCCGCGGGAGTAGCCGTGCCGATGCTCGTGTTTTTGGCGGCGGGTATCGCCGTCCGATGAGTCAGTACGTGGATTGACACCACGTGAGATGCTGTTTGGATGAAAGCTCTGGCCGGTGCAGTGATGTTCGTCGTCGGTATTGCCTGCTATGTGGCTTGGCCGGCTCCGATGGGCATCAAGTACGCGGATTTCGGTACGCTGGTCGTCGGCATCATCAGATCATGCCTGTTATGCGGTGGCCTGGTGCTATTGTTCTCTACGTTCACGTTCCGATTCACAGTAGTTTCCACGTTGGCGCAAGCAGGTATTCCGGCATTATTCATTCATCCCAGACTGATTCTATGGCTCGAGGATTACATTGATTCCGGCGTGATGCGGTTCATTCTCGTCGTGGTGGCGTCGTCCCTAATCAGGTTGCTGATTAATCGTTCTGCCAAGGTGAGAACGATATTGGGCTGATACATGGAGAGTGTTTTCGTCTCCGAAACCAGTACCGTGCAGCACCGACACGAGAAACAGCGGTACCACGCACATCAGTTGCAGAATGTACCGGGTCGGTTCGCCACCCGTGGCTGAGACGGGCACCATCAGCAGATAGGCGAAGCTCATGTTGAGTGGCATCATCGTAACGAGACGCCGGAACTTGCCTTTGCCAGGGCGCAGCACCTCATAGAGCAGGAAGAACGGGATGATGGACGCCCACAGCGCCTTCGTGAACAGAAGGTTGAACACCGGCACAGATTGAGCGGCGTCGTATACGTCACGTACCGTGCTGCCGGCCATCGACTTCACCGGCCATTGCGGCACGAAGTCTAGAATCAGTTTATTGAACCATTCTGAATCGGTGAGTACCACCATATATGAGGGTGTGCCATCGTAGTTGCGGAAATCAAACCATCCTTGAATCAGACCGAGATAGGCTTCAAGATTCCCCACGGGGTATTCTGCGGCCTTTCTTACCCAGAGCTTCAGAAAATCCCCCATCAGGTCGGGATTCTTCAAACTTCGGAGTTTGACGGGATCCGCACTGTAGGACGTATAGACCTCAGGAATCTTGTCATAGTCCACGGAGAGGAAGTCGGAGACGAGCTTTCGGTCTGCCGCGGACATATTGTCGCCACCGTATTTCACGTCATGGGCGACCATCTGAATCGCGTAGGGAATCGCCTCCTGCTTGCCACCCGGTTGCGCATGGACTGCGGGCAAAGCCACTTTAGGCACGAAGACCAGCATGATTGCAGCAAGAAGCACACCCAGCGCCGCTACCACAATCTTGGTGCGTTTCGCCAGGCCCAATGCACACAGGAAGATGAGTGACGGGACGATGATGTACACGCATGGTTTCTTCGTCAGACAAGACAACAGTCCTGTGGTGAACAAGCCCGCGTAAAGCATCGTAGGAACGACCGACTTCCTGCGTCGAATCACTTCGACGAACAGCAGACAGAACGGCGTGAAGAACAATGCGGACAGGGTGTCTTTCACCAGCGAGGAGAACAGTATCGGGAATGCGGGAAAGAGCGAGTACAGCATGAGCTCCAGCGTGCAGACGACCTTGCTGGCTCCAAGTCTCGCGCAATACATGACGGTCAACGCAAGTATCAACGGCATGAGCAGCTGCTGGAACAGTACCAGTATGTAAAGCCCCATGATTGGGTTGCCGAACAGGTGCTGGCCGAAATCGGCCATGCCGCCGTAGAGCATCGTCACCAAGAACGGATGATGGTCGGTGAACACATTGGCGCCGTAATGCTCCAACAGCTGCCCGGAATCGTCTGCCCAGTACACGCCGGGGAAGAGCATCACCATATAAGGCAGCCAGCATACGAGGATGACGGCCCATAGCTTCAGCAACGTACAGGGGCACCATGAATAATTCACCAGTCTGGTGATTGCTGGGCTGGGAGTGTGCTTGTCCTGTCCGGCAATGAGCGTCCCGGTCTGGACACGTTCGCGCAACAGATCCAGACCGATGAACGCCATGACGAAGAGGATGATGAACATCGCCATGCGTAACCATACGGATACATGATTCAGATAGAGACGCCCATCTGCGTTGACGATGGCATCGCACAGGCCGAATAGTACTCCCAGAACAATCGGCACGGCGATTCTGCCCTGCCGCAGGTGCTGATGCATCGCGATTCCTCTCCTTATGTATCGGCGTATGCCGATGTCTCAGTCGAGCTGCTTGACCTCCATCGAGCTCTTGTTGAGAAGCGCGTAACCATTGTTGCCGGGGATGCGCAGGGCGAAATCGCAGGAGCGGCTTTCGTCCGTGTAGGCAAGCTGTTGGTTCGACTTGATGTTGCTCGGATCGGGCAGGGAGCGTAGCTGCGCGGTGAGACGGTAGTCGCCATTGCAGATTGCGTCGAGCGGCAGCTCGAACGTCACGGTCTGGCGTCCGCGCTTCTTCTGGCGCAGGTCGGCGGCCGTGTCGTAGATGATGCCGCCACGCTTCATGTCGAGCAGGGTGAGTGTCAGGTAGAACTCCACGTCCTCATTGAACTCATAGTCCACGTGGAAACGGAAAGGTTCCTTGGTCTTCACCAGCTGGGAGTCCGCGGCGCGCACGTTCAGCACAGGCACACGCTCGCTCAGACCGGCCGGGTACTCGGCTTCGGCCGCGGCGGCGGCACGGGCCTTCTGCTCGGCCTCCTGCACCTTGAGATTCTCCAGTGTGTACTGGTCGGCCACGTCATCTTTGTTGCCGGAGACGACGATTTCGCCGTCCTTGATCAGGATGGCCTTGTCACAGTAGCGCTTCACTGCCTCCATCGAGTGCGTGACCAAGATGATGGTCTTGGTGGGGTCCTTCTTCATCTGCGCGAAGAAGTTATCACACTTGCGCTGGAACGCCTCGTCGCCGACGGCGAGCACCTCGTCGAGCACGAGGATGTCGCCCTGCGCCTTGATGGCCACGGAGAAGGCGAGACGCACCTGCATGCCGGAGGAGTAGTTCTTGAGTTTCTGGTCCATGAACTCCTCAAGCTCGGCGAACTCGACGATGTCGTCGTACATCGAGTCGATCTCTTCACGAGTGAAGCCGAGCAGCGCACCGTTCAGGTACACGTTTTCGCGGCCGGTGAGCTCTGGGTTGAATCCTACGCCCAACTCGATGAACGGCACGAGTTTGCCCTTCACCGTCACGCTGCCCTTTTCGGGCACATAGATCTGGGAGATGATCTTCAGCAGCGTGGACTTGCCGGAACCGTTGCGGCCCACGATGCCGAAGAAATCGCCCTGATGAACCTCGAAACTGATGTCCTTGAGCACATGTTGTTCCGTGTAGCCCTTGATGCCTTTCGTCCAGTTGAGGAACGCCATCTTGAGGCCCGTGGCCTGTTCAGTGGGCAGGCGGAAATACTTCGCGACATGGTCGACCTTGAGGACGACGGGACGGTCGTCGACTGCGTTCCCGGCCATGGCGTCAACGTCCTTTTCGGTTTCGATCGTAGTTTCAGTCATCAGAGCACCTCCGCGAACTTGGCGCTGTACTTACGGAAGATATGGATGCCCAGCCACAGCACCACCACGGACAACACGTACGGAATCAGACACAGCAGCGGGTTCCCGACCACGGTCCAGATGGTCGGCACGTATTCGGGTGAGAGCAGGTTGTGACGGATGTCCATAATCGCCTGCGTGGTCGGCATGAACATCATCAGGTCGGCGGCCCAGCTGAATTCCGGGTTCTTCTGGACCATGGACAGCGGGTAGATGATAGGCGTCGCGTAGAACAGCGCCTGCAGGATGACATCCCAGATATGACCGATGTCGCGGAAGTACACGTACAGGGATCCGAGCAGAAGGGCGACGCCAAGCGAAATCGCATACAACTGGATGATGCTCGGAATAACAGTCAGCACACGCCACGTGTAGTGCGCGTGGGCGAAGAAGCCGAACAGAATGACCACGCCCAGATTGATGGCCAGGGAAATCATCGAGCCCATCGTGGTGGCCGCCACGATGATGTAGTTCGGGAAGTGGATCTTGCGCAGCAGGTCGCCGCGATCCACAATCGAACGCATGCCCATGCTCGTGGATTCGGTGAAGAACTGCCACAGGCAGGTGCCGCACAGCAGCGAGATCGGGAAGGTGGGCGTGCCGTCCGTGAACTTGAGGAACTTCACGAACACGATGTACATGACGGCGAACAGCATCAGTGGCTGGAGCACCGACCACAGCACGCCAAGGTATGATCCCTGGTAGCGGAGCTTGAAGTTGGTCTTCACCAGCTCCTTGAACACGACCAGCGCGTAATGATACCTCTCCTCGAGGCGTTTGATCACGTCTTTCACAAGCGTCCTATCCTACTCATGCGAGACAACAAGGCTGCCGCCATCGGTGTCTCTGCCCAGCGTTCCCACATATTCTAGTGGGAGGTGGGTATGTGAGGAGGACCACGGACGCCGACGACGACGCATTACTTTCCGTGGAACAAACGCTTGGCTATGGATAATGGCTTGATGGTCGCGTTGCCCACACGATATGATACCGAACGATAGATTTCGCGCACGTGCTGTTCGAGATCATGAATCTGACGGTTCTGGGTTTCGATAGTGTGATCACGGTCGGCGATGCGCTTCTCCAGCACCTTTACCCAGTCGCGGGTTTCGCACAGCTGCCGCCACAGGTCTCCGACATGCCAATCACCGTCCAATGCGGTGAGGATCAGCTGGGAGCGGGTCTGCCGCACGAGTTCCACGAAACGGTAGTCGCGCTCCTCGAAGTAATAGTCCTTGTCATCTGGCAGTGCCTCCAACAGCGGATAGGAGGCGTCCATCATCATGACCGCCGTTGGGCGTTCCAGTGATTGCACGTTCCACAGAATGAAGTGGGATACCCAGTTCTCATAGCTGCGCTTGGTGAGCGTGTAATTATCCGTGGCCTTCAGATAGTCCCCGATTGTCGTGACCGCGTTGAGCGCGTTCTGCCAGCTCTTCCTTCGTGTCGCCTCCAGTGATGTGGCGTTGTGCGTGCGATGGTGGAACAGCACCACGTCCGTGCAGTAGATAGAGGAGGCGATCGCCAGCGCAACGAACGTGAAAAACGCGTCGTTCGTCGTACGTAACGCTTGGAAGCGCAGACTGCGTTCGTGAATGAAATCGGCGCGGAACAGCTTGTCCCACGGCCATCCGATGAAGCTCTGGAACGTGGTGCCCGCGTAATCCGCGTTATGCAGCACCCGTTCCATCGGCACATCCTTGATGGTGTAGTCGATGAGCGCCTCCTCATGGGTCTCGGCGTCATGGCTGTTCGACCGGGCGACGACGATATCCACGCCGGTGCGTTCCGCGATGCCGGTCATCGTCTCCAGCGCATTCGACTCGATGAAGTCGTCGGCATCGAGGAAGTATAAGTACTTGCCGGTGGCGTGATTCATGCCGTTGTTACGGGCTACGCCGGCGTACTGGTTGGACTGGGTGAGCAGAGTGACGCGAGTGTCCTGTTCGGCGATTGACGCCACGATCTCGCGGGTACGGTCGGTCGAACCGTCGTCGACGACGATGACTTCGATGTCCTTTACGGTCTGCTGCGTGACGCTCGTCACACACGCGGCGACATACTCCTGCGCGTTGTACGCGGGGATAATGACCGAAACGAGAGGGGTTGATGATACTGCTTCCATGCCGGCTCCGCTTCTTCGAAAGGACAAAATATGCCGATAGTATACCCCCGTCTGCGGTCATCACTTCGAAGGTTCCCTCTATATTAGGTATGGATTTGCTGGAGAAGACGCGTGAGGCGGCGTCTCGCCGCAAGATTGGTGCGGTCTAGGGAGGAACGGTTATGCCCAATAAACCTGGTGCAAGGAATGTATCCATTGAGCTGTTGCGCATCATTGCGATGTTCCTGATTCTGGCATGCCACTTCATCATCCATTTCGATTGGGATCATCATCAGTTGCGGATTGCGCTTCAGCAAGAACCCGGCTGGTGGTCGGCATTGCGATTCCTGATTGTGCAATACGGTCAGGTGGGCGTATCTATTTTCTTCATCATTTCTGGATACTTCCTAGTAGAGAAATCATTCAAATGGAACCGTCTGCTGAAGACCTGGTTGCAGATGTTCTGCTACTCCATCGCTTTCCTCGTCATCGTACTGGTGATGGGCGCGTTCAGACACTATCCTACGGCTGTGGAGCCAGTGATGCACGGGCCGGATTTGTATAAATCCATATACGCCAGCATATTCCCGTTCCTCTATGACAGCTACTGGTTCATCGGAGCCTATCTGCTGATGCTGCTGGTCGCGCCGTATCTTAATACGTTGTTTGCGACACTGCCGAGACGTTCCATGGAGGCGTTGATTGTGTTGATGGGATTCTACAGCATCCAGATTCTCATCTTTGGCCGGACAACGAACTGGAACAATCTGGTCTACGCCATGCTGGGGTATTTGATTGGCGGTTGGCTGCGCAAGTACTATCGGGATTTCTCGGACCGTTTTAAGGCATTTCCCATGCTGGGTATTATCGTATTGCTGACCGTACTGATGGCAGCTTTCAACCATTACATATCAGGACCTTCGTGGCTGGTCGATTTCATGGGATGGAAGTATCAGATTCATGACGGTATCGTGCTGTTTCCTATCATCATCGGTACCTTGGTATTCGTCATGGTCAGCAGAATTGATATGAATCGGTCTCCGGCGATGGTGCAGAAAGCCATCTGCACTATCGCTCCCACCACGTTCGGCATCTACCTTATCCACGAGAACTGGTTCGGGTTCCGAATCGTTTGGGACTTGGTGTCTCATTACGCAGTGAAGCCGTCAGGAATCATTGCTCAAGGCATCGCGCAATTAGGAATCATCGTGATGGTTTTCATTTTGCTCAGTGCATTCGCGTGGATATTTGACATGCTCATCGTTCATCCGCTTACTCGAATGGTTGTGGAATGACAATGTGTCCCCCCGCATCATCATGCGGAGGGACACCATTCATTACCGGTCTTCTGCTGTCTCCGAGCAGACAATGCCAATAAGTAGCGGAGCAAGGTACGTGGCGAAGAGCATATACCTTGATATATAGGCAGTACTCGATGCGTATAGTGAAACGATGCTCAGCAGGAATGGCACCGATTGGAGCATAAATACACCGGTGTTTTTCCGACGAAGCGCTATGTATATAGCAAACATGGGGAGAATCCACGTCCAGAAAGCGGTATATGTGGTGATGTTGATTACCGGAATCTGGCTGAAGTAGTCATACCAGCGTCCCATAGTGTCATTCATTGGATCATTTGGATTGCTGGTAATGAAATGACCGGTCGTATCAGAATTGGTGATGGTTTGATAAAAAACGGTTATTTGATTGCCGGTTGTGCGGTACGGATACGTAGGATGCCCGCTCGGGGATTTGCTGATTGCGAACCAGCCTGATTCCAGCGCCGCGAAGGCATCAATATAGGACTTGGGATGCTTGAGCCCCTGCGCAAGCCATACTTTGAGGTAATCGTTTCTCAATGAGGCGTCACCCAGCTTATACATGGAGGCCTTGTCGGTGAGGAATGGCTCGTAGTTCTCCGCCATGTCGTTGTAAGTGAATATATTGAAATGAGAAATTACTCTCTTCTCATTTTCGGTGGCTTCTCCCGGATGGTCTTTGCCCCAACGCGCTGTCATCTGCAAGGGAATGATGTAATACTGTTCGCTGTCCGTGGGAACGACATTCAGCATCGGGTACACATACTTGGGCAAAAGTGACGACATGGAGAAGAACATCACGAATGCCGTCACGATGGCGGCAAGTCTCTTCCAAATGCTTGCTTTGACCAATACCAAGGCAAGCAGGGACAAAAACACCAGTGCGGGTCCGGTTTTCCTAGTGAGGCAAACAAGGATGGTGAAAATAAGGAATACTAAAGAAAACCGTATTTTCATTATGCAGGAGAGCTTTGTTCTAACCATTTCCGCATACATAATAGCCCAAGGGAGCAGGAATAGTGCGTGGAATGAGTCCTTGAGAACTGTAGAGAAGTAGAAGGGAAAAACAGGGAATAGGGCAATGAAAAGCGTAAAGAAACAAACAATGGCGAATGGTGCCTTCAAATTTACTTTGATATAAGCAATCAAGCAGGAAAAGGCAATTGACATGCCGATGCTCTGCAGTATCACCAACACGAATGTGCCCAATTTATAAGAGCCGGTAAGCGTGATGCTTGCTTTGATAAATTGTGCAAAAATAATGGCTTCGAGAAATGGATGATGGTCATATATTTGTCCAGGGTCCTGCCCGAATGCGGCATAGCCGAGACCTTGGGCAATCTGGTCACCGGCATCCCACTCGATAACACCAGGGCGTAAAATTATGAGATAAGGCAACCATGCGATAAAGATGAATGCGGCTATTGTTGCTAATGAGACTGGGGAGAATGAGAAATCTATCTTCCCCAACTTCCTTTGCGGCAAGGCACCTTTGTTTCGACAATATGATAATAACTTTTCTGCTAAAGCAAAAAGAATGTACGTCAGTACTGTAAAAAGAACACATTGAATCCACATCAATGCTGACGTGACTGGGAAACTCGCGGTGGCTGCTGATGCGTTGCCAAACCCAATCAGAACCCCCGTGATTAAGCTGATTACCAATAACGGTTTATTGAGTAAACGCCGATTACGAACCGCTGCCTCTTCTTTCAATTCGCCACTCTCCTGACTATTTGTGTATTTGCACAAAGGTTTATCCGTGTTTGAAGTGTATCTGCTTTGTTGGTTCGCATGCAACTCCGGCAGGGAAAGGGCCATACCGCCTCCTATCATGGCAGTATGATTGAAAACGTCGTGAATCCTTCTGTTGCTGTGCTGCTTCCTTGTTTTAACGAGGAGGTGACGATCGGGAAGGTGGTGCGTGATTTCAGGGTGGCGCTGCCGGACGCGACCGTGTACGTGTACGACAACAACTCCACCGACCGCACGGCCGAAATCGCCCGGGAGGCGGGCGCGGTCGTGCGTAGGGAGCCGCGCCAGGGCAAGGGCAACGTGATCCGCGCCATGTTCGAGGACATCGACGCGGATGTGTACGTCATGGCCGACGGCGACGACACCTACCCGGCGGACGCGGCCCCCGACATGGTCGCCAAGGTGCTCGAGGGATACGACATGGTCATCGGCGACCGCCTCTCCTCCACGTACTTCCAGGAGAACAAGCGTCCCTTCCACAACTTCGGCAACCGGCTGGTGCGCGGCTCCATCAACCACCTGTTCGGCGCGCACGTCACCGACATCATGACCGGCTACCGCGCGTTCAACTTCACGTTCGTCAAGACGTACCCCGTGCTCTCGCGCGGCTTCGAGGTCGAGACCGAGATGACCATCCACTCCCTGAACAACAATCTGCGCTTGTACGAGATGCCCATCCAATACCGGGACCGTCCGGCCGGTTCCGTGTCCAAGCTGGACACGGTGGGAGACGGCATCAAGGTGATAAGCACCATCTTCCGCATGATCCGCGAGTACAAGCCGCTGCCCTTCTTCGGCGGACTCGGCCTCATCATCGGCATCATCCTGTGCGGATGGGTCACCGCGGACTTCGTGAGCACCGGCGTGGTCGTCCACTTCCCCACGCTCATCGGTGCCATCATGCTCGTCATCGTCGGGCTATTGCTCATCGTCACCGGCATCATCCTCGACGTCACCGCCAAAAACGACAGGAAAAACTACATAATAGACACCAACACAATCAGCTACATAAAAAGACACTAAACTATATCGGGGAAGCGTCTTTCCCAGTAAAGTGCCGTACAATCGGCATGACTGTAGTCCGAGAGTTAACCAGGGGAGGAGCGTCACATGGCTGCAACAGTGAGCGTGAGCATCTCCCCTGCGGTGTTGGATTGGGTACTGAGCATCGGCTCCGCCAACCAGCTTACCGATTCTCAGCGGCAGTCCATCCAGCAGTGGAAAAGCGGAGAGCATTGTCCAAGCATCAAAGACATCAATGATGTCAGCAGGAAGCTGCATGTTCCTTTCAGCTATTTCTTCCTCGCAGAACCCATTAATGATACGCCGGCCGTATTCGAGCATCGCACCATCGGCAACGAGCCGTTGCAGACTCCGTCACGGGAGCTTGTGGACACCGTCGCCGACATGTCCAGAATCCAGGACTGGGCGCGCCAAGACCAAATCGATAACGGCGGCGAACCGTTGCCTTTCGTCAACTCCATGACTGTCAAGTCTGGTGTGACGCAGATAGCTAAGGCCATTCGAAACACACTGGGGATTGAGAAGACCTGGTATGAGAGGCAGGAAGCATCAGGCGCCATCAAGGCGTTCGTTTTTCTCCGTGAACGTGCCGCGCAGGCGCAGATCATCGTCATGATGAACGGCATAGTCGGGGACAACACTCATAGGAAGCTCAATCCCGAAGAATTCCGGGCATTCGCACTTGTTGATGAATACGCGCCACTCATATTCATCAATCGCGCTGATGAGCCTGCGGCAGCCCGGCTGTTTTCCTTGGTGCACGAATTCGCTCATCTGTGGTTGGGACAGGATGAGCTGTTCAACGACAGCTCCACACCCCGTGCCACGGGTGGGGTGGAACAGGCGTGCAATGCTGTCGCCGGGGAAATACTGATGCCCAACAAGGAGTTCACAGCGGTTTGGAACCAAGCCGGATATGACTCATTATCCGTCGAACAACGAATCGAAGAGACTCGCAAGGTGTTCCCTGTATCTTGGACTGGCATCGCCCTGCGCGCTTTCAACGATGGTTTCATCGGTCAGAAGGATTATGACAGCATCGCCGATTCTGCGCGTCGCTGGACTGAGCGGAACTCCATCGCGGGAGGTACCGCAGGCGGAGACTATTACAACACCAAACTCAGCCGGTTTGACAAACGTCTGTTGGATCATCTCACGGCCTCTGTCGCAGAAGGGCGCACTTCCTATACAGAGGCTTATAGACTCACAGGCACTAATCGGCAGACTTTTCCTGAGTTGCTGAAGAGGGCCGGACTATGAGTGCAATCAATGAATCCGAGCAGTTGGAATTGATTCCTTCTGTCCAGCCGAAGTATCTGATTGACACCAACTGTCTCATCACACCCTATAACAGCTATTATGCTCCGGTTTTCACATTGTCGCAGGCTTTTTGGAGCCGGTTGAAGGAGTTGACGGAGAAAGGGATCGTCGGCGTGCTGGATAAAGTGCGTGACGAGACCTATGGTGGACATGGTTCCGACCAGCTGGACGACTGGCTGGACGGAATCGAAGGATATGTCATCGACTCCGATAGGGATGCCGGTATCGTTGACGGATTCCAGCAGGTCATACGCACTATCGGCAATTCCTCCAACGGGTATCAGCGTCAGGCTATTCGTGACTGGGATGGTGCCGCGATTGCGGATCCTTGGTTAATCGGAGCGGCCATCCGATTCCAGTCGACGATTATCACGTTCGAAAAATCGCAGAATATGAATGATCGTCCTTGGAAGCATCTCAAGATTCCTACCGTTGCAAAAATGCTGAATGTGCAATGTGTGGATCTATTCACATTCATGGGCAGCGTCAGCGGCTTCTAACTCGCGTTCGCCCCACGTGCGTACAATGTGGCCTATGTGCCGATTCTTCCAACTTGAACAGGACGCGTGTGAGTTTCTGGACTCGCTCAGTCCGCGACAGCGCAAGCTCGTGACGGCGGCGGTCAACTACCATTCGCTCATCCAGCCGGGGCGCACCCTGCACTACCGGATCTACATGGGTGAGAAGTGGCAGTACCCCCGCCTCACCGACACCTCCACCCTCAACGGCTCCTGCACGGAGACCGACGGGCGCCAGCCCATCGGCGAATTCGACGCCGTTTCCACCGTGAACGCGCGATCCGAATTCTCCCCGCACTACTTCGCCGGGGACGAGCAGCTGCTTGACCACAACATCCGCTATATCCTGCTCACGCCGGACGATGCCACGGACGAGGACGTCTGGGAGCATGCGCCCAATGGGAGCCGCAAAGTCAAACTGTACAACGAGCTCGAGTACCGTTGGCCGGTCGCTTTCGATCATGTCCGCGAACTGCAGCGTTCCGAGCGCGAGCGTAAGAGCCGCGGTTCGGTCGTTGAGTACCAGCCGTTCACCATCGACGTGGCCAACTCCAACGAACGCAACCATCACCCGTGGGTTGAAGTTCAGCCTGGCCCGCGTGTGCCCGGAGCACGTAAGGCCGTCATCGTCGCCATGCACTGGCTGCAGGCCGGTGGCGCTGAGCGCTGGGGCATGGAGACCATCCAGCTTGCCAAGGAAGCCGGATTCCTGCCGATCGTCCTGACCGACTCCGACGGCCACCAGCCGTGGATCACCGACCCCATCTGCGAGGGGGCGCTCGTGATTCCGCTCACCATGCCGCTCCAGTACCGCGTCGGCGATGCGCCGATCCTGCGCGCACTGTTCGAGCAGTTCGACATCCGCGGCATCATGATCCACCACTGCCAGTGGATGTACGACAACGCCTGGTGGGTGAAACAGTACTTCCCGGACGTGAAGATCGTCGACTCCCTGCACATCGTCGAATACATGTTCCGTGGCGGATTCCCGCGTGAATCCGTGGCCCATGACGAGTGGATCGACCTGCATCACGTGATCTCCCCCCAGCTGGAGCATTGGATGGAGGACGTCCACCATATCCCCGCGTCCAAGGTCATCGACGCTCCGCTCGTCGGTCTCACCGCCGACTCCAAGCACGTGCAGTACAGCGAGCGTAAGGACCCGAAGGCCCTCAACGTGGCGTTCATCGGCCGCATGACCCGCCAGAAGCGTCCCGATGCGTTCATCCTCGTCGCCAAGGCGATGAAGCAGGCCGCTCCCGGCAAGTTCCACTTCATCATGCACGGCAGTGGCGATATGGACACGTTCACCGACGGTCTCATCGCACGCTACGGGCTGGATGATGTGATCGAGCGTCGCCCGATGAGCATCCCCGTCTCTCGCACCTACGAGGACGCGGACGTGCTGCTCGTCTCCTCTGTGAACGAGGGCATCACCTTGACCACCATCGAGGCGATCAGCGCCGGCGTTCCCGTGCTGTCCGCCAACGTCGGATCCCAAGAGACGCTTGTGCCGCCTCAGGGCCTGCTGCGCCGCATGACCTCGTCGTTCATCCACGATGCGAAGCGTTCGCTTGAGCATCTGGATTCCAACGAGACCGATCGTCGCAAGCTGTGGGAGGTCGAGAAGCATCGTCTTGAAACCTTCTCGCACAAGCAGACCGCGAACAGCCTGTTCCGCCAGATTCTCAACGAATGGAGCAAGTAGCCATCATGCCATCCGCAAATAAGACGGTCGCCGCGATCGTCGTCACCTACAACCGTCTTGAGAAACTCAAGAACGTGCTTGCCTCGCTGGAAGCGCAGACGCGACTGCCCGAGCAGCTCGTCATCGTCAACAACGCCTCCACCGACGATACCGCCGCCTATCTGGCTGAATACGAGCGTGACTTCCCCCTGAAGGACAAGGTGAAGATCACCATCGTCACCTTGCCGGAGAACGCCGGCGGTGCCGGCGGCTTCTCCGCCGGCATGCGCAAAGGCTATGAACTCGGTGCCGATTTCGTCTGGATCTTCGACGACGATGGCTACCCGCAGCCCACTGCCTTGGAGAAGCTGCTCGAAGGCTACGGTAACGCGGTCAAGGCGCTTGGCCCGGACGTGCCCTACGTGTGCTCGATGGTCAAGTTCATCGACGGTTCCATCTCCGAGATGAACAACCCGGTCCCCACTTGGGATTGGGGCCGCCTGCAGGCCAAGGGCTACGACAACCTGGTCATGGTCACCTCGTGCTCGTTCGTCTCCGTACTCGTCCCGCGCTGGGTGATGGAGGCCTTCGGCCTGCCGTACAAGGAGTACTTCATCTGGTTCGATGACGCCGAATACACGCTGCGCATCACCAAGTCGTGCCCCGGTGTCGAAGTGACCGACAGCGTCGTGCTGCACGATATGGGTGTGAACCAGGGCGTCAACTACTCCATGGTGAACGACAAGAACGTGTGGAAGTTCTCCTACGGCGCCCGCAACGAGGGCTCCTACCGTCTGCACCATCGCAACGTGTGGCAGTACCTGTACTTCTGCATCATGGTCCACAATGCCATGCGTCGCGGCAACGTGGCGTTGCCGCTGCGCCGTAAGATCTATGGCCAGCTGCTCAAAGCCATCAAGTTCAACCCGAAGGTCGACTTCCCGCAGCAGCCGGAAGCGTGATTTTGCCTTCAGGTGGTACCCCCTCAGTCCGGCTTCGCCGGACAGCTCCCCCTTCCAGGGGGAGCAGAGGACACGGGCATGCGCTGTGTGCATGGCAATTTCCGTGCGCCCCCCCTAGGGGAGCAGACTACCCCTCAGTCGGCTTCGCCGACAGCTCCCCTGACAAGGGGAGCCGAGAGAGAACTGGGGCCGCTCACTACTGTGAGCGGACCTCCGTTTTTCTACTGTTCCGCGGTGTGGAAGATTCGCTCCCAGGTCCTCATCGAGGCTAGGCCGTAGTCGCGGTAGGTCTGGGAGAGGCGTTCCCAGTCGTGGGCGAGATGGCGGGCCAATCCTAGGCACTTGCGCATGTTGCGGCGGTAGAGGCGGCTGTCGCGGCGGAACCAGGCTACCGAATCGCCGTCGGCGGAGGTGACCATCGCGGAACGGACGCCGAGGAACGACGGCCAGATCGAGAACCGGGCCGGAATCGCCACCTGCGGCGCCTCGTCCTTCGCACCGTCCGCGCGGGAACGGGAACGCAGGGCGGCGAGCACCGCCTTCATGCCGCGTTTCGTCACTTCGCGCGCGCCGGCCGGCGCCCACGCGCGATCGGCGTGATCGTCCGGTTCCGGCAGATCCAGCGGACTGGAGTACGTGACGCTGTCCGTGAAGCCCTTGCGCGCCTCGCGCACTTCGGCGATCTTCGTCGGCAGCGACTCCACCAGATACTCCGGGCCCTTCAACAGGTCCGCGAGGGCCAGCTGGCTCAGCTCCATGCCCGAATAGAGCATGCGCAATCCCAGATTCGCCTCCTCGTAGAGCATGCGGAACGCGGCCGCACGGCCCGCGTTCGGATAATGCAGCAGCGCGCAGACCCACCGGTTGCGTACCTGGAAGTACTCCTCCCAGCCGCGGGCCGGATCCTTGTCATGCCAGCCCATATGCCATACGGCCACGCCCGGCAGGCTCACCGTCGGGAATCCATGCCGTTTCGCGCGCAGACCATACTCGATGTCGTCGAACTTGATGAACACGGGCAATCCCAAACCGACCGCACGCATCGTCTCGACCGGAATCAGGCAGAACCACCATCCGTTGAAATCAGAGAAGCGCACGGCGTGCATCGACGGACTGTCCGCCAACGGCTCCGAACGGAAATCATGGTTGAACTCGGCGCCGCGCGACGGCTCCATCCACTGCGCACGCGCGTCATACCGCTCGCCCTGCACGTGCAGCACCGTGCGATGGTCGATATGGAACATGCCGCCGCCCACCAGCACCGGACGCACCGTGTAGTCCGCGAACTGCACCGCACGCAGAATCGACTCCGGCTCGCTGATCGCATCATCGTCGAGCAGCAGCGTGTAGTCGCTCACGCCCGCCTTCACCGTCTCGTACATGCCGCGCGAGAAACCGCCGGAACCACCCAGATTGCCTTGACGGATATACGTGAGCTGACCGCCCAGATCGTCCGCCGTCTCGGCGAAACCGGGCTGGTCGCGTACCAGATCCGTGCCCTGATCGGTGCAATACACGGTGTCCAGACGATCACGCAACTCACGTTCGCCGGCGATCGCGCGCAACTGGTCCAGACAGTAGGAGGGACGATTGAACGTCGTGATCGCGACGGACACCGTACCCGGCTCGCGCGTGCGACGCACGCGAGCCGGGACCTGCCAGACCGCGTCGCCGACCGTCAGCGACGCGTCGGCGTCCGCGCGCGCGTCGAACCAGTAGAAGCCGCCGTCCAGCATGCCTTTGAGCGACAGTTCCGCGACGAGACGTTCCGGGCCGCCGTCACCATGCTTCGTGTCGATCGTGAACGTCTCCACCGGCGCGGCGAGGCCGCGCGCCGTGGAGCGGAACAGCGTGACCGTGCCCTTGCCCGTCGCCCACGCGGCGAACCGCACGCTCCTCACGCGTGTCCAGTACCGCCAATAGCCGGCCGGGAACGCGTTGAAATACGTGCACAGCGACAGGTGCGTGCCCGCCGCCAACGTGATCGTGTTGCGCGAGTCGACGGCGAACCCGTGCGGCTCCTCGACCGCCGCGCGGCGACTGGCCGCGATGAGCCGGGACAGTTCGGAACGGGTCATGCCGTTCGGATCCGCGCTGTACAGGTTGTCGCGTTCGTCGAACACGCTCGGGTCGAAATGAGCGGGATGCCAGTTCACCGCGTAGAGCGGCATCGTCTGGCCGGCGTTGCGCATCGGGTAGACGACGCGGTTCACCGTCTCCCAGCGCGTGGCCGGTTCCGGGGAGGGCGTCGTGGGCGATGCCGTGATCGGCGACGTCGGTGTCGTGTCTGGTGCGCCGCTGGGCGTATCCTCAAAAGCCGTGTCTCCGGCTGCAGCCTGTGCCTGTACCATACCAGTCAGTATACAAACGCAGGTCGGCGCGAACGGGGCCGGCGGCGGGTGCCTGAATCGGATCGGCAGACGACGACATACGGGATCGGCATATGGAATCGGTAGACGGACGGAGGATCAGCTTGTTGAGTGAGACTATCCGGGGAACGCGCGCCACGGTGCGCGCCCGCGTGCGCGCCGTCGTGCGCGCGACGCTCGCGGCGACGGTCGGACTGGCCATGATGGTGACGGGCGGATGCGGGATCGGCGGTTCCTCCGGTACGGGTGATTCCGCCGGCACCGGCTCCTCGGCCGCGGTCTCCGGGGTGAGCGTCAGCCTGCCGAACTACTACATGCCGGGCATGGTACTGCAACGCGGGAAGCCGATCCACATCCGCGGAACGCTGGAGAAGAGCGGCACGGGGTCGAACGGTTCTGGGACGAACGGCTCGGGGACCGGCGCGAAATCGGGGGACGACGCCGAACGCGTGCAGCTCACCGTGCGGTTCGTGCACGGCGACCAGAAGATCGAATCATCGCAGCAGGTGGCCGTCGGCACGACCTTCGACATCGCCGTGAAGAACGTGCCCACGCGCAAGGACGCGTACACGCTCGCGTTCCTGATCGGCGGGCAGGTGGCGCGCACCGTGCGCGACGTGTATGTGGGCGACGTGTTCGTGGCCGCCGGACAGTCGAACATGGAGCTCAACCACGTCGACTACTACGGGACGAAGGACCTCGTCGCGGGGAACATCGCCGGAGTCTTCGCCGAAAGCGACCTGCCGAAGACCGTGAACGACGAGGGCATCCACTTCCTCGCCGTCGAACGCAAGCTCGGCGGCTCGTCGCTGCCGCTGCGCTCGGTCACCGCGCACAAGTGGGCGTCCGCGACCGGGAGCAACAGCGACTATCTCGGCTACCTGCCGCAGCTGTTCGCGGCGCGTCTGCGCAAGGCCCACCCGAACGTGCCCGTCGGCATCATCCAGATTGCGTGGGGCGGCACCGGCATCGCACGCCACATGAAAGGCGGCGACATCTACGCGAACCACGTCAAGCCGCTCGCCGGATACCGCGTCGCCGGCGTGCTCTGGTACCAAGGCGAGGACGACGCCGCCACGCAGGCCACGGCGCTGCGCTACGAAAGCGACTTCGCCGCGCTCATCAACCAATACCGCAGCGTGTTCGGCGAAGAGGACCTGCCGTTCCTGTACGTGCAGCTCGCGCGCTACAGCGGCGGCAACCAGTACACGCCCATCGTGCGGCAGGCGCAGTTCGACGTGCTCGGCAGCGCGGCGCTCGGCACGACCGACAATCTCGCGATGACCGTTTCGATGGACACGGACAAAGGTACGTCGAAGGTGATCCACCCGCTCGGCAAGGACATTCTGGCCGAGCGCATGGCGACGCAGTGGTTCGCGATGGCGGAGGACGGGAGCGGCAACACCGGGAACGGGGTCGCGTCGTCCGGGCCGATCGCGCAGAGCGCGAAGGCCGTGAACGGCGACGCCTCCACCGTCGCCGTGTCGTTCGCCGCGAACACGGCGATCGGGCTGCGCGCGATGAAACCGGACTACACGCTGAAGGCGACCGCGACGGAACCCGCCACGGTGACCGCGACGCCGCTGCAGGGCTTCGAAGTGGCCGGTTCGGACGGCGCGTTCCACGCGGCCGACGCCACCGTGCAGGGCAATCAGGTCATCGTCCACTCCGACGACGTGGACACCGTCACGCAGGTGCGCTACCTGTGGGGGCTCGCCCCCAACAGCGCCAGCATGCTCTACGATTCGGCCAAACTGCCCGCAAGCCCGTTCGTGGTGAGCGTGGGGTAAGTTGCGTGGGGTAGCCGCGGGAGGTTGGAAGGCTGAACAGCGCTGGAAGGGCTGGAGGCCGAACAGTGCTGGAAGGCGAAGCGCTGGAGGCTGGAGCCCGGAGGCGAACGTGTACGGTTTCGGGGCGAACGTGTATGGCTCGGCGGCGAACCTGCATGGTTCAGCCCCGAACCTGTAGTATTCCGGGGCGAACGTGTAGGTCATGGGCCGCAACGTGCACGGTGTAGTGTTGAAGAAGGCGGTTTCCGGGTCGGAGCCGCTTTCGCAGAAGCTTGGAATTCCACCAAAACCGGTGGCGCGTGTTCGGGCGGATCAGCGGTTCTTCAAGACCTGCCCGTGCAGGTTCGTGTCTGAATCCTACAGGTTGGTCTCCGGAACCTACAGGTTCGGGGCTGAACCATACACATTCGGTTTCGAACCATGCAGGTTCGGGCGGAATTCATGCAGGTCGCCTGTTACACGATTGTCGGCCTACACTTCGGCGGGAGCATGGCCCGTTACTTCACGTCGAAGAAGGGGGTGCCGGCCAGGTAGTTCTTGCCGGCGGTCATGTCGTATTGGACGAGACGGTACTCCTTGAGGAGCTCGCGCTGCTGCTTGGAGAGGTTCCTGCGCTTGATCGTGTCGCCGTTCTTGTCGAGGTAGGTAGTGGACGTGTCGTCGGTGAAGCCGCCGGCGCCGAGCACCAGACGCTCCATGGCGGGCAGGTCGTCGCGCACCGAGGAGAGGAACGCGAGGTACGGGGAGACCTTCGCGCCCATGTGCTCGCTGGCCAGGGCCATGAAGTAGTTCGGCGACGTGTAGCTCGTCGAGGCCTTGTCCGGGTCGAGCTTCACACCGGAGCCGGCATCGCCGGACGCCTGGTTCGACCAGATGAAATAGTCGGTCTCGTGCAGGGTGAGGTCGTTGTGCCGGTCCGCGGCGGCCGTCGTATAGTCGCTGGGCAGGTGGTCGCCGTAGAAGATCACGGTGACCGGCTTGTCCATCGAGTCAAGCTGGTTCAGGAAGTCGGCGGTCGCCTGGTCGGTGATGTTCACGCCCTTCATGTACGTGTTCACCGCGTAGCGTTCGTCGTCGCCCATGTTCTCGGAGACGTTCGCCCAGTCGAACTGGTTGTCGTTGTACCAGCCGCTGTGCGGGGAGTGGTTCTGCATCGTGACCAGCTGCAGGAACTGCGGGTGCCGCTCCTTGTTGATCTGGTCAATCACGTTCTGGTAGGAGGCCGCGTCGCTCACGTACGGGTTGTTGTCGACCGTGTCCTGATGGGCGATCGCCGGCTTGCTGTCCAGCGTGTAGAAGTGGTCGAAGCCGAACTTCTTGTAGTTGCCGTCGCGCAGGTACATGTTCTTGTAGTACGGGTGGAACGCGGTGGAACCGGTCTTGCCGTAGCGCGCGTTCCAGATCTGGTTGAACGAGTACGGGCTCTTCTGGTGGGGGACGAGCTCCTGGTACATGGACTGCATCGAATCGTCGAACAGCGCGAGGTCCAGGCCGGTCAGCGTCTGGTATTCGATGTTCGCCGTGCCGCCGCCGTAGCCGGGGGAGAGCATGAGGCCGGACGTGGTCGAATCCTTGACGGCGCGGATATTCGGCATCGGATCCTCGAGCACGCTGACGCCGGGCACGCGTGTCGGGTCGGAGAACGTCTCCGAGAGGATCATCACCACCGTGCTGTCGGTGAGCCGGTTCTTGCGCGACTTGTTCGTGCTCTGCGCCTGCTTGGCGTACTTCTGCGCCAGCTCCTCCATCGTCTTCTGGCTGTAGCCTTCCGGCTTGTCCATGATCTTCGGGTGCGTGAGGCGCAGGAAGTTGATGGTCGGGCCGTTCGCCTGGGCGTCGCCGGCCGCGTTCCACAGCTGCGGGGAATCGCCCCAGCTCTTCGCCCACTCATAGCCCCACGCGCCGGGGATGCTCAGCGTCCACGTGAACGAGCACAGCAGCGCGATGCTCGTGCCTGCGGCGACGAGACGTGTGACGTTGCCCGCGATGGTCTTCGCGTTGCGGAACGGGCGACGCCAATGGAACGGGATCACGCAGCGTCGGCCGTCGACGAACTGGAGAATCAGGCAGATTACGGTCAGCCAGACGAGCATCGTGATCGTGCCGTTGACCAGTGGCCGGCTGCCCGCCGGGATGAACGAGGCGATTTCGCCGCCGTTGCCGCTGGACAGGAAGCTCAGGTCGGACGGCAGGATCGGCTCGTTGCGCAGGTCCATCTTGATGCTGTTCGCCACCGCGTACACGCTCATCGTGATGCCGAACACGGCCGTCGCCACCCAGAAGCGGTTCAGCACGAACACGATCACCAGGTAGATCATGCCGAGCGCGCAGAAATTGAGCAGCCAGTTGAGCTTGCTGGTGTCGTCTGCGCCGTTTCCTGACAGCCACATCTGCGCGACGAATCGGGTGAGCTGGCCGTTCACGCTGTTGAGGGCCTTCGTGGTCTCGTCGACCGCGTTCGGATCGTCGTACGAGGGTTCCGTGTACATGCCCCACTGGATGAAGATCGTGGCCGCGGCGGTCATCAGCGCCGTGACCAGCAGGTACAGCGTGTACGGGCACTTCGGGCGCTTGAGCCAGATTTCGCGGGTTTTGGCGCGGATGGCGCGGCACCGGGGGGTGTTCCACAGGGTGCGTAGTTTCGCGGTCAGGGTGCGCAGGACGGGGAGTGCTTTGGCGCGGATGGCGGTGAGTGCGGAGTGGGTCGCGCGGGTCGCGGTTCGGGCGGCTTGGGCGGCGACGCGGGTTGCGGTTCGGGCGGCGGTTCGGGCGATGGGCCGTATTGCGGTGGCAGCCGTCGCGAACGCCGTGGCGATTCGCTTGGGGAGCGTTGTGACGAACGTTGTGATGAATGCCGAGTCGCGCATCGACGTGCGGAGTGTGGCGATCGCCGCGACGAGCATCGAGACGCAGTGCAGGACGAAGGCCTTGGCCTTGCGTGCGGCGGCGGCCATGGTGCGGCGCGCGGAGCCGATCAGCGGCTTCGACTGGTCGGCCAGCTGCCGCGCGTATTCGGGCACGTGGTTGGCGGCCGAGGCGATGTCGGCGGCGACGCGGGCCTCGGTGGATGCGACGTTGGTCTTGGCGGCGGCGACGTGGGCTTCGACGCTGGCTTCGGCCGAGGCGACACGGGCCTCGACCGAAGCGATACCGGCCTCGACCGAGGCGACATGAGCTTCGAAACGGTCGATGGGTGATTCCGCGTCGGTGGCGGAATCCGGAGCGGATTGCGGAGAGTACACGGAATCGGCCTTGGAATCCGCCGCGTCTTCGGTGCCCGAACCCGCGGCCGGACCAACGCCCGAACCCGCGCTCGCCCCGGCCGAAGACGACGGCTCGTCGAGGGAAAGGCCCATCGGCATGATGTCGTCGATCCCGTCGATGTCGACAAGCCTCGCCGCGTCGAGAATGCCTGATCCGCGTTCGGACGCGTCCGTGGGCACATGCTCTGCGGACGCGTATTCCGTGGACGCATGCTCCGTTGATTCATCCTGCGGCTTGCCCACTTGTCCCCACCTGTCCACTGCGATAACGTACCGGCACATTGTAGCCGCAGGTTCAGGACGAATTCACCCCTTGTTCACCGCAATCCGCCATAGGACGAGACGGGAGGGAGCAAGGCGGAATGGGAGGAGGCAAGGCGAGACGGAAGGAGGCAAGGCGGAGCGGCGCGGGCCGCCCGCCCCGCTCCCCGTCAGTCCCTCCGGAACAGATCGCGCGTGTACACCTTCTCGCTCACGTCGGCGAGATCCGCATTCCAACGGTTGGAGATGATCACATCCGCATCGCGCTTGAACGCGGCCAGATCATGCGTGACCGGGCTGCCGAAGAAATCGGGCTTGTCGAGCGTCGGCTCGTACACGACCACATCCACGCCCTTCGCCTTGATGCGCTTCATCACACCCTGGACGGCGGACTGGCGGAAGTTGTCCGAACCGGACTTCATCGTGAGCCGGTACACGCCCACCACCGGGCGCTCCTTGCCGGCGGCGCGGGCCTTGTCGACGAGCTGCAGGATCTCGTCGGCCACGAAATCCTTGCGCGTGGTGTTCGACTCGACGATCGCCTCGATCAGGTTCTGCGGCACCTTGTCGTAGTTGGCGAGCAGCTGCTTCGTGTCCTTCGGCAGGCAGTAGCCGCCGTATCCGAAGCTCGGGTTGTTGTAGTCGTCGCGGATGCGCGGGTCGTAGCAGACGCCCTTGATGATCTCGCGCGTGTCCAGTCCGCGGCTCTCCGCATACGTGTCCAGCTCGTTGAAGTAGGCGACGCGCAGCGCGAGATACGTGTTCGCGAACAGTTTGATCGCCTCCGCCTCCGTGGTGCCGACCACGAGCTCCGGGATGCCGGTCGTGCCGTCCGGGTTCGTGCGATCCCGCTCGGCCGGGTCGGCGCCGGCGGCGAGCAGCGCCACGAACGTACGTGCCGCCTCGACCGCTTCCGGGTCGTCCTGCGGAGCGCCGGCCACGATGCGGCTCGGATGCAGGTTGTCGTACAGGGCGTGGCCTTCGCGCAGGAACTCGGGGGAGAAGAGGATACGGCGGTCGTCGAAGCGCTCGCGGATCTGCTGCGTGTAGCCCACCGGGATCGTGGACTTGATGACGATCCACGCGGTCTTGTCGTACGTGCGGATCGCCTTGATCGCCGCCTCCACGCTGGACGTGTCGAAATAGTTCTTCTGCGGGTCGTAGTTCGTGGGCGTGGCGACGATCGCGTAATCCGCGCCCGTGTACGCCTGCTCCGGGTCGAGCGTCGCTTGGAAGTCCAGCGGCCGTTCGCCGGACTTGTCGGCGTCGAGGAACGCGGTGATCTCCTTGTCCACGATCGGGCTTTTGCCGGCGTTGAGCAGTTCCACCTTCTCCGGCACGATGTCCAACGCGTGCACCTCGTTGTGCTGCGACAGCAGCAACGCCACCGACAGGCCCACATACCCGGTACCGGCAACCGCAATCTTCATATCCGCGCGCTTTCTATGAGGCTTCCGTGTTTCGCTGGGCACCAGCTTAGTCGAAAGCGCCCCTCCCTCCAACGGAGACGACGTACATGGCTCGTGCAGTGTATGGTTCAGGCGGCAACGTGCATGGTTCGCGGGCGAACCTGCATGATTTATGGGCGAACCTGCATGATTTCGGGTCGAACGTGTAGTTCTGGAGCGGCAACGTGCATGGTGTGGTGCTGAAGACCGCCGCTTCCGAGCGTTTCGGCTCCTGAGAAAAGCCCGGAATTCCAACAAAATGTCTACCGCGCCCCGGCATGATTCGGCGTCTCTTCAGCCCCTACCCATACACGTTCGTTCGTAATCTCTACACGTTCGCCCGTAATTCCTGCACGTTGGCCCTAGAGCCATGCAGATTCGCCCCCGAACCATACACATTGCCCGCCGAACCATACACATCCGTGGCGTCGAGCAGCGTCGAACGTGCCCATTGAGGCATAACATCCGTCGCATCCGTTGGGCGCATCCGTCGGCGCATACGCCCGACGCGCCCCGCTCAGTGCCCCTGCAACCGGTATTTTTCCTCCGTGGCCTGCTTGTCCGGCAGCCACCAGCTTTCGTGGTCGCGGTACCACGCGATCGTCTCGTCGAGGCCCGCGGCGAAATCGGTGTGGCGCGGCCGCCATCCGAGTTCGCGCGTGATCTTCGAGGCGTCGATCGCATAGCGCTTGTCGCCGCCCGGCCGGTCGTTCACATGGTCGAACGCGTCGGAGGGCAATCCCATGCGCGAAAGGATCATGCGCAGCACGTCGATGTTGCTCATTTCGCCGTCCGCGCCCACCAGGTACGTCTCGCCGATGCGTCCGCGCGTGAGAATCGCCCAGATCGCGCTGCAATGGTCCTCCACGCTGATCCAGTCGCGCACCGCCGCGCCCGTCCCGTACAGTTTCGGCCGGATGCCGGCGAGAATGTTCGTCACCTGCCGCGGGATGAATTTCTCCACATGCTGGTACGGCCCGTAGTTGTTGCTGCAGTTGCTGATCGTCGCCCGCACCCCGTACGTGCGGTGCCATGCGCGCACGAGATGGTCGCTCGCCGCCTTCGACGCCGAATACGGGCTGGACGGCTTGTACGGGCTCGTTTCGGTGAATTTGCGCGGTTCGTCGAGCGCGAGGTCGCCGTACACTTCGTCGGTGCTGATGTGGTGGTAGCGCAGTCCGTGCCGTCGCGCCGCTTCGAGCAGCACGTACGTCCCGTCGATGTTGGTGCGCAGGAACGGCGTCGCGTCGAGAATCGAGTTGTCGTTGTGCGATTCAGCGGCGAAGTGGACGATCGCGTCGATCGGTGCCGTTGCGGAGATCGCTCCGGTTGTGCCCGTTGCGCCGGTCGCGGCGTCGGCGGCGTGCATCGCGCCGTCGTGCTCCGGCGCCCCCGTCAGCAGCGATTCGACCAGTCCGGCGTCGCAGATGTCGCCGTGCACGAACGTGAGCCGGTCCGCGGGCACGCCGTCGAGGCTTTCGCGTTTGCCCGCGTAGGTGAGTTTGTCGAGCACGGTGATGCGCACGTCCGGCTGTTCGCGCGCCACCCAGTGCACGAAGTTCGCGCCGATGAATCCGGCTCCGCCCGTCACGAGGATGTGGCGGGGGGCGAACGTCGTTGCGGATGGTCCCTGATTCCCGTAATCGCTCATGCCCATCATCGTATCGGCGCATATGCACGACGGATTTCGGCGGGGTGGATTCCCGTCACCGTTGCAAGGCGCTCAAATCCACGGTGAACGGCAGCGAAGCAGGTAGTTGTTCGGGGACGATGAACATGGTCATATACAGCGGAAGATAGGTGATTGGCCCATCCTGCTGCATTGCCCTTGCAGAGCACCCGGGCGTGGTCGATATGCCATTCCGTGACTGCCAGCACGTTGTTCCGTTGGCGCCTGTCGTACCGCCCTTTGCTGATGCGTGTAACGTTTTTCTTGGTCGTAGTGGTCAGTTTGTAACGTTTTTCTCTTGTCGGAGTAGTGGAATTGTAACGTTTTGCGGAACCCAATAGTGCGGGCTGAGTCGTGCCTGTGGGTCGTGCCGCGCGTGGCAGGCGCGAATGGACCGTGCGGAGTCGCTCAGTATGGCATGGCCGGTAGGATGGGATGCGACAAAACGCACATGGACGGTGAAAGGTTTGAAGCCATGGTGGATAATACGCTGGAGAACAAGTACCCGGATCTGGTGATCGTGGGCGCGGGCCTGTTCGGCCTGACGGTCGCGCAGCAGGCGGTGGAGCACACGGGCGCGCGCGTGCACATCATCGACGTGCGTGACCACATCGGCGGCAACGCGTACTCGTACTTCGACGAGGAGACGGGCGCGGAGATCCACAAGTACGGCGCCCACCTGTTCCACACCTCCAACAAGCGCGTGTGGGATTACGTGAACCGTTTCACCGAGTTCACCGACTACGTGCACCGCGTGTACGCGACGCATGACGGCGTTGTCTACCCGCTGCCGATCAACCTGGGTACGATCAACCAGTTCTTCGGCAAGGCGTACACGCCGGCCGAGGCCCGCGCGGTCATCGAGGAGCAGGCCGGCGAGCTGGCCGGCACCGATCCGCAGAACCTCAACGACAAGGGCATCCAGCTGATCGGCCGCCCGCTGTACGAGGCGTTCATCAAGAACTATACGGGCAAGCAGTGGCAGACCGATCCGAGCGAGCTGCCCGCCTCGATCATCAAGCGTCTGCCGGTGCGCTTCAACTACGACAACCGCTACTTCAAGGACACGTGGGAGGGCCTGCCGAAGGACGGCTACACGAAGTGGATGGAGCGCATGATCGACGATCCGCGCATCACCGTGGAGCTGGGCGTCGACTTCTTCGACGAGTCGCAGCCGTACAACAAGAAGGCGCTGCAGGAGGCGGGCGTGCCGGTCGTGTACACGGGCCCGATCGACCGCTACTTCGACTACGAGCTGGGCGACCTCAAGTGGCGCACCGTGGACTTCAAGGAGGTCCGCTACGACGAGGGCGACCACTTCGGCTGCCCGGTCATGAACTTCTCCGACGCGGACGTGCCGTACACCCGCGCCATCGAGTTCAAGAACTTCAACCCGGAGCGTCGCGAGCAGCAGAACCCGGACAAGACCGTGGTCTGGGAGGAGTACTCCCGCTTCGCCGAGCGCGGTGATGAGCCGTACTACCCGATCAACACGGACGCTGACAAGAAGCTGTACGCCGAGTATGAGGCGAAGGCGAAGGCCGAGCCGAAGACCGTGTTCGGCGGCCGTCTCGGCACGTACAAGTACTACGACATGCACAACGTGATCGACACCGCCCTCACCGCCTACGACGAGCAGGTCGCCCCCCTCCTCGCCGACCTCGCCAAGTAGTCCCGTCGCGACTGGCGACTGGCCCCCTCTGCCGGCAATGTGCCATCAGAGGGGGCCATTGTTTTCAGCGCGATGGACTGGTCGCGTGGGGGATGGTGAGTGGGGTGAACATCAAAGCGGAGTCCGTGATGTGGCGGAATCCGTAGCGTTTGTAGAATGCGGCGGCGTGGTCGGTGGCCGGTTCCACCGCGAGCGCCCGTGCGCCGATGATGTCCGCGGCGCCCAGCGCGCGGAGTACGGCGTCCCTGAGCAGTTGGCTGCCGACGTGCATGGTCTGGAAACGTATGTCCACGCCGAGCATGCCCAGCAGGATGACGGGAATCGGGTCGGGTGTGTTGCGTCGCAGCCATCCCGGCGCGTCCGCATGTTCCATGCTGAACGCGCTCAGCGTGTAGAAGCCGGCCAAGGTGCCGGTTGCGGGTGCGTCGTTCGCGAATGTTCCGTAGGCGACGGCCGTTCCCTGCTTGCGGGCGGTGCCGAGGTGTCGTTCCAGCCAGTCGTCGACCACGGGTAGTCCGCAATGGAAATCGTCGATTGCGTCGTCCGGGGTGAGTTTGCGGGGTGCGCTGAACGTGGTCACTTCCAGATTGGCTCGCTTTCCAGCAGATTGACGAGCGCGGACGGCATGGGTGCGTCGAGCGCAGATGCGAACGATTCCCATGATTCGTGATTCAGCCGCATGATATGCGCTTCGCGGATATCCCGGTCCGCGGCGGACAGAAGATTGGACAACGCCCATTGCGACGTGCTTAGTCCCTTGGATTCGGCGGCTTCGTCCAGTCGGGCGCGCTGCTCCTGGCTCAGCCGCATCTCGAAGCGGCTGTCCTTGCCCTGCGTTGCTGTAGCCATACCCCCAGTGTACGGCGCATGTACGGACATGTGCATTGCGAATGGCGGTCCTTTGTCTCCTTCCTTGCCCCTTGGTGAGGTTTGGTGCCTCCATTGCGTCGAGGGGCAGGTTTGCTTGTCCCTCGATAAGGGAACCGTGTGATTTCGCGTCGAGGGGCGAGATTCGCGGTCGGGGAGTGCGGTGGTTGTTTCTGGAATCGTTGGAAAATAAGGGTTTTGATGATTTGTGATGATTGGGGTGATGGGGGATTGCTGCCCCTCGGTGAGGATACGGACTGATTCCGCATCGAGGGGCAAGTTTTCTCGTCCCTCGGCGGGATTTCGGGCTTGTGTTGCGTTGGGGGACAAGGAAGGGTTGTATTTGGCCCCCCTCTGTTGGGACATCGCCGTGAAGCAAACGCCGGAGGTGTTTGTAGGCGATGTGCTCGCCGACAGGCGAGCTGAGATGAGGTCAGCCGAAGGCTGTCCGTGATTGCGATCGGGCTGGCCGCGAAGCGGACTGGGGGAGAGTGGGGGAGCGGCCGCAGGCCGCGGGGGTATCGCATCGGCCGAAGGCCGATTCCGTGTTGTATGCGGGCTCGAATCTTATCTTATCTGTGCTCGATAAGATACGATTCGATAAGATAAGACCGGCTGGCAAAGTTGCCAAAGGTGAATCTCTCAAATCTTTCTCGCACTGGATTATCTCAGTAAGGCGTAATTCTGCATATTTTTTGCATAATGGGCCCTAACTTGACATTCGTGTGTGCAGAAGGGGAAGTAACTGCAACGGCATGCATCGTGAGTGAACTTTGCTTTTCCTTGCTTCGCTATTTTTAGTATACTAAAAATAAGGAGGTGGTGCGGTCGTGGATTATATTGTACGTGAGAAGCTGATGTCTGCGCTGGAGAGTCACCGGAATACGCCTGAAGTCAAGGTGCTCACCGGGGTTCGTCGCTGTGGCAAGAGCACGCTGCTGAATCGGTATGCGCAATCATTGCTGGATCAGGGGCTGCAGGAGCGCAACATCTACCATCGTCGCTTCGACTCCTTCGATACGCCCATCGGGTACTCCGCCACGGACCTGTACGACGATCTCCGCCGTGCGTTCGATGCCGCCGGGCCAGGCCCGTTCGTCGTGCTGCTTGACGAGATCCAGGACGTGCCTGGTTGGGAGCAGGTTGTGCGGCGGCTGCACACGCGCGCCGACACGGACGTCTATATCACGGGATCGAACGCGAGACTGCTGTCTGGCGAACTTGCCACATACCTGACCGGACGATACGTCGAAATCCCCGTGTATCCGCTGTCCTACGACGAATACGCGACGCATATGGCGAAACGGCGGCCCGGCGCGAGCGAGGACCGGCTGTTCGCCGACTACATGATGTTCGGCGGCATGCCGGGCCTCTACGCGACCGGCGCCGTCGAACCGGACCGGGCACGGGCGGGCGAGGTGCTCGACGCCGTCTACGAGTCCGTGGTGGTCAAGGACGTGGCACGACGTTACGGCATCCGTGATCTCGCGACGTTGGAGAAGCTGAGCCGGTACCTGTTCGCGACATCCGGCAACATGTTCTCCACCAACAATGTGGTGAACACGCTCAACAGCGCCGGACTCAAGGTGACATATGCCACAATCGACAACCAGATCGACGCGTTGGAGAAGGCGTTCATCGTGTACGGGTGCGAGCAGTCGCGCATCCGCGGACGGCAGCTGCTGCGACCACAACGCAAGTACTATCCCGTCGACAACGGGTTCCGCAACCTCGCCAACGGTTTCAATGGGGCGGATCGCGGCGCGCAGCTCGAAGGCATCGTCTACATGGAGTTGCGCAGACGTGGCTGGAACGTGTCCGTCGGGGTGCTGCCGGGCGGCGAGATCGACTTCGTGGCGCGGCATGGCGCGGATCGGCAGTACATCCAGGTCACGTTGAACATGACGGAGGAGCAGACGCGTGAACGCGAGCTGGCACCGTTGCGCAAGCTCGACGACGCATTTCCGCGGATCGTGCTTACCCTCGACCGGTTCAGCGAAGGCGTCACCGAAGAGGGAATCCGCATTCTCAATGCGATGGACTGGTTGCGCGGGTGAGTCGGTTGCGTGGGTTGGTTGCTGGTTGCGTGTTGGCCCTCGATGAAGATGTGACGTGATTTCGCGTCGAGGGACGAGTTTTGTTGTCCCTCGACGGGATTGCGGGTGTGGAGTGCGTCGAGGGGCGAGTTTCGCGGTCGGGGAGTGTGGTGGTTGTTTCCGGAATCGTTGGAAAATAAGGGTTTTGATGATTTGTGATGATTGGGGTGGTGGGGGATTGCTGCCCCTCGGTGAGGATACGGGCTGATTTCGCGTCGAGGGGCGAGTTTTCTTGCCCCTCGGCGGGATTTCGGGCTTGTGTTGCATCGAGGGGCGAGCTGATATGAGGTCAGCCGAAGGCTGTCCGTGATTGCGGTCGGGCTGGGCGCGAAGCGGACTGGGGGAGAGTGGGGGAGGGCCGTAGGCCGCGGGGTATGGCATCGGCCGAAGGCCGATTCTGTGTTGTATGCGGCCTGCGGCCGCTGTCTCTCCCCCAGTCCGCTTCGCGGACAGCCCCCTCGACTGAGGGGGCCTACCCCCTCAGTCCGGCAGGGCCGGACAGCTCCCCCTAAAAGGGGGAGCAAATGAGACTGCATGCGCCGTAGGCGCATTCCGTTGTGTTCTGCGCCCCCCTTTAGGGGGAGCTGGCGGCCGTAGGCCGGCTGAGGGGGTTCACCCGCCTCCACTCCCGCCCCCGAAACCGCACGGTAATAATCGGTGCGAAGTTGACCCTTTTCTTTGAAACAAACAGGCGGTAAACTCGCGGGCTATGTCTGACGAGAAGAGCGCAAGCAGCAGTATGGGCGCGACCGGCACGGCCGGCGCGCCGGGTAGTAGTAACACCGCCCCCACCGGCACCGCCCCCACCACCCTCGAATCCGTCGAATCCCTCGACGCTTCCAACGAGATGGACCGTGGCCTGAACAACCGGCACGTCCAGTTCATCGCGATCGGCGGCACGATCGGCACGGGTCTGTTCCTCGGCTCCGGCAAGTCCATCGCCCTGACCGGCCCTTCCATCGTCTTCGTGTACATCGGCGTCGGCCTGGTCATGTTCATGCTGATGCGTGCGATCGGCGAGATGATGTACCGCGATCCGAGCCAGCATACGTTCATCAATTTCATCACCCGCTATCTGGGCAATGGCTGGGGCAAGTTCGCCGGGTGGTCGTATTGGATCGTGCTGGTGTTGATCGGCATGACGGAGATCACGGCGGTCTCCACGTATTTCATCACGTTCTTCAACACGTTCGACATCGATCTGACGCCATGGAAATGGCTGATCGAGCTTGTCTTCCTCGTCATCCTGTCCACCATCAACCTGATCGCCGTGAAGGCGTTCGGCGAGGCGGAGTTCTGGTTCTCGATGATCAAGATCACGCTGATTTGCGCGATGATCGCCACCGCCGTGGTCATGGTGGTCATCGGCTATCACTATGACGCGGTCCGCATTCCGGGCCATGACGGCGTCTCGCCCGCGGGCAGCGCGAGCCTAGCCAACCTCATCGCCAACTTCCAGATCGCCCCGAATGGCTGGCTGGCGTTCCTGATGAGCTTCCAGATGGTGTTCTTCGCGTATGAGGCGATCGAGTTCGTGGGCGTCACGGTCTCGGAGACGCAGAATCCGCGCAAGGTGCTGCCGAAGGCGATCAACGAGATCATCATGCGTATTCTGATTTTCTATGTGGGCGCGCTGGTGGCGATCATGTGCATCGTGCCGTGGACGTCGTTCACGCCGAATAAGGATGGTTCGTTCGCGTCCCCGTTCATCATGGTGTTCCAGTATGCGGGTCTGAATTGGGCGTCCGCGTTGGTGTTCTTCGTGGTGATCACGGCTGCGTCGTCGTCGTTGAATTCGCTGCTGTATTCGGCGGGCAGGCACCTCTACCAGTTGGCGAGCGAGTCGGATTCTCCGGCGTTCTCGAAGATCGGCAGGGTGTCGAAGCGTCATGTGCCGGCGCGTGCGATCCTGATTTCGGCGGGCTGCGTGCTCATGTCGCCTGTCATCAACGCGTTCCCGCAGGTGCATAGCGCGTTCGTCCTGTTTTCGTCCGCCTCGAGTGCGGTGATCATCTTCATCTATATTCTGACGATGGTCGCGCATCAGCGGTATCGCCGTTCCGCGGACTTCATCGCGGATGGTTTCGTGATGCCCGCGTACAAGTTCACGAATACGTTCGCGATTGTATTCTTCGTGTTCATTTACGTGACGTTGTTCCTTGCGTCGGACACGATCGGTTCGGCGGTCGCTGGCGTCGTGTGGTTGGTCGTGTTCGGCGGGTATTGCCTGCTGCATGACCGCTTCCAGAATCGCGATCTGAAGGCCGCGTTGCGGCGTTGACGCCCGTCACGCCGCCGTTTGCGCGGTGTGCGTGAGTGGGAGTGAGTGAAGCCCGCCCGGTGGTTCCCACCGTGGCGGGCTTCCCTGTTTCCGGCGTGGGTGCGCATGTCGCGTGTGTCACGTGTAAGCGGTGACGCGCCCGGGAAAGCGGTTGATTCTGTGTGGGATTCCGCACTATGACACGCCGTCCATTCCCGTATGATGCGGGGGGGGGGTGTTCGATTTCGGCGGAAATCGTTGGAATGATGGGGATTGCGGCGGATTGTCCATTATTCGACATGATGTCTATAATGGTCGGGTTTCGCAGACTCGTGTCATAAAGTTGTACTAAAACCGGTATTTAGAAGGCCGGAAGGACGATTGAGGTAGTGTGTGGTCGCCGTTCCGGCTGTTTGATACAGAAGAGGAACAAGGAAGGTGCACGACATGTTGCACATACAACAGACCCCGGAATCCGGTGAGGGTTCCGCTGCGAAGAAGGGGCGCGGCCTGGTGGGTCGTGTCGTAGCTGCAGCGGTCTCCGTCGTGATGCTGGGTTCGATGAGCTTCGCGCCGGGCCTCGCGCTCGCCGATTCGGCGCAGACCACCACCCAGAACAACACCACCGTCGTCGCAGGAGACACTGCGGCGGCCGATGCCGCCGCCGCGCAGAACGGCGCTCAGGCGACGACTGATACTGATACGCAGACGAAGCTGGGCAAGAAGGCCCAGGCCGCGCAGGACGCGATCAACGCGCTGCCGGATGCCTCCGCGCAGGATTTCGCAGTCACCAGTGACAACGTGGGCACCCTGAACCAGCAGCTCGACGACGTGACCACCAAGGTCAACGCCGTCCCGACCGCTCAGGCCCAGCAGCTCGACACCACCCGCGCCGACGTCCTGATTCAAAAGGTCGACAAATACAGCCACGACTGGGCCATCGACGCGGCCAAGATGGTTGCGGAAAACGATCCGTCCCCGACCAAGCTGCCGAAGAACGTGACTTGGGATGATGTGCGCGCGTACATTGATGAGAACTTCACTGGTTCCAAAGTGTTCGCCAACGCCGTGTATGACACGATTTATGCGTCGGGACAGGATTACACCAACAGCGCCCTGTACGGCGGTGCTCGGCTGCGTACGGCTGCTGACGTAATCAAGTATTTCGGTGCTCCGGATTCGCGTGCCGCACAAATTACGATAACGGAACCGCTTGAGGATAATGCCGTGTTGAACGGCATTTTATTGTTGGTTTATACCTCAACTCTATACGTTGAGAATGTTGGTACTCATAAGAGTCTTTCATTTATCGAGGATGCGTATAAAGAAACGCCCCGACCTTTCCCTTCGGATAAGGATATGGGGCCGGCTGTGATTGTCAAGTCTATTGGTATCACGGTTTTACCGAAGAATCCATATAAACTTAACTTGACCAGAACAGTGGGTGCGAACCTTCATAATTTCCAGACAACAGCGTACAATGATCTCATTGTTCCTATTTTGCGTGAGCGTAATACGCCTGTGTCAATTTCAATTGATACTACTTTGTCTGGCCGTGTTGCCTCTGTTGATTTGACTACGGTAAATTCAGCAAAAAGTACTTCGGATGATATTCATCCTACCGCGGTTAATGGGTATTTCAACGGACAAACTTCTAATGCTATTGCAACGAGCGGTAATAAAGTTGTAATGACCATTCCTGCTAATGGCAAAGATGGTGAGTACGAAGAGCAAATCATCTTTGACGATTTGTATAATTATTATGCCAACGCTGCTTTCCAACATAATTCCGTTGACTATTATTACCGTGCCAATGTTGCATACCTCAATACGGTGAAGATGAAGAGCGAATCCACTGTGCTTTCCGATTTGTCCTTCCAGAAGATCGATGAGGAGACCAAGCAGCCGCTTGCTGGTGCCGAATTCAAGATTTACAAGGACGGCAAGATTGCCAAGCAGGCTCAGATTGGTGCCGATGGCAAAGTTGTGACCAATGCTAAGGGCGAGATTAAGTGGCAGGACACTGGCACTTATACTTCTGACGCGAACGGCAAGGTCACTGTCCCATACCTTGAACAGGGTACGTACTATGTCGAGGAGACTAAGGCCCCGGCTGGTTATAAGCCTTCCGGCAAGACGATTGAAATCGAAGTCAAGGCCGCTGACAATGCGGTGACTGCTGCCTCCGCTAATGATGGTGAGGGAAAGACCGCCGAGGTATTTGGCGAGAAGAATACTGCAGTTGCTGATAACTTTAAGGATGCTACTAATTGGCTTGCTGCTACGGGCAATATGCGTCTCACTTCCAAGAAGGAATCCGTCACCGCGGGCGGCAATGGCGTGTTCATCAAGAATGGCGGTAACTCTGTTGTTCTGAATGATGTCTCCACTGCTGATGAGAAGACCCAACTGATTAGTGAAACTCCTCAGTATGTCGTGACTACGCCGAAGACCTCTAAGGGCGGTTTGACGTTTGACACCCTTGCAGAGGCTCAGCAGTACATCAACGACCTGATTGATAATGGTCAGCTTGATGCCAGCAATGCGGTTATTACCGTTAATACTGGCAAGCGCGTCTACTACAGCCCGAATGTCAACGGAACTCAGGCGGTCCCGAACCCGAAGCTGCCGGTGCACATCAGGCCTGGTGTGGGCAAGACGCTTGAAGGCTCTGCCACGAGCGACGAGACCAAGAAGTTCACGTTCCATCTCTCCGACGACAGCGGCAAGGTGCTCGACACCGCCACCGTCGAGATGAAGAAGGGCGACAAGAACCCGGTCTCCGCCACGGCCCTCTTCAAGACGCTCTCGTATGACTCGAGCGACATGAAGGATGCCAACGGCAACCCGGTCGACAGCAAGACCTTCACTTACTGGATCACCGAGCAGCCGAACGAGGCCGATCACGACGTCACCTACAACCCGGAGGGCGTCTCCTACAAGATGACGGTCGACGTATCCACGCTGAACGGCACCGAAGGCAAGGGCTATGGCTACAAGGCCAACGTGACGGTCATCAAGTACACCGACAACCAGACCGAGACTGGCACCACGGTGTACGAGCACGAGTTCACGAGCGTCGGTACCAACGGCACCAGCACGGATGCGCAGGGCAACGTCACGTATCAGCCGAAGCCCGGTGAGATTCCGGCCGCGACCTTCGCGTTCGGCAACGTGCTCAAGCCCGCGTTCGAGTTCACGAAGACCAACGGTGACAACCACTCGCAGCACCTTCAAGGTGCGGAGTTCCAGCTGTACCGTTGCAACGCGCCCTCTGGTCGCTCCTGCACGGTCGATCTGGTCGACTGGCAGAACGGTTCGAACGTCGGTGCCGATAAGGCATGGTCGGTGTTCGATACGCAGACCAGTGGTCAGGACGGCAAGGTGAAGTTCTCCGGCCTCTCCGACGGCGAATACCGCCTCGTCGAGACCAAGGCTCCGGCCGCCTTCACCCTTCCGACCGGCCAGTGGAAGATTACCGTCAAGGACGGCACGGTCTCCAGTCCGGAGGCCATCGCCGACAAGAACGGTAACGAGCCTGCCGGCTTCGGTACCCCCACGGATGGTAGCGGCATCGAGTTGTACAACTACCCGCACATGACGGTTCCTTCCACCGGTGGCCGTGGATTGGTTATGTTCGCCACGTTGGGCGGCGCGCTGCTGCTCGCTGGCGTAACGGTTGTGACCATTGATTCGAGGAGGAGGGCACAACTTCAGTAAGCAGTAGTTTTCGGGAGGCCGCGCCCCAAGCGCGGCGCGGCCTCCTATAATCCGTAATCACATTCAATAGAAGAAGGAAAGAATCATGTTCAACCTGAAGAAGAGCGGCATCGCAGCCGTGGCCGTCACCGCGGTCGCCGCCATGCTCGGCTCCTTCGGCCTCGCCGCCCCGGCCCTGGCCGCGGACACGCCGACCATCGGCACCGACAAGGTCAATGGCACCATCACCGTCAGCAACGTGGAGGTCGGCGCGACCGTCACCGCGTACAAGATGATTAACGTCAACTACACGAACGCGGGCACCAAGGATGCGCCGTCCTACGTGCCGACCACCCCGCAGTACACGTGGACCGATGCAGTCGCCGGCTGGGTCAAGGGCCAGTACAGGCAGTACATCGGTGACAACCACGAAGTGACCAAGGCATACACCAGCCTCACCTCGGATCCGACCAACGACGAGAACAGCGGCGCTCCGGATAAGGAGACCGGCAAGACTTCCGAGATCGCGAAGTTCTACGATGAGTTCTCCGCCGCCTTCACCGAGGGTGCCGCCGCTGAGAATCTGCCGGTTGCCGCTACCGCTAATGCTGAGGGTACTGCTGGCACTGACACGACCGTGACGCTGGACGTGCCGGTCGGTGGCTACCTCGTGCGCATCGAGAACAACGGCAACGCCAACGGCACCGTCGGTGACTGGTCCTACCGTCCGGTTGCTGTGGATGTGAACTTCAAGGCGAACACTGATTCCACGAAGTGGGAGATCAATTCCGCGACCGTCGTCGCCAAACGCAGCCGCGCCGGCCTTGACAAGTCCGTCAACGAGAAGACCAATGACGGCCACAACAACGGCAAGAACGAGTCCAACCAGGGCTCCGACACCGTCGCCGTCGGCGACACCGTCCGCTTCGACCTGCGCTCCGATGTGCCGGTCTTCCCGACCGACGCCATCGACAAGACCTACGTGCTGGCCGATAAGATGGACGACGCTCTGACTCCGAACTACGACAACAACGGTGATCACATCTTCAAGGTCTATGGATACAAGGGCACCGAGAAGTTCCCGGACGATAAGAGCGTCGACGAGAACGCGGATAACCTGCTCAAGGAAGGCGTCAACTACACGCTGACCAAGAACACCACCGATCTCGACGCCGACAACAATGCCGCTACTTGGCGTCTTGATTTCAACTACGACACCATCCGCCAGTACAACTACATCCACGTTGTGTACACCGCCACGGTGAACGAGAAGGCCGTCGTCGGCGAGCCGATCTACAACAACGCGAAGCTCCAGTACTCGAACAACCCGTACGAGCACAATTCGCACCGCACCGTCCCGGATGAGGTCAAGCTGTACACCTTCGGTATCAAGGTGCTCAAGCAGTTCTACGACGACAAGGGTGTGCTCCTCACCGATAAGCTGCCGCAGGGTGCCGAGTTCGCCGTCTACAAGAACGGTGCAGACAAGGCCCTGTCCTTCGTCAAGGTCGCCAATGGTGAGTACCGCGCCGCCAAGGCCGGTGAAGCCGGTGTGACTTCCCTGCCGGTCGACGCCGAGGGCCACCTCAAGGTTTCCGGCATCAACAAGGGCAAGTACCAGCTCGAAGAGACCCAGGCCCCGGTCGGCTACATCAAGCTCTCCGGCAAGATCGATGTCGAGATTATCCCGGTGACGGACGGCAACAAGGATTACACCGGTGCCGTCGAGGGCAAGACGGGTGAGCTCGGCTTCGTCTCCACGACCATCAACAACACCAAGGGCTGGCTGCCGAAGACCGGTAGCGCTGGCATGGTCGTGATGACCGTGGCCGGTGTGCTGCTCGTCGCGGCCGGCGTCACCGTGCTCGCCCGCAAGCGTCGCGCCTGAGTGAGTAGGTGAAATAAGGTCTCTCCCCCAGTCAGCCTTCGGCTGACAGCCCCTTCGTCAGAGGGGGCCCAGGGGAGAGGCCTTTTTCGTTAGGTGGGTGAAGCTGGCCCCCTCTGACGAGGGGGCTCCCGGCGGAGCCGGGTGGGGGAGAGATAGCTGGGACGTTACGTTTCGCTGTGGCGTCGCCTTCCAGCTATCTCTCCCCCAGTCGCCTACGGCGACAGCCCCCTCGTCTGAACTGCGCCCCGATTGCTGGACGTGGTTTATTAAGGGTACCTGATCAGGCTGTGGGGGACATGTTCCGGAATTCCTCCGGGGTGTGTCCCCCGAGTCGTTTCTGGCGTCGTTTGGTGTTCCAGTGGACGATGTACGCGTCCAGCCCGG
>NZ_JBKEVC010000011.1:0-100351 GCF_056356895.1 Bifidobacterium sp. LH_424
GTCACTCCTTGACGGCGCCGGCGGCGAGGCCGGACTGCCAGTACTTCTGCAGGCACAGGAACGCGACCACCAACGGGATGATCGTGATCAGCGAACCCGTGATCACCAGGTTCTGGATCGCCTGACCGCCCGCCGTGGAAGCCTGGTCCTTCCACTGGTTCAAGCCGATCGTCAACGGATACCAGTCCGCGTCCTTCAACATGATCAACGGCAGGAAATAGTTGTTCCACGTCGCCACGATCGTGAACAACGCCGTCGTCACGATACCCGGCGCCAGCAAGGGCAGGCTGATCTGCCAGAACGTGCGGAACTCCGACGCACCGTCCACGCGCGCCGCCTCAAGAAGCTCGGTCGGCACGGCCTGCTCCGAGAAGATCCACATCAGATACAAGCCGAACGGGCTGATGAGCGACGGGATGATCATGGCCCACGGCGTGTTCGTCAATCCCAGCTTGGCGAACAGGAGGAACTGCGGGACCGCCAGGGCGATGCCCGGCACCGAGATCGAACCGATGATCACCGCGAACACGGCCTTCCTGCCCGGGAACCGGAACTTCGCCAACGCGTAGCCGCCCATGATCGCCAACAGGGTCGCGCCGCCCGCGCCCACCACCACATACAGCAGGGTGTTGACCAGCCAGCGGCCGAAGATACCGTCCTGGTACGTGAACACCGTCACGATGTTGTCCCACAGGGCGAAGCTCTTGCCGAACCCGAGGCCGAACGTCGAGGTGAAGTCGGCCTGCGTCTTCGTCGCGTTGATCATCAGATACACGAACGGGAACAGGCAGTACACCGCGAAGATCGCGCACAACACCGTCATCAACGTGCTGCGACGCGGATTGTTCACGTTCGCGAACCCGCTCTTCTCCGCACGGCGCCGCTCGGCCGCCTCGTCTTTGGCGACCCGCTTCTGCCTGGCCTTCTCCGCCGCCCTCGCGGCCTTCTCCTGCGCCTTGAGCTCGGCCGGAGTCAACGTCTCGATACCCGTCGTCGCACTCACTTCATCTGCTCCTTCATGCTGTTCAACTGCACCGCATACGCGATCGCCATCGTGATCACCGCCATCACGATCGCCAACGCGGCCGCATAATTCGACTGGTTACCCGAGAACGACAGGTTGTACGCGTACATGTTCGGCGTGTAGTACGTCGTGATCGCGTTGCCCGGCACCATGTTCTGCAAGATCGAAGGCTCGTTGAACAACTGGAACGAACCGATGATCGAGAAGATCACCGTGATCGCCAACGAACCACGCAACTCCGGCAGCTTGATCGACTTCACGATCTGCCACTCCGACGCGCCATCAATGGAAGCCGCCTCATACAGGGAATGCGGGATCGTGGACAGCGAGCTGTAGAAGATCAGCATGTTATAGCCCGTGAACTCCCACGTGTTGATGTTCCCGATCGACGCCAACAGGACGTTCGGCGCGAACATGTCGATATTCACGCCCAACACGTCGTTCAGCGAACCCACCAGACCATACTTCGCGCCATACACGAAACCCCAAATCAGGGTGGACACCACCGCCGGCACCGCATACGGCAGGAACGTCGAGATACGGAAGAACTTCGTCCCATGCAACTTCATGCTGTCGATCGCCAACGCCATCGCAGCCGCCAGGAACAACATGATCGGCACCTGCACCACCGTGAACAACGCCACACGACCCACAGACGACCAGAACTGCTGATCACCCAACAGACGCGCGTAGTTCTGCAACCCCACGAACTGCGTCCCACCGATCATCTGCTTCTTAAAGAAACTGATATACACCGCATACACGATCGGAATGATGAACACGAACACGAACACCACCGCAAACGGACCCATGAACTTCCAACCACGCCAATCCGCCTTATGCCGGTTCACACGCGCCTGTTGCGTGTGACGAGCGGTCATGGCGACCGACGACTCCATCGTCTGCCCAGACATTTACTCACCTTGCGCTTTCCATAATGATCGAAATGATCGATCTACGACAATCAACAATCGACAATCGCCAAACCGACGATGCAACGATCCGCAGCGGCCTTCGGTCGCCGTCGGACATGGCGAGGGCGGGGATACCGGACGCATCCCCGCCCTCGGCATCATGCAAGTGGTATGCGGCGACCAGGGAAGGAGGACCGGGAGCGGAAGGAGGAGACGCCCCCGGACGCAGTCGCCACGGGCCGGACCGGCCCCATGCCACTTACTTGACGGTGACGGTATAGCCCTGCTGCTCGCCGTAGTCGGCCAGCGTCTTGGCGTACGCCTGCATGGCCGCCTTAAGGGTCTTCTTGCCCTGATAGGCCGGAGCGATGTCGTCACCGTACTTGGACTGCGCGTACGGGTTGTACGGCAGGTACTGGAACTTGCTCACCTTGCGCTTGGCAGCCTCGACAAGCACCCTGTTGACCTCCTGGCCGCCGAAGTACTCGTTCTTCTGGGACTGGAAGTCCTCGTCGTCGAGGATGGCCGTCTTCGCCGGGAAGGTGCCGTGGTCGGCCATCACCTGGGCGCCGTTGCCATGGGTGAGATATTCGATGAACTTGTAGGCGGCGGCCTTGTTCTTGGACTGCTCGGTGACGGCGAGCGCGGAACCGCCGTCCTCGGAGGACGCCTGGTCGCCATCCTGCCACTGCGGCAGCTGCGCGACGCGCCAGTTGCCCTTGCCTGCGGCGGCGCTGGACTCGAGGTTCGTCGGCATCCACGCGCCGATGGTCAGGGATGCGGTGGTGCCGTCGCCGAGCGAACGGTACCAGTCGTCGGACCAGTTGGAGATCTTGGTGTTGATCAGGCCCTCGTCGATGAGCTTCTGCTGGAACGCGACGTAACGCTGCATGCCCTTGTCGTTCATATTGATGGTGATGTTCTCGCCGTCGACCTTCCACGGGTTGGAGCCCGCCTGCCACGCCTGCGCGGTGAACGGCTGGTAGCCGTTGGAATCGCCCGCGTTGTTGGCGATGTAGTAGTCGTCGCCGAGTGCGCGGATCTTCTTGGCGGCCTCGTAGTAGTCGTCCCAGGTCTTGATGGATTCGCCGTCGACGCCGGCCTTGTCGAACACGGCCTTGTTGTAGAAGAACACCTCGGGGCTGGAATCGATGGGCAGGGCGTACGGCTTGCCCTCGCCCTGCAGCATCTTGGCCCACGGGCCAGCGGCGAAATCGGATTCGAGTTTCTCGGCACCGAACGGGCTCAGGTCCACGATGCTGCCGTCCACGGCGAACTGGGAGATGGTGGCGTCCTCCATCATCACCACGTCCGGCGCACCCTTGCCGGCGGCCACGGCGTTCTGCAGGGCCGTGGCGGTGTCGGCCGCGGTGCCGGTGCTGGAATACTTGACCGTGATGCCGGGGTTCTCCTTCTCGAAGGCGGCGATGGTCTCCTTGATGCCGTTGCCCCAGCCCCAGAACACGACTTCGCCCTTGGCGTTCGCGGTATCGGTGTCGACGGACGCGGTATCGTCACCGCCGCCGCATGCGGCGAGGCCGACGAGCGTGGCCACGGCCGCGGCGGCCGCGATGACCTTCTTGACGTTACGCATATCATTCTCCTTGTTCCCGCCGCGAAGACCTTCCTCCGCAGCGCTCCTCACGAGTGACTTCCAGCGGTACACCCGTGTACCAACAGTTCATATGATACACCCGTGTACCACACCACGCCGCCGGCGTGTCGCAGCCGACGCCACTCTCCACCCCACGGGCCGCATCTGAATTCGGCATCCGCTTGTGGAATACCCGGTGACGAAAACGGCCCCTCCGGATAGTATCGGTATGTAATCCCCCATCGATGCATTTGAGAGGAAGGCGCATGGCGGGTCTGTTTCATGCTGTCTCGAAACAGCGGAACCCCTTGGGAACGGCGGTACGATTGCACGGGTCGGGACGGTACACTTTCGGACTGGCGTTGAGCGCGGGCCTGGCCGGCCTGCTGTACGGATACGACACCGTGTCGATCTCCGGTGCCATCGAGTTCCTGCGCACCCGCTACCGGCTCGACACCGTGATGGAAGGCCTCGTCATCTCCTCGATCATGCTCGGCGCGATCGTCGGCGCCGCGTGGGCGGGCTTCCTCTCCGACCGGTTCGGCCGCCGCCGCGTCCTCATCGCCGGCGGATGGTTCTTCTGTGTCTCCGCCATATGGAGCGCGCTCACGTTCGGCCCCTACGACCTCATCGCCGCACGCATCGTCGGAGGCTTCGGCATCGGTCTGACCGCCGCGCTGGCCGTCACGTACATCACCGAATCCGCGCCGACGAACATCCGCGGCACGCTCACGTTCTCCTATCAGATGCTCGCCGTGTGCGGCATCTTCCTGACGAACGTCATCAACTACATCATCGCCTCCTACGGCACGCCCGCATGGGACCTCGCGATCGGCTGGCGCTGGATGCTCGGCCTGGGCGCGATCCCGGCCCTCGCGTTCCTGATCGCCATGTGGCGGTCGCCGGAGAGCCCCCGGTTCCTCATCCAGAACGGGCGCCCCGAGGAGGGTTTCCACGTGCTCGAGCACATCCTCGGCACCGAGGACGCCCGCGTGCGCACCGACGACATCCAGGCGTCCATCCAATTGGAGCAGGAGATGTCGAACGAGTTCACCGACCTGTTCCGCCCGGGTCTCAAGAAGGCGTTGTTCATCGGCATCTTCCTCGCCGTGTTCAACCAGGCCGTCGGCATCAACGCGATCTCCTACTACGGCCCCGTCATGTTCTCGCGCCTCGGGTTCGGCGGCGACACCGAATTCATGACCGCCGCATGCGTGGGCGGCTGCGAGCTCGTGTGCACCGTGATCGGCATGTATCTGATCGACACGGTCGGCCGCAAGCGCCTCATGACCGTGGGCGCCGGGCTCATGGCCGCGTTCGCCCTGTGCATCGCCGGCTCCTACCTCGTCGGCATGCCGCTGCTCACGCTCGTGTTCATCATGCTGTTCGCCGCGTCGTTCGCCTTCTCGATGGGCCCGATCCCATGGGTGGTCATCCCCGAGCTGTTCCCCACGTTCCTGCGCGGCCGCGCGACCGGTCTGTGCATCATGTGCCTGCTCACCGTGAACTGGGCGATCGCGCAGTTCACCCCGATGCTGGTGGACAGTCTCGGCGGCGGCATCACGTTCCTCATCTTCGGTCTGCTCGACATCATCTGCGTGGCCGGCATCGTCGCGCTCGTCCCGGAGACAATGGGACGCACGCTCGAGGAGATCGAGCACCTGTGGCAGCCGAAGACGCCGCTCGCCGTCGCGAAGTACGCGCTGAGCTCGGCGGACGCGAACATCCGTCACGCCGAGGCGACGATCGTGGGCGCCGAGAACGAGCGGCTGCAGGCGATGGGCATCCTGGAGGCGGCGGAACGTGCACGCGTCGCCGCCCAGAAGCAGATCTTCGAAATCCAGGCGAAGGAGCGCGCGAAGGCGGAACGCCTGTCCGCCGAACGCGCCGTCGAGGAGGCGCGCAAGGCCGCGCATACGCTCGTATCCGTGCCGTCTCCGGCATCCGGCGCGGTTTCGGGGGCGACGGCGGCGCACCATCCCACGGCCGACGACCTCACCGCACGCGTCACGCATGATTTCGGCACGGCCGAGAACCGCACCGACGGCACGCTGATGTCCACCACCGTGCCGCTGCCGTCGTCGGGCACGCGTCACGATGCGGTCGCCGCGACGGCGCGCGCGCACCGCATCGCCGCCGACCTCATGGCCGGCACCGCCACGGCCACCGAAGTGGGCGACGGCGAAGTACGGCGCATCACCGTCGAATCGAATCCGATGAGCGGCGCGGACATCGCCAAGGACGTCACCATCGACCTGCCGGAACGCCGGGCGGCCGGCTCCGATGCGGACGCGGCGAAGACCGCGGCCGCGATCGCGCCGGATAGTCCGGCGCGCGACCTCGACGCGGACGCGCAGGCTGCCGTGAACGCCATCGACATGCTCGACTGCGAAGGCAGGGGACGGAACGCCGAGACGTCCGGGACGAGGCGCACCGACATCGATCTGGATTCCCTCCCCGGCTCCGGCATGACGGACATGGACGCGACCCGGCATTTCGACCTTCAGCGGCTTCCCCCGGTCTCCGGCGCCCCCGATTCGCTGGCGACCGCGCATGAGCGTGCGGAGGCGATGGCCCGCCAGCGCGCCGAGGACGCGCGTGAGGCGAAGGCCATCGACGACGCCCTCGACACGTTGGATTCGTTCATCAAGGGATAATCCCCGATTCGGATATGCGAAAGCCCCCGTCGACGATTCGGCGGGGGCTTTCGCATGCCCGGAAACCATGCGGACGGTACGGGCGATACGGTCAGAACGTCACGACGTGGTCGGCGATACGCATCGCCGATTCGCGGTGCGAGACGAGCACGGCGGCCCGTCCCTCGGACGTGTCGCGGATGGACCGGAGAATGACCGCCTCGTTCAACGCGTCGAGACGGCTCGTCGGCTCGTCGTACAGCACGAGGTCGGCGTCGCGCAGGAACACGCGCGCCAATCCGATGCGCTGGCGTTCGCCCTCCGACAGACGGTCGCCGAGCTCGCCCACCGGGGTGTCGATCCCCTTGGGCAGCGAGTCGACGAGCTCCAGCGCGGAGGCCTTGCGCAGGGCGTCGCGTAGACGGTCGTCCGCCACGGCGTCACCGGCATCGCCACCATCGTATTCCGGCAGGGCGAGCAGCAGGTTGTCGCGGATCGTGCCGTCGAACAGGTGCGTCTCCTGTCCCATGAGCGCCTGCACGCGGCGGCGGTGATGCGCGTCCACGTCGGGCAGCGGCGTGCCGGACAGGGTCACGCCACCGGACTGCGGGTCCCAATAGCGCATGAGCAGTTTGATGGTCGTGGACTTGCCGCGGCCGGACGGGCCCTGCACGCCGAGGATGCCGGTGGCCGGCACGTCGAGGGAGAAGTCGGCGAGGACGGGGGCGGAGGCGGTGAGGGCGGCGGACACCCCCTCAGTCCGCGTTGCGGACAGCTCCCCCTCAAGGGGGCGCAAAGAAGAAGTAGTCTCCGGCTCAAGCAGAGGGCGCGAAGAAGCGGTACCGTCCGGTTCGGGCAGAGGGCGCGAAGAAGAGGCGGGGTAGGCGAAGGTGACGTGGTCGAGGCGCATGCCCTTGTAGGCGGGGGTGGCGGTGCCGGTCTCCGCGACGGCTGGGGCCTCGTCCATCAGGGCGAACAGGCGGCGGGCGGAGGCGAACGTCTGCGTGAGGTTCGCGGGCAGGGCGCTCAACGCCATCGTCGGGCCGAACGAGCTGGCGATCAGCGTGAACGCGACGACCAATGCCGGACCGTGTGCGGGAGCCGCGGCGGCGAGCGCGATGGCGAGCGCGGCGGCGGCCGTGGTGAGCACGAGCACGAGCACGCCCGCGATGCCGGCGAACCGGCCGTTGACGCGGCTCAATCGCACGTGTTCCGCCCATAGGCGTTTCGTGAGCCGCGTGATCATGGCGACGCGGTCCTCGCCGCGGCCGAAGCGGATGATCTCGCCCAGGCCGCGCATGTCGTCGAGCATGACGTCGTCGAGCGACGACGCCTGTTTGCGGATCGTGGGGCCGAGGTTCCTGACGCCGGTCGCGAAGAAGCGGGGCACGAGCACGCCGATGACGAGGTGCGCGACGATGAGCGCGAGCGCCATCCACGGGTCGAGCATGAGCAGCAGGAGCGCGTAGACGATGGTCGTGGTCGCGGCGATGACGACGGGGCTGATGGTGTGCGCGAAGAAGATCTCCAGCAGTTCGACGTCGGTGGTGACGAGGGCGATGAGGTCGCCCTTGCCGTGGCCGGCGAGCTTGGCGGGCGCGAGACGGCGCAGCGCGGCGAACGCCTTGGAGCGGAACAGGGCGAGCAGGCGGAAGGCGACGTTGTGGTTGAGATACTGTTCGACGTAGCGCATGAGGCCGCGCAGCAGCGCGCACACGATCATCGCGGCGACGGCCGGCGCGACGCCCATCGACCATACGGGGTGGCCGGCGAGCGCGAACGCGCCGATCATCGCGAACACGGGCAGCATCGTGGCGGCGAGGTGACCGACGGTGCCGGCGAGCGACGCGGCGGCCATGAGCCGTGCGAGCGGCCGCGCCTCCCCCAGCAGCCGTGTGATGGTCCGGAAGGTAGAAAGGGGTTGGTCCGGTGTGTCGGCAGGCTGGGCTGTGGCGGTTCTCTCCCCCAGTCCCGCGTTGCGGGACAGCCCCCTCGTCAGAGGGGGCCTGTTCCCATCTGCCTCCCCTAGGTCCTCCACTTCGGCTTGGGTGCGGAAGAGTTTCGCGTAGCGGCCGTCTTCGAGGGCCATGAGTTCGGCGTGCGTGCCGGTTTCGACGCTGTTGCCGTGGTCGAGGACGACGATGCGGTCCGCGTGTTCGGCGTTGGCCATGCGGTGCGTGATCATGATGACCGTCCTGCCGTCCTTGTGCGCGAGGTCACGGATCGCGTCGAGAATGAGCGTCTCGCTTTCCACGTCGACGCTGCTGGTCGCCTCGTCGAACACGTAGACCTGCGCGTCGTGCAGCAGGGCGCGCGCGATGGCGATGCGCTGGCGCTGCCCGCCGGACAGGTTGGCGGCGTCCTGTTCGATCGTCATGTCGAGTCCGTCGGCCTGTGCGCGCACGAAATCGTCGATGCGGGCGCGCTGCAGCGCGTCCCACATCATCATGTCGACGTCGGCGGCGTCATCATCGTCGTCATATCGTTTCGGCAACGCCATCGCGAGGTTCTCGCGCAACGTGCCGGCGAACAGGTGGCTGCGCGCGCCGATCACCGTGACGGCGCGCGACAGCGCCTCGCCGCCGAGCGTCGCGACCTCCACGCCGGCGAGACGCAGCGAGCCGGAGTATCCGGCGAGCGTGCCGGCGAGCAGCGAGGCCGCCGTCGACTTGCCGGAACCGGAGACGCCGACGATGGCGGTGAGCTCGCCGGGGCGCGCGTCGAAGGCGACGTCGGCGAGCGCCGGCGCGACGGGCGTGCCCGCGCCGGATGCTTCCGCCGCGTCGCCGGAACCGTCGCCGTACGTGTAGGCGACGTGGTCGAACGTGACGTCGAGGCCGGCGTCGTGCGTTTCGGGCAGATCGGCGTCGCCACGCGCGGGTTCGGGGGCGTCGAGGAGCGCGAAGATGCGTTTCGTGGAGGTCATGCCGTTCATCGCGACGTGGAAGAACGAACCGAGTTGGCGCAACGGGATGAAGAAGTCGGCGGACAGCAGGACGATGAGCAGCAGCGAGGCGAGCGTCATCGGCGCGCCGGTGGAGAAACGCCACAGGGCGACGCAGATGCCGGCCGCGGTGCCGCCGTAGGCGACCGCGTCCATCGCGGTGAGGGAACGCAGCTGAATCTGGAGGACGCGCATCGTCATCACGCGGAAGTTCTCGGCCTTCCCGTCGAGGTCGCGGGCGGCGCGCGCGTCGGCATCGAACGCCTTCAACGTCTCGAGGCCCTGCAGGTCGTCGAGGAACGCGGCGCCCATGTCCGTATAGCGGCCCCAGTATCTCTTGAACGTGCGGGCGGCGCTCATCGCGACCATGCCGACCACAACGATGATGAGCGGCGCGCACACGAGGAACGTGAGGGCGGCGGGCAGGTCCATCGGCGCGACCACGGCGAACAGGGTGAGCGGCGCGAGGACCGCGTAGAACAACTGCGGTAGGAACAGGTCGAAGAACGATTGGATCTGCTCGATGCCCTCGCCGGCGGACTGGACGACGTCGGCGGTCTTCACACGCTGCGCGTAGGAGGGGCCGAACGCGAGCATCTTGCGGTAGAGCTTGACGCGTAACGCGAGTTTGACGCGCTCGGAGGCCTCGGTGCCCAGACGCGCGGCGGCGGCGGTCGTCAGATAGCGCACGAGGGCGGCGGCGACGATGACGCCGGTGCAGAACACGATGTCGCCCGGCAGCGGCGTGACGGTGGCGCCGGAGATCGACAGCTCGTCCACGGGACAGGCGGTGCCGGAGGGCGTGGTGCTGCAGACGATCAGTCCCGGCGTGGCGGCATGGAGCAGGTGGGCGAACAGGCCGACGACGGCCGTCACGAACGCGATGTTGGCGAGCAGGCCCACCCACATGCAGACGACCTTGCCGGCGACCAGACGGCCTACGCCGGGCGCCAGCCGGAACAATCGTTTGTCGAACATGAATCCCCTTTCGTGAATCTCAAGCCACCGTAACGGAAAACGAAGCAGAATGGAAGGGTTTGCGGCAATCCACAAAAGACGACGGCGCGGTTGTGGCATGGCGCACAACACGCACGAGGCTACGCACGCGTAACTTAGGCGATGATCGGCCGGAACCACGCCCGCGACACCGCGACATGCGGATCGCGGGAAGGGGCCCGGCCACGGAAGAACGCAAGGAACGGTAAGGAACGCGCACCATGCTTGACCACTACACCACCCCCGGATCGTCCGTCGAACTGCGCGACGACCAGACCATCTACTCGCTGCTCTCCGACCGTCTCGACCGCACCGGCGCGGACACGGTCATCGCCGAGAAAAAGCTCGGACCGGGCCACTGGGCCAACGTGACCACCGGCGAATTCCACCGCATGGTCCTGTCCGCCGCGCGCGGCCTCATCGCGCTCGGCATCGGCAAGGGCGACGCGGTGACGATCTTCTCCTCCACACGCCTCGAATGGGGCGTGCTCGACTTCGCGCTCGCCGCGATCGGCGCGGTCAGCGTGCCGATCTACGACACCGACTCCGCCTCGCAGGCCGAACGCATCATGAACGACGCGGACGTGAAGCTCGCCGTCGCCGACGACCGCACGCGCTTCGACCGGCTCGACTCGGTGAAGGACCACTGCCCGGCATTGAAGCAGATCCTCATGATCGAAGGCAACGCGCTGGGCGCGCTGGAAGGCCTCGGCGTGACCGTGTCGGACGAGGAGCTGGACGAGCGCATCGCCTCCGTGCGCATCGACGACCTCGCGACCATCGTGTACACGTCCGGATCCACCGGCACGCCGAAGGGCGTGGAGCTCACGCACCGCAACTTCGTGTCCGTCACCATCGCCGCCTCGGAGGCGCTGCACGAGATGATCACCGACGACCATCCGCGCCTGCTGCTGTTCCTGCCGCTCGCCCACTGCTTCGCGCGCTTCATCCAGTACGCGTCGATCGCCTCCGACGACGGCGTGGTCGGCTACCTGCCGGACACGAAGTCCCTGCTGCCGGACCTGCGCTCGTTCGAACCCACGTACCTGCTGGGCGTGCCGCGCGTGTTCGAGAAGGTGTACAACGCGGCCTCGCACAAGGCGGGCGCCGGCTGGAAGGGACGCCTGTTCCTTCGCGCGGCCGAGGCGGCGCGCGTGTGGAGCCGTGAGGAGCAGGCCGGCGAGAAGCACACGCTGAAGGAGATCGCCGAGCATGCGAAGTACGAGACGCTCGTCTACCGCACCGTGCGCGGCGCCCTGGGGCCGAAGATCAAGTACGTGGCGTGCGGCGGCGCCCCCCTGTCGCTCGACCTGGCGCACTTCTACAACGGCATTGGCCTGCCGATGATCCAGGGCTACGGCATGACCGAGACGGCCGCCCCGTTCGCGGCGACGCGCGTGCACGACAACGTGATCGGCACGGTCGGCCAGCCCGCGCCCGGCTCCTCGGTGCGTATCGCCGAGGACGGGGAGCTGCAGGTGAAGGGCCCGAACGTGTTCCGCGGCTACCACAATCTGCCGGAGAAGACCGCCGAGGCGTTCACCGCGGACGGCTGGCTGCGCACCGGCGACCTCGCGACGATCGACGACGAGGGCCGCATCACGATCACCGGCCGCATCAAGGACATCATCATCACGGCCGGCGGCAAGAACGTCTCCCCCATCCCGCTGGAGGAGGAGATCGCCAAGTGCCCGATCGTCGAGCACGCGGTCGTGGTCGGCGACCAACGGCCGTTCATCGGCGCGCTCGTCACGCTCGACCCGGAGGCGCTGGCCGTGTGGCTGCCCGCGCACGGGCTGTCGCTGGACACGCCGGTCGACCGCCTCGCCACGAACGCGGCGGTGCGCGACGAGATCCAGGAGTACGTGGACAAGGCGAACGCGACGGTCTCCCGAGCCGAATCGGTGCGCAAGTTCGTCGTGCTCGACGAACGCCTCACGCAGGAGAACAAGTGCCTGACGCCGTCGCTCAAGGTCGTGCGCCCGGCCGTGAACCGCGTGTTCGCCGACGTGATCGACCACGAGATCTACAACGGCAAGCGCTGACGCGGAGCCCGACCATTCGTGTCGGTCGGTTCCGTGCCATACGCGTCGGTTCCCGCCAGTCCATGGCACGGAACCGACGCCGATAAAACGGGTCATCAACGGCGGATCATCGGAGACGATGCCATACTGGTGTCCATGAACAACGACGTGCACGCATCTTCCAATGCTCCGGCAGACATACTGAAATACTGGAGGGCCATCGAACTACTGACGCCTCAGAACTTCAAACTCCTGGAGAATTCTCGGCGCACCGCTCCCTACGTTATGTACGGTCCGATCCCGGAGCCGGGAAACGAGTACGGCGATCATGAGCCTTGGCAGCCATTCGAGGTCGAAGTGCATATCGTTGCGTTCGCGGACCAGAGCGAAGCCACAGTGCCGTGCAACGCCAAGGAACGCAAGAGCCGAGCGCGACACCTGTACGGCGAGAAGCCTCATCTCATCATGAAGGTCGACTCGCATGCCGTGCTGCGCAGCGCGCATCTCACCGATGAGCCGTCAAGCGAACGCCGTTACGCGGTAAGCCCATCGGCCCAACGACGGTTGCATCTGATGACGGATACGCTCACGGGACCTGGCTCCATCATCGATGACGGATATATGGACCGTATCCTCGATCATGGCGACGATCGCGGCCGGCAACACGCGATCGTCTATCGCGTGCATCGTCCCAGGCCTTCGTCGGGGGTACGCCCCGCACATGTCATCACGGACTCCGGCGAATGCGACTATGTGCTGCACACCCGCGACGTGGCGGCACGCCGCAGACAGTACAGGGATCGATGGGAACTGCTCCGGAACAGGAACCCCATAACGTGGCTTCCCCACCACAGCTATCAGATCACCGTGGCCATCAACCAGCGGACCGCGTTCAGGACCCTTGTCCGCATACTCTCCACCGCAGCGGGGAATCCGCAGCGATGCGACGGTCATTCGCCGGAGGAAGTGGCGCTGCATGAGCAGACGCCGGACGGCCAGGCCGCATGTCTCACCGTCAGCGTCCGCGATGACGGGATGCTGCTCGATGACTCACTCCACCTGTCGCAATACGCCCGCGCATTAAGCGATCTCATCACCGCCGATTACCAAGGTATGCCGATTCCTCCTGAATCATGGCCCAGGGCAGGAAGTCCCGACCAAGCCGCCGCTCTTCTCTCCGAATGGGAAAAATCCGACGCGGGTGTCCGTTTCCATACCCCCAACGAGTTCATCACGTTCCGAGGCATCGCGAATCTCATCGGTTTTCTCCGAGCCCGACTGCGTTTCGACACCGGCAACGGCATCGATGCGAACGAGGACAGGCAGCCGGACTCTCCGCCGCTTATGGAGTGCCGGATCGTCAGCATCAATCTCAAGAACGGCATATCCCCCCTGTACACCGCGGCGGACTTCATGGACTCCTTCTATCTGCAGGATCTGAACCGGTTGGTCAGTGAGACGGAGAACAACCCGTGGTCGTCGTCACAGCCGCTCGCACGGTACCTGTCCGAGAACCATCCCGACCGCATGGATCTGAATCCGAAGTCGGAGAATGGGCGATCACGCAGCGCCCAGGTCATTTTCGACCGTGTACAGCCACGTGATATTCCGCAGGCATGCTGGCCCGCCAATCCGAAGTACACGCTCTCGCTGCACCAGCAGCTTGCCGTGAACGAAATACTCAAGGCTTTTCTGGCGGGAAGCACCCAGCCGCTGCTGGGAGTAAACGGTCCTCCCGGAACCGGCAAGACGACATTGCTGCGCGACGTGATAGCAGCTGTCGTCACGGAACGCGCGAAGAAACTCGCGAAACTCGACAAGGCTGATGATCTGTTCGCCGGCATGGTGTCCGCCGATACAAAATCCAAGTATTGGAGACCGAACGAGGAAATCACTGGATTCGAAATCATCGTGGCTTCCGCCAACAACAAGGCAGTGGAAAACATCAGCCTCGAATTGCCTTCGATGAAAGGAATCGATTCATACTGGCAGGATGAGATCAACAAGCATTTTGCATCACGCTTCTCCTCCTCGTATGGAGGATTCGCGTTCGGTAAGACCGCAACGGCGATGACGGCGAAGGACAACGATGACGAGACAAACGACTCCGCCGCCGAATCATGGGCGTTGTTCTGCGCGAAATTGGGCAACACCAAGAACATGAATCGCTTCTTCGACGGATTCGATAAGGAATTCGTCACGGGGAGATACATCCGGAACGAGCTGGTCGCCAAAAGCGTGCTCAATCAGGTCGATGACAACCGCATTGACTGGAACCACGTCTGGTTCCAGGCCAAGCAGTCCTTCGACGACGCACTGAGACGCGAAGAGAACATACGCCACCAACGCCAGAAGGACTACGAGCGGTGGATCGCCGGAATACGCCAACATATAGGCATAGAGTGGGTGGACGCCGAAATCCAGTCGCTGCAGAAGTCGATTAGCGACCAAGAAGACCGGAAGTCTACCATCGAGCGACGGATGGACTCCATCAACGGGTTCATCCGCAATCAGGTACTCGCGGGAAACGAGCTTCTTGCGTCCAAACCATCCTGGCTTCTCGTGTGGAAACGTCTCGCATGGGACAGAAAGCTACGAGACAACGCCCAGCATATCGACGAGGCAAGGCGCGAATGGCAGAACCAGCAAAATGACTGGCGAAACGTCACGCAGAGTATCGAGCAATCGCAGTTCAAGATGGACGAGTCAAGGAACCGGCGGCACGATCTGGAGAAGAAGCTTGATGATGAGATCAGGAATTATCTGGACTCTCGCGAAACCCCCTATCTTGACCGGGAGTGGAACGAGGCCCGCACCCGGGTGTTCCTGGAAGCGCTGGCACTGCATCAGACGGCGATTCTCGCGAATCATACGAGATTCTGGACGAACCTTCGCAATCTCAAATCCAGCATCTCATTGTCGGGTGAAAGCCTTCCCGCCGATATGTCCGCGGCCCTCTGGCGAACGCTGTTCCTGGTGACACCGGTCATCTCCACGACATTCGCATCAGTCTCGCGCATGTTCGGTCCGCTCGCCGGCGGCATAGGAGTCGCAAACCAGCAACGACTGGGATTGGCACTGATCGACGAAGCCGGTCAGGCACAGCCGCAGTATGCCGCCGGCCTGTTGCAACGCGTGCGTCACTGCGTGGCCGTCGGCGATCCGGTCCAGCTGGAACCGGTGGACACCGTACCGCCGCAAGTCAGACGATTGTTGGCCCGCACCTTCCATGTGACGATCGGCCCTGAATCCTCCAACGTGCAGGAGTGCGCCGACCGGCAGACCCCTCTGGGCCGGTACACGCGACTGGGCGACGCCGACCAGTGGATCGGTATGCCGCTTATCGTCCACCGGCGATGTCTTGAGCCCATGTTCACCATCTGCAACGCCATGGCGTACGAAAACCGCATGGTCCAAGGCGCCTCCTCTTCCCGAAAGACGCCGGGCACGGATGGAACGCAACCGTCGGCTGATTCCCTCGAGAAATCCTGCTGGTACGACACATCAGCTTCTTCATCGAGCGCATCCTCCAAACCGACCAAACAATGGCAACCCGACGAAGGCAAACAACTACATAAACTGTTGCACGAACTGTTCGTCCGTGGAATGATGCCACAGGACATTCTCGTCATCTCCCCGTTCAAGGCGGTGGCCGAGGAGATCAAGCCGATCTACAAGAAAGAGGTACGGGAATACTTCGACGGAAATAACGGACAGCCATATATCGATGATCAGACCGCCACGAATCTGGCGCAGAATCGTTCCGGAACCGTGCACATCAGTCAGGGGCGCGAGGCCAATGTCGTCATTCTCGTACTTGGCAGCCAGTCCGGGAACGCGGGATCGGGCTCACGTCGATGGGTCAACGGCAAGCCGAACCTGCTGAACGTCGCCGTATCCCGAGCGAAAACCCGACTGTATGTCATCGGCAACCGTGACGACTGGTCCGAGGGAAGATACTCGCATCAGCTCGTCGATGGTTTGCCCCAAGGCATAGACTTGGGACAAGACAATCCGACGGTCGATCCGGAGACCGGTGAAATCATCGACTAGACGATGGTGTGGGACGACCCTCGTGAGAATCATCCCACACCATACTCGGACCACTATCGGAAACCGGCTCAGCCGTCCGTCACTCGCGACGGCGGCGCCGGACGGTCAGGACGGCGAGGCCGGCCATGGCGAGCGTGAGCGTCGCCATGGCGAGGCCGGCGACGGCCGTGCCGGTACGCGACAGACCGGCGGTCTTGCCGGAGCCGTTGCCGGAACCATCGCCCTTGCCGCCGGTGAGCGTGCCGGCGTCCTGCTTGCCCGCACCCGGCTCACCCGCGGACGGGGCGGGCTTGAGCGCCTTCCTCGCCTCCTCGAGCCTGGCGAGCGCGTCATTCACGTCGACCTGCGAGACGGTCTTGTCGTCGTGGACGCTGATCGCGTTCTCGAGCGCGGCGCGGAACTTCTTCCACGTGGCGGGCGTGTAGTCGGACTCCTTGAGCGCGGACGCGCTCTGGATCGCGGCGGCCAGCGCCTCCTTGTTGACCGTGTTGCCTTCGGTCGGGTTGACGGTGACCGTGAACGTGGCGGTCTTCGTCGTATCCGACTTGAGCACGACGATGACGGTCTTCTCGCCGGCGGTCGTGGTGTCGAAGCCGGACGGATCGGCCAGCTCGTAGTCGTCGCCGTAGGTCAGCGTCTTGGAGGTGCCGTCGGAGAGCGTGGCGGTCACTTCGAGACCGTTGAGGTCCGGACCGGCGTCGCCCACGGCGTAGGTCGTCCTGTCCGGGGCCTTGGTGACCTCGATCTTCTCGACGGTCACTTCGGGCTGGACACTCTTCGCCGTGACCGCGGCCATCGCGTTCTTGAGGTCGGCGGTGGCCTTGGTGACCTCGGCCTGCGTGGCGCCGGTCTTCTTGAGCAGCGTCTCGGCGGCGTCGATCGCGTTTTGGAGCGCGTCCCACGCCTCGTCGGTCTCGTAGTCGGCGGCGGCGTAGCCCTTGGCTTCGGCGAGCGCCGATTCGAGGGCGGCCGTGTCGACCTTGGCCGTACCGGCGGCCTTCGCCCAGGTCACCATGCCGGTGGAGTTGCTGTTCTGCACGTAGGTCTCGCCGTCGGAGCGGTTGTTGGTCGCATAGAACGGAATCGCCTGGATGTCGATGTCCTGCGTCGTGTCGCCGTCCACGTACTTGGCCTTGCCGGTGATGATCATCATGCGGCTGGCGTCCATACCGTCGATGAGCGTGCCCTCGGCGGCCTTGAGCGTGTTCTTCTCGTCGCGCCGGATCTGGATCTTGCGCGGGTCGAAGTTGGCGATGCCGCTGTTGAGCTGCTTGTTGCCGGCCTTCTCCATGGAGAAGACGAGCGGGCCGCGTTCGACGGCGACCTTGCCCTGCTGGTCGGAGACCTTCTCGTTGCCTTCGGTGAGCTTGATCTCCATCGGGAAGTCGAGGGAGACCACGTCGCCCTTGACCCACGTGCGGTCGATGGACACGTAGCCCTTGACGGCGTCGGTCTTGATCTTCTTGCCGTTGACCTTGATGACCGGCGTCTCGTCGCTCTGGCCCTTGAGCCAGCTGGGGATGCGTACCTTGAGGGTGAACTCCTTGGACTGTTCGGGGTTGACGGTCATCTCGACGTTGCCGTCGTTCGGATAGGCGGTCTTCTGGGTGACGCCGACCTTCACGCCGGACACGCTGATGGTGGCCTCGCTGCCGATGTACATGTTGACGAACACGTTGTCGCCGTGCGTCGTGTACATGTATTCGGAGAGGCGTGCGAGCGTGCGCATGAGGTTCGGCGGGCAGCAGGCGCAGGCGAACCAGCTGGAGCGGCCGAGCGTGCCGCCGTTCTTGGTGGGCAGTTCGAGCCTGTTCGCGTAGTAGAAGCGGTCGCCTTCGAGGTTCACGCCGTCGAGGATCGCGTTGTACATGGCACGTTCGACGACGTCCGCGTACTTGGCGTCCTCGTGCACGAGGTTCATGCGCAGGTTCCAGTTCGCCAGGGCGATGGAGGCGCAGATCTCCGCGTAGGAGTCGTTGCTGGGCAGCTCGTAGTCGGTGCCGAAGTCCTCGCCGTGGCTGGCCACGCCGATTGATCCGGTGACGTACATCTTGCGGTTGACGACCGAATCCCACACCTCGTCGAGCGCATGGAGGTACGAGGTCTCGGTCTCGCCACCGACGAGCCTGGCCACGTCGGTCGCGCCCGCGTACAGGTAGTTGGCGCGCACGGCGTGTCCGACGGCGTTGGTCTCCTCGGTGAACGGCAGCGCGTCCTGCGAGTATTCGCGCTGGCCGGACGAGTAGCCGTCGTACTGGCTGTCGCGTAGCTTCGGATCCTCGCCGCGGCGGTCGATGAGCGTCTTGGCGGTCTGGACGTACTTGTCGCCGGCGCCTTCGCCCTCATGCTGTTCGACGAGTTCGGAGAACTTGGCGAGCGCGAGCTCGATCTCCTCGTGTCCGGGGACCTCGTGGCGGGTGCCGTTCGGCCCGAACAGGTTCACGATCTCGTCCGCGTATCGCTTGGCGGCCACGTACAGGCTGTAGTCGGGGTCGCCGATGCCCTCGCGGTAGCGGGTGTATGCGACGGCCGACTCGATGAAGTGGCCGGCGTTGTACATCTCGTGGTTGTTGAAGTTGCGCCAGCGGTGGGTGCCGGGGGCGCGGCCGCCGGAGTAGCTGGAGGAGCGCAGCGTGAAGTGCGTGTTGATGTAGCCGTCCGCGTACTGCACCTTCTGGATGAGGTCCACCCATTCGGCGAGCTTCTTCTCGAGGCGCGCCTTGTGCTCGAGCACGGTCGGGTCGGTCTCGTCCTTCATCGCGGCGAGCGTGTAGCTGATCGCCTCGAGGGACTTGTAGATGTCGGAGTCCTGGAACACGAAGCCCTGGAACGCCGAGTACTCCTCGCCGTTGAGCTTCTTGACGGCGTTCTCGAAGTTCGGCTCGCCGCCGGACGCCTCCTCGATGTGCCCGATGGACACCTCGAGGGACTTCATCATGTTGACCTTCTGCTTCGGTGACCAGAAGTCGTCGGTGAGGGTCACGTTCTCGAAGGTGACGGACTTGTTCGCCGTGGAGGCGGCGACCTTGCTGTTCACGGCGATCTCCGCCTCGGCGGGGAATGCGACGCCGTTGACGGACACGGTGCCGGTCACGGTGAACGTCTTGCCGACCTGGTCGGCCGCGTACTTGGCCGGATCGACCTTGTCCCAGGTGACGGGCATGAGCTTCGAGTCGAAGGTCTCGCCGAAGTCGTAGGAGACGGTTTTCTGTCCGGTGTTGTGCGTGGAGGGCGTCGGATCGTCGAACTGGATGCCGTTGACGACGACGCTGTTCGGCAGGATCGGCGCGGTGCCGGCCACGGTGGACGTCTTGTACGTGTCGACGCCGGTGACCTCCTCGACGGCGACGGAGGCGGTCGCCGTGCGAGTCTCGCCGCTGGTCTTGTCGGTCATGGCGACTTTGACGGTCCCCTCGCCCTTCTTCGCGCCGGCGACGGTCACGGTGGCCCCGGTCCTGTCGCCGACGATGGAGAGGGCGTCGCCTTCCGTGCTCCACTGGTAGGCGAAGTCGCCCGCGTAGCCGGTGGGCAGCGGGGAGGCGGTGTAGGTGGCGTTCTCGCCGTTGACGATCTTCGCCTTGCCGGTCACCTTCGCGGTGACGAACTCGTCGGTGACGGTCTCGCCGTACACCTGCCATTCGCCGATGCCGACGCCGGTCTGGCCGCTGCCGTCACGGTCGACGAGCATGCGGATCCTCGTGGTCTTGATCGGGTGCTTCGCGTCGATGGCGACGCCGTTCCACGTGCGGTTGTCGCCGTTGTACTTGCCGTCGGCGTGGTCGACTCCGACCGTGTCGACGGTCTTGCCGTCCTTGTCGAGCATGCCGGTGACGTCCGCCCACTTGCCGGTGGCGTGGTTCCAGTACTGGAGCCTGGCGCTCTTCGGATACTTGACGCCGCCGCCGTCGGCCCACCACATGACCTGCATGCTACGGATGTTCCTCGGTTCGCTCCACGTGAGTTCGATGGGCTGCGGGTATTCGAGGTCGCCCTCGCTCTTCCACGTGTTCCACGAGGTGTCGCTCTTGCCGGCGAGGTTCATGTCGTTGACGTTGGCCGTATTGGTGCCGGAGTTCGTGTAGTCGGCGGAGACGACGCCCTCGGGCGCGATGTTCTTGCCTTGGGCGATACCGGGCTGGAAGTCCTCGCCCTGCGCGCCGTACACCTCCCATTCGCTGATGCCCACGCCGTTCTTGCCGCTGCCGTTGCGTTCGACCTTCATGCGGATCTGCGTGGTGGTCACGTCGGCGGCGAACAGCACCTCGTTCCAGTACTTGTTGGCACCGTTGAGGCCGTTGCCGTCGGAGGTGTCGTACTTGACGCCCATCTGGTCGGTGGCCTTGCCGTCCTCGTCGGTCATGCCGGTGAGCTGCTTCCATTCGCCGGTGGCGTCGTCAAGGTATTCGATGGTCGCGGATTTCGGGAAGGTGACGTTGTCGGTGGCCGTGATGTCGTTGTTGTCGGCCCACCAGATGACGCGCGATCCGGACAGCTGCTGCGGGGTGTCCCATTTGAGCCACACCTTGGTCGGGTATTCGACGCCGCCCTGCGACCACGTGTTCCACGAGGTCGCGGCCGCGCCGGCCAGGTAGCCGTTGTTCACGTTGGATACGGGCGTGTTCTCCTTGTCCGCGCCTGCCTTGGCGTAGAGGGCGAGATTGACGAGCCTCTTGCCGGCCCAGTCGACCGCCGCCTGCGCGGGCAGCGCGGTGACGAGCATGGCGAGGGCCGCCAATACGCCGATCGCCGCGCGAAACGCACGGCTCTTCAGCGTATGGTTTCGGATGTGATCGAGCACATTCTCTCCTTACATGGTGACTGCACGGTACGGGCCCGAACGCCGTTGTGGGTCTGCTGTCCGCCGTGCCGTCGGCTTCTTCCTCGTGAACGCTTACAGGGCTTGTCTCCATTGACTGTGAACATTGACTGTGAACGCTCTCGAACCGATTGGTCTCAAGTTTATAACGATAAGAGCGATACCACTTGAGGAAAAGGCTTTCACCGCGTGTCGCCATTGACAACGGCGCGACTCATGTTCGCAAGTGTTCGCCCACGTTGATTCGCACACCCCAAGCGTGCGTTTTTGTGCGGATGACGCACACGTTTCACGCCCGCTCCTGCGGCAGCAGGTAGAGGTCGTCATCGTCCGTCGCCATTGCATCGGCAACCGTCACCATCACCTCGTCCTCCGTATGCCCTGTTCCTCCAGTTCGTGGATGACGCGCCATGGGGCGTCCAATTCGTTGGCATGCATGCGGATGACCGATAGCCCCTGCCGCTCCAGGCAATGCTGCCGACGACGCTCATCGTCGACGACCTCGCGAATCGCCCTGCCGGAGGTCATGTCCGGATCGACGTATTTCCGCGTTCCATCGAATTCCAATGCCACCTGTCCATCGCCCGACGTCCTCCAGAGAAAATCGACGCGATGGCAGCGATTCGGATGGTCCAGACAGGGAAATTCGACCTGGATATCGTCCGGAGGACAGCCCATGTCATGCAGCATGCCCCGCGCCGACGATTCACCGCCGTTCTCACTGCGCGCGTCCGCCAGATTGAACGCCCGCATGACGGTTTGGCGATGGCGGGAATACTTCACCGACGACGGATAGGCGAGCAGGACATCCTTGTCGACGGAGCCGGAACGCACCGACGAGTCGATGGGGGCCAACGAATATCTCAGACTCAAGGTAGCGGCGCAGTCGAACAGGGTACGCAGCAAGCCCGTCACCTTCACTCCTTCCACCTCCACGACCTCGGGATCGGAGATGACGTGCCGTTCCAACCGATTGGTATTGCGGTAGTGCGTGCCGGGAGCGCCCACGACATGCAACGGCCACGCCAGACGATAGGAGCAGTCCAACCGATGCATGACCGCTGCGGTGGGCCCGCCGAACACCCAATCGGGATGCCGTTTGGCCAATGCCCGGACGATGTGCCGGATTCGTTCGTAACGGTCGAGGGAATTCCAATAATCGACCTGCGCATATAGTCCGCGGAAAGGCTTCACGATGGCGCCGGAACGCATGCGACGCTGAATCGCCTTGAATTCGGTGTCCGTGGGAGCCACGACGCAACGCTTCTCCCGACGCGCTTCGGCGAACAGCGCATCAACCGCATGATGCCTTACCATGTCCCCATTGTAGAAGGGCCCGGCATCGCGAATCTCAGGGACGAAACCCCCGTTATCCGAGATTTACAGCACCAAACACCCGTTTTGATGGGGTTGTTCCGGGCATTTGACGCTGTGAATCGGGGATAACGGGGGTTTGGTACAGGGAGGGAAGAAGGAGGGGGGAACGACAAGGGCCCATCCCGGGTGGGATGGGCCCTGATCTACCGATCAGTCAGCGGGAACGAACGTCCCACCTCTAATCAGTGACGGTTGTCGAGACGGTGGTACATCTCGGACAGCTGCAGTTCCTTCTCGAACTGGCGGGCGGTCGTCTTGTCGTCGATGACGGCGAGCTCGACGCCGGCGATGCGGGCGAAGTCCTCCCAGGCCTCACGACCGACGGAGGTGGTCATGCAGGTGTGGTGGGAGCCGCCGGCGGTGATCCAGCACTGGACGGCGGTCTTCAGATCCGGCTGCGGCTTCCAGACGGCGCGGGCGCACGGAAGCTCCTTGAGGGAGCCCTGCGGCTCGACGACGTCGACGACGTCCATGAGCAGGCGGAAGCGCTCGCGCTCGTCGGCCATGGAGACGACGACGGCGTCCTTCTTCGGCTTGCCGGAGAAGACCAGGCGGACCGGGTCGGCCTTGCCGCCGATGCCGAGCGGGTGGATCTCCAGCTTCGGCTTGGCGATGGTGCCGATGGCCGGGGAGACCTCGAGCATGTGGGAGCCCATGTCGAGCTCGTTGCCCTCGGTGAAGTTGTAGGAGTAGTCCTCCATGAGGGAGGCACCACCCTCGAGGCCGTAGCCCATGACGGCGCCGATGCGCACGAGGACGGCGGTCTTCCAGTCGCCTTCGGCGGAGAAGCCCCAGCCGTACTCGGACGGGAAGCGCTGCGGGCCGACGCCCGGCAGCTGCGGCAGGGCGCCGAGGTCCTCGAAGTTGTCGACGCCGGCGGTGCAGCCGTTGGCGCGCATCATGTTGACCATCGCGGCCTCTTCCTTGGCGGCGATGAACAGGGAGTCGTACTTGGCGTCCAGCAGGGCCGGATCGACGTCGTACTTGGCCTTGTAGTCCTCGATGATCTCCTTGACCTGGTCGTCCTTGACGGCGTCGTACGCGGCGACGAGCTCGTTGACGGCCCAGGTGTTGATGGAGGCGCCGAAGACGCGCTCGGCCTCGGTCTTGTCGCCTTCGGTGACGGCGACGTTGCGCATGTTGTCGCCCCAGCGCATGACCTTCATGTTGTTGGAAGCGTCCCAGCCGGCGCAGGCGCGGGCCCAGGTGCCGACCTTCTCGGCGACCTCCGGGTCGGTGTAGTGGCCGACGACGATCTTGCGCGGGATGCCGAGGCGGGAGACGATGTAACCGAACTCACGGTCGCCGTGGGCGGCCTGGTTCAGGTTCATGAAGTCCATGTCGATGGTCTCCCACGGAATCTCCTTGTGGTGCTGGGTGGCCAGCTGCAGCAGCGGCTTGGTCAGCACTTCGAGGCCACGAATCCACATCTTGGCCGGGGAGAAGGTGTGGCACCAGGTGATGACGCCGATGACGTTCGGGTTGGCGGAGGCTTCGACCATGAACTGCTTGACGCCGTCGGAGGACTTCAGGGTCGGCTTGAGGACGATCTTGGCCGGGATCTTGCCGGTCTTGTTCAGGTAGTCGACCATTTCGGCGGAGTGCGCGGCGACCTGGCGCAGCGCCTCCTCGCCGTACAGGTCCTGCGAGCCGACGCCGAACCAGATTTCCTTGCCCTCGAAGGGGTTCTCCATAACCATGGGTTACTTCCTTTACTTCGTTGTGATGGATGGAATCACATCTCGGGTCCCGCCTCCAGGACGGGGCCCAAAGTCTTTTGTTGTTGTGTTGTCGGGGTCTCTTATGGGGTCTCTCCCCCACCCGGCTTCGCCGGGAGCCCCCTCGCCAGAGGGGGCCAAGGGAAAAACCTCAGTGCTGACCGTAGACGTTCTGGTAGCGGTCGTTCAGCTTGTCGATGTCGGCCTGGTCGATCTCGATGATGTCGCCGAGCTGACGAGCGGCCCACATGGTGTGCGCGACCTCCTCGGTCATGGCGGCGGCCTTGACGGCGCCCTCAGCGTCCTTGCCGATCGTGAACGGGCCGTGGTTCTGCATGAGGACGGCCGGGGACTTCGGGTACTTCTTGAGGGTCTCGACGACGCCCTTGCCGATGGCCTCGGAGCCGATGAGGCGGAACGGGCCGACCGGCACGGGGCCGCCGAACTCGTCGCCCATCATGGTCAGGCCGCACGGGATGTTCTGGCCGGTGGCCGCCCAAGCGGTGGCGTAGGTGGAGTGCGTGTGCACGACGCCGTAGACGTCGGGCATGTTGCGGTAGATGTAGGCGTGGGAGGCGGTGTCGGAGGACGGGGCTTCGGAGCCGTCGACCACGTTGCCTTCGAGGTCGCACACGACCATCGAGTTCGGGGTCAGGTTCTCGTAGCGCACGCCGGACGGCTTGATGACCATGAGGTCGGCGGTGTGCAGGCGCTGGGACACGTTGCCGGCCGTCCACACGACCAGGTTCCACTTGATCAGCTGCTGGTGCAGGTTGGACACGACCTCGCGCACCTGCTTGACTTCGGCGCGGACCTCGGGACCGTAATCAGCCAGAGTTGCCATTGTTGGTTTCCTTTCGTTTGTTCTGACGTCTATGGGCTCCCTCCGGAGAGGGAGCCGAAGTCTCATGGATATATGGGGGTTATGGGGTTACTTGTCTTCGAGGTCGATGCTCTCGATGGCGGTGTGCTCGATGGGCAGGCCCTTGCTGAAGCGCTCGAAGAAGTCCTCGAAGCCGACGACGTCGCCCGCGTAGGGTGCCTCGGTGGTGGACTGGGCGTCCTTGAAGACGCAGCCGTCGAGGTAGTCGGCGAGGTTGTCGTGCGCCTCGTCGGTGTGCCACAGGTAGTCGGCGAGCACGGCCATGCCCCAGGCGCCGCCTTCGGCCGCGGTGGACATGACCTTGATCGGCGTGTTGAACGCGGCGGCGAGGATCTTCTGGGCCACCTTCGGGGTGGTGAAGATGCCGCCGTGGCCGACGAGGGAGTCGATCTGGACGTGCTCCTGCTTGGTCATGACGTCCATGCCGATCTTGACCGGGGAGAACGCGGAGAACAGCTGGGCGCGCATGAAGTTGCCGAGGGTCATGTTGGCCTCGGGGCTGCGGGCGAACAGCGGGCGGCCTTCCGGCAGGCCGGCGAGGAATTCGCCGGAGCGGAACGGGTAGTTGAGCAGGCCTCCGCAGTTGGCGTCGACGTCGTCGGCGATGGCGGCGCGGAACAGCGTGCCGTACAGGGTGCCGGCGTCGACCGGGTTGCCGATGGCCTTGGCGAACTGGCCGAACAGGCCGACCCACGCGTTGAGGTCGGAGGTGAAGTTGTTGGCGTGGCTCATGCCCGCGAGGTCGCCGGCCGGGGTGGTGACGAGGTCGACTTCCGGGTGGAGGGCCTTGAGCTTGTGTTCGAGCACGACCATCGCGAAGATGGAGGTGCCGGCGGAGACGTTGCCGGTGCGCACGCGCACGGAGTTGGTGGCGACCATGCCGGTGCCGGCGTCGCCTTCCGGCGGGGCGAGCACGACGCCCGGCTCGAGGGCACCGGACGGGTCGAGCAGCTTAGCGCCTTCGGCGGTGAGCTCGCCGGCCGGGGTGCCGGCGACGAGCGGCTTCGGCAGGAGGTCGGTGAGCTTCCACGGCTGGGCGGCGACTTCGGGCAGCGCGTTGAACTTCTCGATGAACTCGGTCTCGTAGTCGTGGGTGGTCGGGTCGATCGGGAACATGCCGGAGGCGTCGCCGACGCCGAGGACCTTCTTGCCGGTGAGCTTCCAGTGGACGTAGCCGGCGAGCGTGGTGAAGTACGCGACCTTGGAGACGTGCTCCTCCTTGTTGAGCACGGCCTGGTAGAGGTGGGCGATGGACCAGCGCTCGGGGATGTTGTACTGGAACAGCTCGGAGAGCTTCTTGTGGGCCTCGGAGGTGTTGGTGTTCTGCCAGGTGCGGAACGGCACGAGCAGTTCGCCGTCCTTGTCGAAGGCGAGGTAGCCGTGCATCATGGCGGAGAAGCCGATGTGGCCGATGTGGGTGAGGGTCTCGCCGTAGGCAGTCTTCACGTCGTTGGCCATCGAGGCGTAGGCGGTCTGCAGGCCCTTCCAGATCTCCTCCTTGGAGTAGCTCCACAGGCCGTCCTCCAGATGGGAGGCCCAGCCGTAGTCACCGGAGGCGATGGTCTTGTATTCGTCGTCGATCAGGACCGCCTTGATGCGCGTGGAACCGAATTCGATGCCCAGCGAGGTCTTGCCGGCGCGAATCTTCTCCGCGATCGTGGCGACCTGCTCGGAGGCGTTCGTTGCTGCCATTCTGTGGACTCCTTCTGACCGGCCGGCCAGCACCGCCCGATCGTCGTTCCTTGGGCGCTTACCGCACCCCTTCCTTGGGTGGCCGTTAACGCTCACAATTTCCGTATTTATTGTAACGGCCTTCAGGCCGTATTACAACCCCGACGTGCCATGAAAGATAACGGTTTGATAACAGGTCATCGACACGTCTGATACCCCCTACACGCGAGGCACCGGTCCGAGCGAGATGCGGTCGCGCACCGCGGCCGGCACCAGGCCCACGCCATGCTGCGAGTTCGGCAGCGAGGGCTCCTGGCCTTCGCCGAGCAGACGCAGCACCTCGCGCATGGCGGCCGTGCCGAGTCCCTCGAAGTCGGGGCGCACGGTCGTCAGCGGCGGGAAGAGGTTGTCCATGCCGGTCATATCGTCGAAGCCGACGAGGCTCACGTCCTGCGGGATGCGCAGGCCATGCTCCTGAATCGCGCGCGCCACGCCCACCGCCTGCGCGTCGTTCGCGGCGACGACCACGGTCGGCAGCTTCGCGCCGGTCACGCCGGCCGTGTCGATGAGACGGTTCATCTTCGCGTACGCCTCGCCGGAATCCCACGTCTCGCAACGCATCACCTGAGTCTGGATCGACTCCGCGCCGGACAGCGTCTCCCACGCGGCCAGTCGCGTCGCCGCGTCACGCCAGTCGTGGGGACCCGCGAGATAGAGGACGCGACGATGCCCCGCGGACTTGACCAGGCGCATCACGTCGGCCATCGCGCCCCACTGGTCGATGCCGACGAACGACGTGCGCTCCAGATCCTCGGCGGGGATCAGCGAGCGCGCCTCGCGCATGCTCATGCCGCCGTGCGTCGAGGTGACGATGACGCGCGGCTGGCTGACGCGCGCGCGGCAGGCGACGTCAAGCATCACGTCGGTGGGGGTCAGGAAGATGAACGCGTCGACGTTCTGCTCGTTGAACGTGTCGATGAGGTCGTCGAACTCGGCCTGCGTGCACAGCGCCTCGTGCACCATCATCACGCTCATGAACAGGCCGTGCCCGCGCGCGATCGACTCGATGGACGAGATCGCGGAGATCGGACCGAAGAACTTAAGGCCGCCGGCGATGAGGCCGATGGTGCGCGACCGGCTGGAGGCCAGGGCGCGCGCCGAGTTGGAGGGACGGTACCCGAGCTCGCGGATCGCCGCCTTGACGCGCGCACGCGTGGCGTCGGAGACGTCCGGGGAGTTGTTGATGACGCGGGAGACGGTCTGGTGACTCACTCCCGCGAGTTTCGCCACCTCGAACATCGATGGCCTTTTGTTGGCGCGGCGAGCAGACATAACCTCTTCTCCTTTCGCGCGGCACTGCACTGACTTACGCAGTGTAGCGCGAAAACCACCGCGACACGTGAACGTTCACACGCCGGTTTTCCCGTGTCGCGCGTGTCGCATGTGTCGCACGCCGGTCACACGAGCTTCCAGGAGACGCGGTGCAGGTCGCACGGGCCCTGCGCGGCGATGGCGGCCTTGTGCGCCGCCGTGCCGTAGCCCTTATTGCTCCCCCACTGGTACGCCGCGTATTCCGGGCGTTCGGCGAGACGCTCCATGAGCCGGTCTCGCGTCACCTTCGCGATGACGGCGGCCGTCGCGACGGTCGCGCAGGAACGATCGCCCTTCACCTTGGTCGTCACGTCGGCGGGCACGGGCACGTCGGGCGCGTCGAACGTGTCGAGCGCCTTGGTGATGTAGTCGTACGGACCGTCGAGGATCGCGCCGACGCGCACGCGCCGCTCCCCCGCGGCGCCCGGCGCGCCGAGTCCCAGCTTCGATTCCGCCTCGGCGAGCGCGCGCAACGCGGCTATGCCGAGTGCGTGGCCGATGCCCCACTCGTCGATCTCCGCGTTGCTCGCCGCGCCGACCGCCCACGCGGCGGCCCAGCCGGTGAGCTCGTCGTAGATGGCCTCGCGGCGGCGTTCGGTGAGCAGCTTGGAATCGGCGACGCCGGCGGGCACGGCGAGGCCGGAGCCGCCGCCGGAGACATCGCCGGTTCCGGCGACATCGCCGCCGTCCGCCGTCTTCCCCATCAGATCGCGCGCGCGGATGATGGCGCAACCGACCATCGCCGGGCCAGCGAGCGCACCGCGTCCCACCTCGTCGAAGCCGGCGATGAGGTCGAATCCGCGGGAGGCGAGCTCACGTTCGAGGTCGAGCGTCGGCGTGATCATCAGTTGCCCAGACCGTCGTTCGCGTGCTTCGGGTCGATGGTCGTCACGCTCGACTCGGACGTGACGCCGGACGTACCGGCGGTCGTGCCGGACGTATCCGACGTGGCCGAGACGCTCGCGTCCGGCACGTCGGCGAACACCTCGTGGTGCGCGTCGAGCGAGCCGAGACGGCTCAGCGGCCAATAGCGGCACAGGCCCACGCCGACCACGTCGGCAATGGGGACGAGACCGTGGTCGCCGTCGTCCTGATGGTAGCGGGAGTCGGCGGAGTTGGCGCGGTTGTCGCCCATGACGAAGACATGCCCGGCGGTGACGGTCACGCTGAACGGGAAGGCGCTCGGCTGCACGCCGTCCTTGAGATACGCGGTCTCGGTGATGGCGACGCCGTTCACCTTGATCGGCTGGCCGGCGCCCTCGCAGGTGACGGTGTCGCCGGGAAGACCGATGACGCGCTTGATGAGATAGTCGCCGGCGAGCGGGCTCGTGGTCTGCTCGTTGGCGAGCCAGCCGGCCGGATCGTGGAAGACGACCACGTCGCCGCGCTTCAGGCCGACCGTCTTCGGTGCGGGCTTGAAGGTGATGACGCGGTCGCCGGGTTCGATGGTGCTTTCCATCGACCGGGTGGGGATCTCGTAGAAGCCGACGAGGAACACGCGGATGAGGATCACGACGAGGATCGGGATGCCGCACCAGATGAGAGTGTCGCGCCAGGAGAAGCGGTCGTCGCGACGGGTCCGATTCGGGTCCGCCGGCGTCGCGGCCGTGGCCCGTGCGGGCGATGCCGACGATTCCGGCGTCTCCGGCATGACGGCCGGATCGACGCCGTGATCGGCCACCAGGACGGTGTGACGGTCGCGCTCATCGTTGTCGTATGGCATGTGCCCTCCTGTTCCCCGCGAAAACTCCACTCATCGTAATCGGGCGCATGCCCACACGCACGCCGCAGGCGTGACGTGCACCGAACGCGCACGGGGATGCGGGAGCCGCCGCCCGCGCCGATGACGCCGAAAACGACGAAAACGCCGGGAAAACGAAACGGTCCGGAACCACGGAGGTTCCGGACCGTTCTACGCTTCGAGCGAGTCAGCGACTCAGGCTGCTCACTTGGCGCGGCGCTCGACGATGCGAGCGGCCTTGCCGCGCAGCGCGCGCAGGTAGTACAGCTTGGCGCGACGGACGCGGCCCAGACGCACGACCTTGATGGAGTCGATGGACGGGGAGTGCAGCGGGAAGCGACGCTCCACACCGGTGCCGAAGCTGATCTTGCGGACCACGAAGGTCTCGCGCACGCCGGTGCCCTGGCGGGCGATCACCACGCCGGTGAAGGTCTGGATACGGGAGTTGTTGCCTTCCTTGATCTTCACGTTCACGTCGACGGTGTCGCCGGGACGGAAGGTCGGGATCTCCTCGGCCGGCTTCATGTGCTTGGCGTCGAAAGCCTCGATGGCGTTGACCATGATTGTTCCTTAGGTGCCGCCGCATATCGGCCACCGGACGGGGCGCATGCACGACCCGCGTCGTTCCACGGGCTCCGGGGACATGTCCGTCTCCCGGCCTCGGTGCACGCACCGATGTTCCTTCCCCGCAGGTCTGCCTGCGAGGGGTGCCGATCCGCCGGGAATCGCGCCCGAGGGCGGCCCGGCTGGACCTCATGCGACAGGGGTTTATGCGGCGACCCCCGCCACGACACAGCAATCGTCTAGTCTATGGCCGGACCGGGACAGCGCGCAGCGCCCGCACAGTCAGCGGCGCGCCGCCATGAGGCGGGCAACGGCGGCTCGGATGGCGGGTTCGGCGGCGGTCGGGTCGTCGATGTGCTCGACCGATTGCTCGATGGGGCACATGCCGTCTCGCCCGCGGTTGAGGATGACGGGGACCAGCGCACCGTAGGCGGCTTCGATGCCGTGGGCGCGCAGGGCGGCGAGTCCGGCTTCGCTCATCGTGCACGCCCATACGGCTTTGACTCCAAGGCGAGCGTAGAGCAGGGCGGCGCCCTTGCCCACCACACGGTCGGCGGCGCAGAAGCCTGCGAGGCTGCGGCCTTCGTCGAGCCATATGAGCAGCGGGCGCACGCCACGGCCCGTGCCGGTCAGCGTTTCGGCGCGGCCGGCGGCGTCCGTGCGGCAGGCCACACAGCCGAGCGCGCCATCGGCGAGCAGATCGTCGCGGGCGCGAAGACGATCGTCAGTCACGGTGACGGTCCACGGCGAACATGACCAGCGGGATGAGCACCCATTGGAGCACGAGACCGGGCAGGCCCGTGCCGACGGCGGCCCATACGCTCGCGACCGACATCTGCGCGTTGCCGAGCAGGAAGACGGCCACGGCGATGGCGAGCGCGTCGACCAGTCGTCCGCCGATCTGGGCGGCGACGAGCTTCGCCAGCCAGCCGAGCGGCGAGGGGACGGCTTCGGGGACGCGCACGCCGCGCAGAAGACCGGCGATCAGGCCGTAGGAGGCGAGTTCGATGACCATGAACGGCACCATCGGAGCCATCGGCATGCCGGTGAGGAGGAAGCTCACGATTGGGGCGAGCGCTCCGGTGACGAGGCCGGCGAACGGACCGGCGAGCAGCCCCACGAGCAGCACGGGCAGGTGCATCGGCAGCAGGGTCTGGCCGATCATCGCGCCGAGCCCCATCGCCGCACCGGCGAGGTGGAAGACCTGCGGCAGGGCGACGGCGGCCACGACGGCGAGCAATGTGGCGACGGATTGGAACTTGATGGACGGCAGCGCGGCGGCGCGGGCCGAAACAGTGGATTGTGGTCGCATGTTGGATTCCTTTCGATTCAGCGCAAATCGAGGTCGATGAGCTGGTATTCGCGGCTGCCGAGGCCCATTTCGACGGCGTGCTCGATGGTGTGGATGCCGTGGCGCGATTCGATGCGCTCGATCAGCGGCTCCTTGTTGTCGTGCGAGACGTACACCATGTCGACGCACGCCTGATCGACGGCGACCGGGTCGAGCGAGGCGCAGATGCCGATGTCCGCCATGACGGGCGCGTGCGGATTGCCGTCGCAGTCGCAGTCGACGGACAGGTTGTTCATCACGTTGATGAAGCACATCTCGCCTTTGAGCGTGTTGAACACGGCGGTGGCGGCTTCGGCCATCGCCTCGAGGAACGCGTCCTGGTCGCCGCTGAACGGGTTGGCGAGAATCTCGTCCTGCCCGGAGTGGAGGCGTTTCTTGCCTCGCGAGGAGGCCATGCCGATGGAGATGTTCTTGAGCGCGCCGCCGAAGCCGCCCATCATGTGGCCTTTGAAGTGCGAGAGCACGGCGTAGTAGTCGTAGTTCGGGAAGTGGGAGCCGACGATGTCGGCGGTGATGCGCCTGCCGCCTTCCACGGGGATTTCGATCTCGCCGTCCTCGTCCTGGATGTCGCAGGGGGCGATGTCGAGGAACCCGTGCTCTTTGATGGTCTTCCAATGGTGTTCGGTGGTGTCGCGGGTGCCCGCGTACGCGGTGTTGCATTCGACGATGGTGCCGTCGAGCCGCTGCACGAGGTCCTTGATGAGCGCCGGCTGCAGGTAGTGCGTGTTGCCTCCTTCGCCGGAGCTGAGTTTGACGGCCACCTTGCCCTGCGGTTTCGCGCCGAGCGCCTCGTAGACGCGCATCAGCCCGGCCGGGCTGATGTCGCGCGTGAAGTAGACTTTGGCCGCCATCGGATAGTCGGTCTCGTAGGTTCCGGGTGTTCTGGGCGTCGTCTCCGTCATGTGGTGCCTCCTTGCTGCCGGACGGTCGGTTTCCCGTCTCCAAGGATACTTCGTCCGCGTGAACTCGTTCCCTCACCCCGGCAAAAGAACGATGCCCGGCATCCGTGGGGATGTCGGGCATCGGGTTCATGGCCTACGCCTTGTCGCGTATGACCGGTCCGCGGTCATACGCATCTCACGCGCGCTTGCGGCGCACGGCGAGCGCGGTCGCGACGGCCGCGAGCAGGAGCGCGACGCCGGCGATGCCGGCGACCGTGCTGCCGGTGCTCGACAGCGTCGGCTTGGCGGCGGAGGCGTTCGTCTCGCCCTTGCCGGAGTCGGCCGCGCCGTTCCCGGACGTCGCTCCGGACTGTCCGGTGCTGTCGGAACCACTGCCGGTGCCGGGGTTCGGGGTCGGCTCGGGTTCCGGTTCGGCATCCGCCGGGGCGGAGGAGTAGGACACGGACAGCGGCGATGTGGTCTTGCCGTCGAGATCGGTCACCGTGACGGTGACGGCCTGTCCGTCCGTCGAAGCGGACCTGGCCTTCGCGGCCACGGTGCCGAAGTCGACGTCCACGCTGGCGGTCAGCGTGTTGCCGTAGGTCTTCTTCTCGGCGGTCACAGTCTTGGACTGTCCGGCGGTCTCGATCTTCAAGGCCTGCACGGCGCCGGTGGCGGTGGCGCGGATGGTGGCCTTGCCCTTGACGGTCGCGTTCTCGAGCGGGTTCCACGTCGTGCCGCCGTCGGTGGAGTATTCCACGGAGGAGTCGGAGACGTTCGGCTCCGGCTGGTCCTCGGTGACGACGGAGAGCGCGTTCACCAGTCCGGCGCCGCGGTACTCCTTGCCGGCGTCCGCGGACGGGTCGGCGAGCTGGCCGTAGTTCTCCTTGGCCTGCTTCTTCATGAGGTCGAGCACCTGGGCGGGCGTGTAGTCGGGGTGGACGCCCTTGATGAGGGCGGCGACGCCGGCCGCGTGCGGGGACGCCATCGAGGTGCCGCTGTAGTAGGCGTAGTTGGCCTTGTCGAGATCGGGGTCGACGGTCGAGGCGATATTCACGCCCGGAGCGGCCACGTCGATGCTGTTCTTGCCGTAGTTGGAGAAGGAGGCGCGCGAGTAGCTGCCGAGCTTGCCCCAATCGGTCTCGCCGACCGCGGAGACGGTCACGACGCCGGGCAGAGACGCCGGGATGTCGACGCCGTTCTTCACGTCACGGTTCTTGATGATGGTCTTGCCGTCCGGATCGCCTTCGACGTCGTTCGGGCTGCCGTTGTCGGGGGACGGATCGTCGAGGTTCTGATCGGAGTTGCCGGCGGCGGCGACGTTGGTCACGCCCTTGGACGTGGCGTAGGCGACGGCGCGGCGTACGGCCTCGTAGCCGGCGGTCTGCGTCGGGTCGGACGGCACCCAGAACTCCCACGGATCGGAGTAGTAGCTGTTGTTCGTCACGTCGATGCCCTTGTCCGCGGACCAGGCGAAGCCGCAGGTCACGTACTCCGGGTACAGGAAGCCGCCGTCGTTCATGGCCTTGATGGCCGCGATCTTGACGGTCGGGGCGACGCCGTCGACGCCGATGCCGTTGGAGGCGGCGGCGATGGTGCCGGCCACGTGCGTGCCGTGCGAGCTGGCGGTCGGCATCCACGGCTTGTCGCCGTTCGCTTTGGTCGCCTGCGTGGCGATGCCGTTCGTGGAGCAGTCCACGGAAAGCGAATCATCGATCTGGCTGGTGCCGTCGGTGTTCTTGAAGTCGGCATGGCGGTAGTCGACGCCGGAGTCGATGACGCCGACGGTCACGGGCGCGAGCGAGACGCCCTTGGCCTTCAGCGTCTCGTTGGCCTTGTCCGCGCCGAGCGCAAGCACGCCCCATGCCTTGTCGGCGGTGGTGTACGGGTCGTTCTGCAGCGACTCCTCCTTGGCGAACTGGCTGTTCGCGTCCATGCGGTTCAGCGAGAACGTGCTCGCGCCATCCTTGGCGGCGCCCTTGTCGACCACGTCCTCGTTGCCGGTCACCCGCGCCTGGCGGGTGGTGCCGACCGAGTCGATGGCGATGCCGTCGGCGGTGGCCTTCTCGGCGTAGTCCTTGGCGAAGCTCTTCGATTTGGCCTGCACGAAGAACGTGCCGAACTGCGGGTACTGGGCCAGCGCCACGACGTCGCCCATACCCTCCGCCTCGGCGACGGCGGCCTTGATTTGGGCCTCGCCGGAGCCTTCGGGCAGGTTCACCGCGTAGTTGCGGGCCGCATCGGACTGCTCGACCGGCGAGTACACCGGGGTCGCGTCGGCGGCGTGCGCCGTGGAGGCGACGCCCATGGCGCCGCACGACAGCGCCATGGCGAACGCGGCGCATGCGGTCGCGAACTTCCTGGTCAGCGCAAAGTGCTGCATGACTTTCCTCTCTTCCAATCCGTGCATAACGCACAAGCGGACCGCCCCACGTATGTGGATGCGATCCGCGATGACGAACGGCACTTTAGGAAGGACATGTTACGATGCGGCGGACTGACCGCATCGTGAAACCGGAAGGCCCCGACCGGTCACAGACGCCCAACGCTCACAGCAGCCAGTTGGTGGCGCAGGAGGCGAGGAACACGGCCAGTCCGAACCACATGACCGGCACCATACCCATGCCGAGCCACGAGTACGCGCCGGGTTTCTCCAGCGCGTTCCAGCGTTTCGTGGAGACGCGCAGCAGCACGACGGCCGCCACGACGAGCACGATGAACACCGTCCATCCGACGGAGGAGGCGGCCTCGGGCTTCGACATGTCCGAATACATGGCGGGCAGGAAGATCCACGAGGCGCCGCACAGCGTGGTGAATCCGGCGGTGACGCCGACGCGCGTGTAGCCGTCGTCCCTGCCCTTGCCCCGCTGGAGGTTGTTCCACAGGAACGACGCGGCGACGACGAGCGCAGCGGCGATCACCAGATACGCGGCCCAACGGATATAGGTCACGTCCGTGTAGAACTCGCTGGGCAGCACGACGATCGCGGAGACCACGAACGTGGCGGCGGCCACGGCGCGCCCGAACACAGCCTGCGAATCGTCGCCGCCGAACGGCCAGCCGACGATGAGCAGCATCGTGGCGGACATGGCGAGCATGCCGGAACCCATGATGCCGCCGGGAGTCAGCACGCCGAGCGTATAGACGATGCCGAAGAACAGCGCATAGGCGACGAGCTGGGTGATGACGACGGTGAACTCGCCGTGCACGGTCATGCCGAAGCCGGGCCGACCGTTACGCCCGTCCCGGCCGCCACCGGCGCGCCGTGCCGGTTCCGGCGCGCCGGAGCGCGGCCGTTCGCGGCGTTCGCGCGTCTGCGATGCGTCGGCGCGGCCGCCCCGCGCATTGCGGCGTGCGGCCTTGCGTTTCCTCTGCGAATTGCTTGCCACCATGTATCTCCTGTCTCTCCTTGGCGCCGATGGCGCTTTCGTCGTATACGGATGATGCCCGGCGCCTCTTCGACGCCGGGCATCATCATGCGTTCCGATTCGGGACCGATGTCTCATCGGCCCCGTCCCCGCCCGGCTTCGCCGGAATCGGGTTCACGGAATCAGAACTCGCGGTTCTTGCGGTAGAACTCGATCAGGGACTTCGTGGAGGCGTCCTGGGCGGCGAGGGCCTCGTCGTCCTTGGAGATCGCCGGGGTGATCTGCTTGGCGAGCTGCTTGCCGAGCTCGACGCCCCACTGGTCGTAGGAGTCGAGGCCCCACACGGTGCCCTCGACGAAGGTGATGTGCTCGTACAGGGCGATGAGCTCGCCGAGCGCGAACGGGGTCAGGGCCACGCCGAAGATGGAGGTGGTCGGACGGTTGCCGGTGAACACGCGGGCCGGGACGATCTCCTCCGGCGTGCCCTCGGCGCGCACCTCGTCGGCGGTCTTGCCGAACGCGAGCGCCTTGGTCTGCGCGAAGTAGTTGCCGAGGAACAGCTCGTGCACGTCCTGGTCGCCGTCCTTGGTCGGGTTCGGCGTGTTGACGAACGCGATGAAGTCGGCCGGGATGAGCTGGGTGCCCTGGTGGATCAGCTGGTAGAAGGCGTGCTGGCCGTTGGTGCCCGGCTCACCCCAGAAGATCTCGCCGGTCTCGGTGGTGACGGGGGTGCCGTCCCAGCGCACGGACTTGCCGTTGGACTCCATGGTGAGCTGCTGCAGGTAGGCCGGGAAGCGGTGCAGGTACTGGTCGTACGGCAGCACGGCGTGGGAGGCGGCCTTGAAGAAGTTGCGGTACCAGACGTTGAGCATGCCGAGCAGCACGACGACGTTCTTCTCGAACGGCGTGTTGGCGAAGTACTCGTCGATCTCGTGGAAGCCGTGCAGGAACTCCTCGAAGCGGGCCGGGCCGAAGACGACGGCCAGGGAGGTGCCGACGGCGGAGTCGACGGAGTAGCGGCCGCCGACCCAGTTCCAGAAGCCGAACGCGTTGGCCGGGTCGATGCCGAACTCCTCGACCTTCTCCAGGTTGGTGGAGACGGCGACGAAGTGCTTCTTGATGGCCTCGGCCTTCTGGGCCTCGTCGTTGTCGGAGATGGCGCCGTTGGCGACGAGCTCCTCGAGCAGCCAGGTGCGGGCCTCGCGGGCGTTGGTCAGGGTCTCCAGCGTGGTGAAGGTCTTGGAGACGATGATGAACAGGGTGGTCTCCGGATCGAGGCCCTTGGTCTTCTCGGCCAGGTCGTTCGGGTCGATGTTGGAGATGTAGCGGGCGGAGATGCCGGCGTCCGCGTACGGCTTGAGCGCCTCGTACGCCATGACGGGGCCCAGGTCGGAGCCGCCGATGCCGATGTTGACGACGGTCTCGATCTTGCGGCCGGTCACGCCGGTCCACTTGCCGGAACGCACGTCGTCGGCGAAGGCGTAGATCTTGTCGAGGGTCTCGCGCACGTCCTTGACGGTGTCCTGGCCGTCGACGATGTACTTGCCCTCGTCCTCGACCGGGCGGCGCAGCGCGGTGTGCAGGACGGCGCGGTCCTCGGTGTTGTTGATGTGGACGCCGCTGTACATGGCCTTGATGCGCTCGCCGAGCTTGACTTCCTTGGCGAGGTGGACGAACAGCTGGAGGGTCTCCGGCTTGATGAGGTTCTTGGACAGGTCGAAGTGCAGGTCGCCGGCGTCGAAGCTCAGCTCCTTGACACGGTCGGAGTCTTCGGCGAACCACTTCTTGAGGCTGATGCCCTCGGCCTGAAGCTCGTCGTAGTGCTTCTGCAGGGCGACCCACGCCGGGGTGGTGGTGGCGTCAACGGGCGGATTGATGGCCATAGGATTCCATTCCTTTCATCATTGATTGGAGACGGCGTGCGGGCCGCTTGCATCTCGGTCCGCCTACCGTTCCGTATCACGCAACAGAATACTCACAAAAGCGGACACAAGAACACAAAAAGAACACGCGGCTACGCGCCGGCGACGTAGCGGTGAACGGAACGGTGGAGACGGGACGCGGCGGAACGCGCGGCGGGACGTCACACGCCCATCAGCGCGTGGGCGACGGCCATCATCACGAGGGCGATGATCGCGGTGAACGCGAGCGAGAAGCCGGCGAGCTTCGCGTTGCCGAGCACCTTGTCGGTGAACAGCGTGGAGAAGATCGCGATCGGCGCGAGCACGCAGATCACCAGCACCGCGCGGATCTCCGCGGTGAACGGCAGCAGGAACCAGGCGACCGCCGCGAACGCGACGGCGAACGGCAGGCGCCAGGCGACCACGGCCAGCACCTCCTTGACGTCATGCCGGTCACGCGGCAGGTCCATGAGCATGCCGACCATGAACATCGAGCAGAACGCGTTCGCGCCGCTCAACGGCTGCATGACGGTCGCGATCCAGCCGGGGATCTGGACGTGCGCGACCATGAGCACGATCATCAGCATGTAGGTGTCGAACGGCACGGAGCCGAAGAAGCTCTTGAACACGTTCTTGGCGAAGGCGCGCCGGGCGAGTCGCCTCGCGTCCCGGTCCTTCGGCTTCTCGTACGGCAGGGTGGGCGCGCTGCCCGCATGCTGTTCGGCGAGCGTCTTGCCCGGCTGGATGTGCAGCAGCTGCTGGGTCATCACGTTCGTGCCGGCCGCGACCATGATGCAGTTGCCGATGTCGAACATGGCGGCCGGCACCACCGCGCCCGCACCCCAGAACGAGGTGACGACCGGGAAGCAGAAGCAGCCGAGGTTGAAGCCGGCGCCGTTGAGCATGAGGAACGCGCGGTCGGTCACGTTGCGCCGGCGCGTGGTCAGGTAGATGAGGACGGGCGGGATGAGCGCGCAGAAGAACGCGAACACGCTGATCCACAGGTAGCTCACGTCGTGCGGGTTCGTGGCGAACGAGTAGACGATGGCGCCCGGCAGCACGACGTTGAACTCGGCCGTCTGGATGACACGGTAGTCCTTCGCGCCGAACAGCCCGAAGCGCTTGAACAGGTATCCGGCCAGGATGATGAGCAGCAGCGAGGCCGGGCCGAGTATCGCCGTCATGGTTCCCTCCCCACCCCGCGGCCATGCGGTACCGGGTTGGACGGGGCCCCGAGGTTTGCGTGCGCGAGATGGGACTCGAACCCACACGTCCGAAGACACAGGAACCTAAATCCTGCGCGGCTACCATTACGCCACTCGCGCGCAAGAAGACAATCTATCAGTCGGCTGGGAAAACGGAGCACGGTGCCGGAAGACGACGGGGAAACGAAAAACCCGGATTCGGCGAACCGAATCCGGGTGGTGGAGCCACTTGTCAGAATCGAACTGACGACCTGCTCATTACGAGTGAGCCGCTCTACCGACTGAGCTAAAGTGGCTTTGCGCTTGGGAAGCATTCGCTACCCATGCACAAGAGAAAAAGTATAGGGGCCGTCGCGCAAAACGCAACCCGGCGTGTCGCGCGCCGCATCCCCGCGCTACCGCAGCAGCGCCTCGATGGCCGGCACGAGCGCCTTCAACGCCTTGCCGCGGTGGGAAATCGCGTTCTTCTCGGCCGGCGTCATCTCGGCACTGGTCAGCGGCTCGCCCTCATGGTCGGGGTCGTCGCTGGTGCGTCCCGGCTGGTCGTCGGGCACGAAGATCGGGTCGTAGCCGAAGCCATGCTCGCCGCGGGCCTTGCGGATGATGCGTCCGGGCATCTCCCCCACCTCGACCGTCTCGGAGACGATCTCGTGATGGGCGGCGAGCGCGGCCGCGTCCCCGGCGGCCACGGCGTCGCCGCCGGTCGCGTCCACCGCGTCGCCGGGCACGACGAGCGCGGCGGCGCAACGGAAGCGCGCGGTGCGCTTGTCGTCCGGGATGTCCTCGATCTGGGCGAGCAGGAGCGCGTTGTTGGCCTTGTCGTGGCCGTGCGCGCCGGCCCAGCGCGCGGAGAGGATGCCGGGGGCGGCGCCCATCACGTCGACGATGAGGCCGGAGTCGTCGGCGATGGCGGGCAGTCCGGTGCGGCGGGCCACGTCGCGGGCCTTGAGCAGCGCGTTCTCCTGGAAGGTGACGCCGATCTCGACCGGGTCGGGCAGGTGCAGCGAGCCGGCGGAGACGAGCTCCACCTGCGCCGCGTCGTCGCCCAGATCCTCGGCGAGGATGCGGCGGATCTCCACGAGTTTGCCTTCGTTGTGCGTGGCTACCACGAGCTTCATGCTGGTTCCTTCGTTCGGTGGGTCTGGTCGGTTCGTCGAATCGTCTCAGTCGAGGGCGAGCGCGGCGCGCTGGGCGGCCTGCAGCTCCTTGTTGCCCTTTTCGGCGAGATCGAGCAGCGTGCCGAGTTCGGCGCGCGTGAACGGGCGGTGTTCGGCGGTGCCCTGCAGCTCGATGAATTCGCCGTGGCCGGTCATGGCGACGTTCATGTCGGTCATGGCCTGGCTGTCCTCCACGTACGGCAGGTCGAGCATCGGCGTGCCGTTGATGACGCCGACGGAGACGGCGGAGACGACGTCCTTGATCGCCTTGTCGGCGGACTTGATGTGGTGGTTGCGTTCCGCCCAGTTCAGGGCGTCGACGAGCGCGACGTACGCGCCGGTCACGGATGCGGTGCGCGTGCCGCCGTCGGCCTGGAGCACGTCGCAGTCGAGCTGGATCTGGTTCTCGCCGAGCGCCTTCATGTCGATGACGCCCCTCAGGCAACGGCCGATGAGGCGGCTGATCTCGTGCGTGCGGCCGCCGATCTTGCCTTTGACGGACTCGCGATCGGTGCGCTCCTTGGTGGCGCGCGGCAGCATCGCGTATTCGGCGGTCACCCAGCCAAGTCCGGAGTCCTTGCGCCAGCGGGGCACGCCCGGGGTGAACGTGGCGGTGCACATGACGCGCGTGTTGCCGCATTCGATGAGCACGGAGCCCTCCGGCGCGTCGGTGAAGTGGCGGGTGATGCGCACGGGACGCAGTTCGTCGACCTTGCGTCCGTCCTGACGGGTGATGGAGCGATTGCCCAGCATGTCTGTGATTTCAACCATGATGCCCAGCCTACCCCACTTGGCCGGAACGGGCTCGTCTCCCGAGGACCGTCCGCTTTCAGCCGAGCAGCTGCCGCTCAGGCAGGATGCGGTCGACGACGAACACGATGAGGCTCAACGCAAGGAACCCCAGGGCGAGTTTGCCGCAGTTGACGCCGAACTGCGGCCATCCGAGCGCGGTCGGGTCGATGAACGCGTACGGGTACGGGCTGCCGCCGGCCGCCGGGCCCGATGTGGGGAACATGGCGGCGCGCACGAGCACGAACGCGAGGTACGCGGGAAAGTAGATGAGCCACGAGAACATGTAGTGCCACTGGAACCGGCGATGCGGGTCGAAGAGCACGAAGTCGACGACCGCCATGATCGGCGCGACGCGGTGCAGCCACGTGTTCGTCATCAATCCGAGCACCTGCGGCACGTAGGCGGGGTCGTCGGGCGGCATGAGCAGGAACGCGACCACGGCGGTGACGATCGCGTACAGGGTGAGGCATCCCTTCAGCCAGGCGGGCGGCTGGATGCCCTTCAGGATCGTGGCCGCGCCGGCCCACAGCATTACGAATCCGAGCGCGAATCCGGTCTGGAACGTGAAGTACGTCCAGTATTCGGGCCGATGCCACGCCTCGTAGGTGCCGACGAAGCACATGCCGGCGATCGCCAGCCGCCACAATCCCGCGAAGAATCTCATACCCCCAGTGTACGCGGCCGCCCTTTCCCGCCCATCCCTCACCCCGCTTCCCTCACCCCTACCCCGCCCACTCCCATGGTGCGGCAAACCTCCCATGGTGCGGTTTCGCAAATCCGCCATTTTCCAACGAAAATCGCCTACCGCACCATGAGCGTTTACCGCACCATGGGAGGTTGGCGGCCCTAGGCGGGGCCCTGGGCGGGACCTGGGCGGGGACTGGCGCACCGTGGGCAACGGCGAGTAGGCTGGTTGGCAACGAAAACACCGAAAAACAGTGCAGTATCCACGGGCGAAGGAGAGAACATGGATTATTCACCGGCGTTGATGACCGACATGTACGAGTACACGATGCTGGACGCGTGCCTCAAGGACGGCACCGCGAACCGCAAGTGCGTGTTCGAGGTGTTCACCCGCCACCTGCCCGCCGGCCGCCGCTACGGCGTGGTCGCCGGCACCGGCCGCATCCTCGACGCGCTCGAGCGCTTCCATCTCGACGACGAGGACCTGCGCTTCCTCGCCGACCGGCACGTGGTGAGCCCCGAGACCATCAAGTGGCTGGAGGACTTCCACTTCTCCGGCTCGATCAAGGGCTACCGCGAAGGCGAGATGTTCTTCCCGAACTCGCCGATCCTGGAGATCGAGGGCACGTTCGGCGAATGCACGCTGCTGGAGACGCTCGTGCTGTCCATCCTCAACTACGATTCGGCGGTCGCCTCCGCCGCCTCCCGCATGGTCTCCGCCGCGAAGGACCGCCCGTGCATGGACATGGGCGGACGCCGCACGAACGAATGGTCGGCCGTGGCCGCCGCCCGTGCCGCCGTGGTCGGCGGCTTCAAGGGCACGGCGAACCTGCTCGCCGCCCAGATGTACGGGCTCAAGGCAATCGGCACCGCCGCCCACTGCTTCACGCTCGTACACGACAACGAGCGTCAGGCGTTCGAATCGCAGATCGCCGCGCTCGGCAAGAACACGACGCTGCTCGTCGACACGTATAACATCGAGGAGGCCGTGAAGACGGCCGTCGAAGTGGCCGGCCCGGAGCTCGGCGGTGTGCGCATCGACTCGGGCGACCTCGCCCTGATGGCGCAGCGCGTGCGCAACCAGCTGGACGCGCTGGGAGCGACGAACACGAAGATCACCGTCACCAACGACCTCGACGAGTACGCGCTCGCCGCGCTCCAGACCGCGCCGGTCGACTCGTACGGCGTGGGCACGATGCTCGTCACCGGTTCGGGCGCGCCCACCTGCGCGATGGTGTACAAGCTCACCGAACGCGAGGGCGCGGACGGCACGATGCAGACGGTCGCAAAGAAGTCGAAGAACAAGGCGACCGTGCCGGGCAGGAAGCTCGCCTACCGCTCCTACGAGTACAATCTCGCCGACGTGGAGCACGTGGTCTCCGGCTCCGAGGACCAGCTCGCCGCGTTCACGCCGGAGGAGGGTTGGAAGGACCTGCTCGTGCCGTTCGTCGACCACGGCGAAATCGACCACCAGTGGCAGGGCCACGACGCGATCGTCAACGCGCACGAATACCGCGCGAAGGCCCTCGCCGAACTTCCCATCGCCGCCCAGAGCCTCATGCGCGGCGACCCGGTGATTCCGACTGAGATCACGGTTCTGTAGCACCGCGACTCGGTAGGAATCCTTCGCGATTGCCTATAGCGCAATCGCTCACTTCGCCTACGGACACCCCACCGGGGTGTCCGTTTCACGGCTCAGCTACTGAGATCACCGTTCTGTAGAACGGCGACTCAGTCCTGTAGAACCGGACCGGCTCAGCAGTCGATGGTGTAGACGCGGGTCTTGTAGTCCTTCCAGTCGGGTAGGACCTCCCCCGCGTCGAGCGCGCGCTTGATGTCGCCGTAGTAGTGCAGTTTGCGCTGCACGTGCATCGCGGCCTCATCGAGCGCACGCCGCTGCTCGTCGAGCGTCTTCCGGCGCGATTCGAGCAGGTCGAGAATCTCGTCGATATGCGCCGGCTCGTCCTGCTCGTAGGCGAAGAACCGTTTCAGGTCATCGATGGTCATGCCCGCGTTCTTGAAGCAGCAGATGGCGCGCAGCCGGTTGATGTGGCACTCCTCGTATTCGCGGCGTCCGGCCGCGTCACGCCCCACGTTCGTGAGCAGCCCCTGGTCCTCGTAGTACCTCAGCGTGGAGGTCTGCATGTGGAAGCGTTCCGCCACCTCGCGAATCGTGTACGTCGCCATATCGTCCCGTTCCTTTCCGTTTTCGCCGTCGCGCGTCATCGCGGCGCCGCGCCGTCGCGCGACACGCCGCGGACGCCGACTTGCGTTCAAGTCTACTTGAATTGCGACGATGATTGCGTAACCACGGAACATTCACGGAAACAACCGCAAGGAGCATCGATGCTGGAAGCGACCACCACCTACACGCCGGCCGAAGACCGCTACGACCACATGACCTACAACCGCTGCGGGGCCTCCGGCCTCAAGCTGCCGGCCGTCTCGCTCGGATTCTGGCACAACTTCGGCGACCTGACGCCGTTCGAGCATATGAAGCAGCTCGTGTTCACCGCGTTCGACAACGGCATCACGCACTTCGACCTCGCCAACAACTACGGCCCCGAGCCCGGCCAGGCCGAGAAGAACTGCGGGCTGCTGCTGAACAAGTACTTCAAGGCGCACCGCGACGAGCTCATCGTCTCCACGAAGGCCGGCTACGAGATGTGGACGGGCCCCTACGGCGACCACGGTTCGCGCAAGTACCTCATCGCCTCGCTCGACCAGTCCCTGACCCGTCTCGGGCTCGACTACGTGGACATCTTCTACCACCACCGCCCGGACCCGGACACCCCGCTCGAGGAGACGATGGGCGCGCTCGCCCAGATCGTGAACTCCGGCAAGGCGCTGTACGTCGGCCTGTCCAACTACGACGGCCCGACGATGGAAAAGGCGGCGGCGATCCTTGACGAACTGCACGTGCCGTTCGTCATCAACCAGAACCGCTACAACATCTTCGACCGCACGATCGAGCGGAACGGACTCAAAGACACGGCCAAGCGCCTCGGCAAGGGACTCATCACCTTCTCGCCGCTCGCGCAGGGCCTGCTCACGAACCGCTACCTCGACGGCGTGCCGGCCGACAGCCGCATCGCCCTCGACCCGCGCTTCCTCAAGGACTCCGCGCTCACCCCGGAACGCCTCCAGCAAATCCGCGAGCTCAACGACATCGCGATCGCCCGCGGCCAGACGCTCGCCGAGATGAGCCTCGCCTGGCTGCTGCACGACGGCGTCGTCACCTCCGTGCTCGCCGGCGCCTCGAAGCCGCAGCAGATCCTCGACAACATCGGCGCGCTCAAGAACACCACGTTCAGCGACGAGGAACTCGCCAAGATCGACGAGATCTCGCTGCGATAGCCGCAAAGAAAAGGAATCGGCCTTCGGCCGATACGATTCATTTGCGGCCTACGGCCGCGGTCTCTCCCCCCACCCGGCTTCGCCGGGAGCCCCCTCGTCAGAGGGGGCCAAGCCTCCCTCTGACGAGGGAGGTGTCAGCCGAAGGCTGACGGAGGGAGAGCAGTCCGCGGCCGGAAGGCCGCGAAAACATCGTATCGGCCGAAGGCCGATTCCGTTCCACCGGCTTTGTCACCAGCCGCGCATCTCGTCGTAGATGCGCTTGCAGTCGGGGCAGACCGGGTACTTGGACGGGTCGTGCTTGGGCACCCACACCTTGCCGCACAGCGCGACCACCGGGCGGCCGGTCATCTGCGATTCGGCGATGCGGTCGCGCGAGACGTAGTGCGCGAAACGGTCCGCGTCGCCGTCGTCGGAGCGGCTGGTCTCCTCCTTCTCCTCCGGGCGTTCAAGCACCGCGGTGCCGGTGCCGGCATCCGGGTCGGACAGCGGCGACGACGTGTCCGCGTCGAGGAATGCGGCGGGAATCCTGTCATCGTTCAGATCATCGTTCATCATGGCGACCTCCTGCATGGCCATTTTGGGCTTATGTCGGGCTTATATACTGCCCACCATCATAGTTGCCGTCATCGCGCATAACCGCCGTCACGCATAACCGCCGCCGTCGCACACGCCCACCGCCGCCGCATCCGCATCGTCGCGCCCTCCCGCACGCTGGCGGCGCGACGCGGTAGGCTAGTGAACCATGACCATAGCAGTGTGCCCCGGCTCGTACGACCCCGTGACCGCCGGACATCTTGACGTAATCGAACGCAGTGCGCGCTTCTTCGACGAAGTGCATGTGGTGGTGGCGGTGAACGCGGCGAAGACGCCGATGTTCCCCACCGAGACCCGCGTCGACATCATCCGCCGCGCCCTCGCCAAAGACGGCTGCGCGAACGTCGTCGTCGCCTCCACGGACGGCCTCATCACCGACTATTGTCGGAACGTGGGCGCCACCGTGATCGTGAAGGGACTGCGGCAGAACGGCGACTACGAGGCGGAACTCGGCATGGCGCTCGTGAACCGCAAAATCGGCGACGTGGAGACCGTCTTCCTTCCCGCCGATCCGGTGCTCGAGCACATCTCCAGCTCCATCGTCAAGGACGTGGCACGTCACGGCGGCGACGTGACCGGCATGGTGCCCGACTGCGTGGTGCCGATGCTCACCGAGGCGCTGTCGCGGGAGGCGGCCGCGCGCAAGGCACGCGCCGGGGCGTGACGGCCGCGCACGCGACGGCCGCCGACAATCGTGGGCGCGCGGGGAGCGCGTCGAAGGAAAGGAACGCATCATGACCGATGCAACGCAAGACGACAACCAGGAGGGCGCGGACGGCGCCGAAGCGCGTCCGGAAGGCTATGTGGACCTCACGGCGCAGCCTGCCGCGCCCGCGCCGGCGGGCGACGGCGGCTCCGCACCCGTGACGTTCGAACCGATGATCGCGCCGCCGGCACCGTCCGATGCGGGCGCGGCGGCGGGCGAGGCCCCACTCGCGCCGCCCGCGCCGTCACCTGTCCCGTCACCCGCTCCGGCGGCCGTCCCGGCGCCGCCGGAAGGCGCGACGCAGGCCGCGCCCGGCTCCGCCACCGTCGCCGCGCCGACGATTCCGGCGGACGGCGACGACGCGGACGGTTCCGACGGCGACGGGAACGACGCCAGCGACGACGAGCGCGTGCTCAAGTCGCCGTTCCCGCTGCCCGACCTGCGCGAAGGCGACGACGATGACGACGACATCGACGCCAGCCGCGACGAGTTCACCACCGTCTACGACATCATCGACCGGCTGGAGGCCGTGCTGGAGGAGGCGAAGGGCAGCATCTTCTTCCCCGACCAGGTGAAGATCGACCGCGCCGAGTTCGCCGGACAGCTGAGCGACCTGAAGAAGATGCTCCCGGTGCAGCTGGAACGCGCCTCCGCGCTCATGCGCGAGGCGGAACGCCGGCTGGAGGGCGCGCAGACGCAGGCGAACGCGATCGTCGCCTCCGCGCAGAGCCGCGCCGCCGACATCGTCAAGGAGGCGAACGAGCAGGCGCAGTTCCTCGCCGGACAGGAGAACGTCACCGAGATCGCGCGGCAGAAGGCGCGCACGATCCTCAACACGGCGCAGACGAAGGCCGACCGGCTCACGCGCGGCGCCGACGAGTACTCGACGAAGGTGATGGAGTCGCTGCGCTCCCAGCTCGCGAAGATGAGCGGCGACGTGGACGCCGGGCTCAACGTGCTCTACGAGCGCCGCAAGTCGGCGGGCGAGCAGATGCCGCACCTCGACATCAGCGACTACCCCGAGTCGCGCTGACCGGCGGATGCCCCCGGACAGACCGAACGTCAACAAACACGTCAACAGACACAGACACGTCAACAGACACAGACACACCGAAAGAAAGGCTTGGACCATGTCCCGTCCCGAAGATTCCCCGTGGGCCGTTTCCGTCGCGCAGGTCGCGTCGCGCGCCGGCCAGTCGAAGGCCGTCGACGCCGACTTCCCCGCGCCGAGCGGCATCGGCGACGAGGTGATCGGCGTCGAGGAGGGCGCGCCGGTGCACGTCGCCGGCTCGTTCGACTCGATCGTCGACGGCCTCATCCTCACCGCGCGCGTCACCGCGCCCGTGCACGCCGAGTGCACGCGCTGCCTCAAGCCGATCAGGCGCGACTGGGGCGTGGACGTGACCGCGTTCTTCCCCTACGAATCCGAGCGCGACGCGAACCGCGGCCGCGACGACGGCAAGGGCGAGGTGGACATCATCGCCGGCGAGGAGGAGTCGGAGGACACGTACCCGCTGCTCCAGGGCGGAGCGTTCGCCGATCTCGAGGCGCTGCTGCGCGACACGCTCGTCGAGAAGCTGCCGCTTCAGCCGCTGTGCCGCGAGGACTGCAAGGGCCTGTGCTCGCAGTGCGGCGTCGACCTGAACGAGCACCCGGACCACCACCACGAGACCACCGACATCCGCTTCGCCGGACTCGCCGCGCTGAAGGCGCAGCTGGAGGCCGACGGACAAGGCGAGTGACGACACGCGGCGGCGTGCGCACCGTCTTTGTACAGGCGGTGCGTTACAGTACTGAACGCTTAAGCTCAATGTTCGAACGAAACAGAGGATACTGAAATGGCACTGCCTAAGTACAAGACCTCGCGCGCCAACACGCACTCGCGTCGCGCGAACTGGAAGGCGACCGCTACGGCGACCGTGACTTGCCCGAACTGCGGCGAGCCGGCCCTGCCGCACATGGCCTGCCCGAGCTGCGGTTCCTTCCGCGGCCGCATCTACCGTGAGGCCATCCGCCCCGGTCACGCCAAGTGATCATCGCGGCATAGCCACGAATAACGGCATGAAGAAAGCCCTGCCATCGACGGGTGGCGGGGCTTTCGCATAGCTGCACGCCGTTTTCATGCGGCCGTTTTCATATGGCCGTCCGCAAACGGCCCGAAGGACAGCGAAATCCCCAAGGACATCAAGGAGCATATGATGACCGAAACCACATCCACCCGCACCGCCGGCCCGTCCGACGCGGCGAACGAACTGCTGGAGCGTCTGGGCACGACGATCAGCCCCGACCTGCTCGTGCAGGCGCTCACCCACCGTTCCTTCGCGCACGAGCACCCCGGCGTCAAGCACTATGAGCGTCTCGAGTTCCTCGGCGACGCCGTGCTCGAACTCGTCGCCACCGAGACCCTCTTCCGTGTCCATCCGGACATGACCGAAGGCCAGTTGGCGAAGATGAGGGCCAAGGCGGTGAGCGAGGAGGCGCTGAGCGCGATCGCCCGCACCAAACTGCACGTCGAGCCGTACATCCTGCTCGGCCGCGGCGAGGCGGCGCAGGGCGGCGCCTCGAAGAGCTCGATCCTGTGCGACATCGTCGAATCGCTGATTGGCGCGACGTTCGTCGAACACGGCATCGACGGCGCGCGCGAGGTCGTGCACCGCCTCGTCGACGACACGCTCGCCGAGGTCGCGACCGAAGGCCCGGCGCTCGACTGGAAGACCTCGCTGACGGTGAAGGCGCACGAGCTCGGCAGGCCGGAGCCCGTCTACCACATGTCCGTCTCCGGACCGGAGTACGCGCAGGTGTTCACCGCGCGCGTCACGCTCGGCGACGACGAGACGGTGCTCGGCACCGCGCGCGGCTCCAGCAAGCGCAAGGCGCAGCTGGCCGCGGCGGAGATCGCCTGGCACAAGCTGTCCGACTGATTCCGTCGCCTCGGACGCGCGGAACGCACGGGCGGAACACACGCGTCCGGGGCGACGCGCGTTCCGCCCATTGGGCCATATCTCGCAAACATCCACGGAACGCATAGACTGGTAACACGCGCGAAAGCCGGCCACGACCCGGCTTTCCATGCAACGGGGCCGCCTGCGGTTCGGGCCACACGCCCGGAGAAGGGCGGCCATGGACCAGTAAGTGAAGTGTGAGAGGGATTATGGCTTTACCCACGCCTTTGCAGGCTTTCAGCGGCGTGCCCAAAACGCCCGTGAGCGACAGGCAGACCATCGTCGACGGTGAGAAGATGACCGGCGCGCAGGCGCTGGTCCGTTCGCTGGAGGATCTCGGCGTCACCGACGTGTTCGGCATCCCGGGCGGGGCCATCCTGCCCGTCTACCATCAGATCAACGACGACCTGAAGTTCCGGTTCATCCTGATGCGCCACGAGCAGGCCGCCGGCCACGCCGCGGAAGGCTACGCGATCGCCACCGGCAAGGTGGGCGTGTGCATCGTCACGTCCGGTCCGGGTGCCACGAACGTGGTCACCGCCATCGCCGATGCGAACATGGACTCCGTGCCGATGGTCGTCATCACCGGCCAGGTGGGCGTCAACGCGATCGGCACCGACGCGTTCCAGGAGGCCGACATCGTCGGCATGACCTACCCGGTCTCCAAGCACTCGTACCTCGTCACCCGCGCGCAGGACATCCCGCGCGTGCTCGCCGAGGCGTTCCACGTGGCCGCCACCGGCCGCCCCGGCCCGGTCGTCGTGGACCTCACGAAGACCGCGCAGGTCGGCGACATGTATTACTCGTGGCCGCAGCGCATGATCCTGCCCGGCTACAACCCGACGACGAAGGCGCACGGCCGCGTGCTGTCCGACGCGGCGAAGCTGTTCAACCAGTCGTACCGCCCGGTGCTGTACGTCGGCGGCGGCGCGATGCGCTCCAACGCCGGCGCGCAGGTGAAGCGTCTCGCGGAACTCACCGACTCCCCGATCGTCACCACGCTGCCGGCACGCGGCATCGTGCCCGACTCCGACCCGCACAACCTCGGCATGCTCGGCATGCACGGCACGGTGGCGGCCACCGGCGCCGTGCAGCGCTGCGACCTGCTCGTCGCAATCGGCGCACGCTTCGACGACCGCGTGACCGGCAAGCTCGACGCGTTCGCGCCCGGCGCGCGCGTCATCCACATCGACATCGATCCGGCGGAGATCGGCAAGAACCGCACGCCGGACGTGCCGATCGTCGGCGACGTGGCGACCGTGCTCGACGACCTCATCCCGGAGATCGAACGCGCGCAGGCGATCACGCCGAAGCCGAACCACAAGCCGTGGTGGGACCGCATCGCCTACTGGCGTAAGCAGTACCCGATGACGTGGGACGAACCGACCGATGGCTCGCTCGCCCCGCAGTGGGTCGTCAAGACCCTCTCCGACATGGCCGACCCGTCCACGATCTGGGTGACCGGCGTGGGCCAGCACCAGATGTGGGCGTCCCAGTTCATCGACTTCGAGAACCCGAAGTCGTGGATCTCCTCCGGCGGCCTCGGCACGATGGGCTACGGCCTGCCGGCAGCGATCGGCGCGTCCGTGGGCTCGGCCCGCGAGTTCGACGGCAGGAAGCCGGTGTGGCTCATCGACGGCGACGGCTCGTTCCAGATGACCAGCGAGGAGCTGGCGGCCGCGTTCTTCGCGCGCACGCCGGTGAAGATCGCGCTGCTCAACAACTCCGTGTACGGCATGGTCCGCCAGTGGCAGACCCTGTTCTACGACCACCACTACTCGCAGACGAACCTGCTCGACGGCGAGGCGCACGGCGCCGAGGGCGACGCGCAGGCGGCCGCCGGCGAGCTGCCGCTCGAGGTGCCGGACTTCGTGAAGCTGGCCGAGGCCTACGGCTGCGTCGCGTTCCGCGTGTTCACCGAGGAGGAGGCCCGCGAGGCCATCAAGAAGGCGAACGCGATCGACGACCGTCCGGTGCTCATCGACTTCCGCGTGTGGAAGGACGCGATGGTGTGGCCGATGGTCGCCGCCGGCGCGTCGAACGACGAGGTGACGTACAAGCCGGGCGTCAAGCCCCTGCTGGACGATACCGAGGGCGACGCGTACGTGAACGCCGCCGAGGAGGCCCGCGAGGCCGCCGACGCGTCGGATGGAAAGGAGAACTGACATGCCCGCGAACTATCCTGCTTCCAAGCCCGGCTCCGAGCGTCATACGCTGTCCGTGCTGGTCGAGAACCGCCCGGGCGTGCTGGCCCGCATCGCGGGACTCTTCGCCCGCCGCGCGTTCAACATCAACTCGCTGTCCGTCTCCCCCACCGAGCGCCCGGACATCTCGCGCGTGACCGTCACGGCCGACGTGGAGGCCGTGCCGCTCGAGCAAATCATCAAGCAGCTCAACAAGCTGCTGCACGTGCTGAAGATCGTCGAACTCGAACCGAACACCACGGTGGAGCGCGAGCTCGTGCTCATCAAGGTGGCCGCCGACGAGTCCAACCGTTCCGACGTGCTCGAGATCGTGCGCCTGTTCCGCGTGCGCGTCGTCGACGTGAACCCGGAGTCGCTCACCATCGAGGCGACCGGTGCGGAAGGCAAGATCGACGCGTTGCTGGGCCTGCTGGAGCATTACGGCGTGATCGAACTGGTCCGCTCCGGCGCGGTCGCCGTGACCCGCGGCCCGAAGGCGCTGAGCGAGAAGGTCCTCGGCTCGGAGATCACCGGCCGCTGAGTTCAGTCATCGGCCTGCCGCCGATTGGGTGACCCACGCATAGGGAACATAGGGGGTTTGGGAGTGTCGCAAGACATTCCCAAACCCCCTTTTCCTTGGCATTCATCTGCTAGCATTATGCTTGCATATATGACTGCATCATGACAGCACGAGGGGCTGCCATGACGAAACGGCGAGGAGGCGACGATGAGCACGAGCGAGGCGACCGGCACCATCACAGTCCGCAAGGTGCCCGCGGACTGTCTGGCCACGCTGAAGAAGATGGCGAAGGACAACAACCGCTCGATGGAGGCGGAGGTGCGTTCGCTGCTGGAGGACTGCACCACCGAGTATCTGGCGCACCGCATCACCACCTCCGCCGATCTCGTGGCGGAAATGCAGCGTCTGCTCGATGGCGAAGGCCTCGGACCGGACGAGGAGCTGTGCCCGCCGCGCAATACCTACGATTTCGGGCCACGTTCCGTAGACCTCGGCCTTGGAGACGACGATGAAGATTGCGGGGACGATGATGATCACCGTCCTTGACACCAACGTCATCAGCGAAGTCACCAGCAGAAGTCCCATGAACGTCAACGTCCGCGATTGGGTCATATCACAACGCCTTCAGACCCTTCACACCACAAGTATCACCATCGCCGAGCTGCTGTATGGCATCGCCCTGCTGCCGGAATCACGCAGGAAGGAGACACTCAAACAGACCACGTCGGCGATCATCGACAACTTCCGGCAGCGGACACTGCCTTTCGATACCGCAGCCGCATCATATTACGCCGCCATCGTCGCCACACGACGGGCATCAGGGCACCCCATAGGCATGCAGGACGCGATGATCGCGGCGATTGCGCGGGCGCACGGCGCGGCCGTGGCGACGCGCAACGTCAAGGATTTCGAGGGCACCGGGGTCACACTCGTCAATCCGTGGGAGCACGGCCGCCGGTAGCGCGCGGGCACCGGCGGCGCACCACACCGCCCCCGTCCGCTCACAGGTCGAGCGGTGGCAGGGAGACGGTCGCGTCGGCGCGGTCACGGCAGGCGGCGATACGGCGGGCGTTGACCTCGTCGACCTCCATGACCCACGTGCGCGCCCGCTCCGGAGTCTTGCCGAACCTGACATGGCGTTCGACGAGACGCTCGCGGCGCAGCTCGTCGTCGACGTCGACGTACCAGACCTCGGTCATGGCCGCGCGCACGTCCTGCCACGCGTCGGCCTCATCGAGCAGGTAGTTGCCTTCGGTGACGACGAGGCGCGTCCACGGGAACACGGGAATCGCACCGGCGAGCGGCTGCTCCAGGTCACGCTCGAACATCGGGGCATAGATGACGCCGTCCTCGCCCTCGTGGATGCGGCGCAGCAGGGAGCGGTAGCCACGCGCGTCGAACGTGTCGATCGCGCCCTTGCGCTCCAGACGGCCCAGACGCCTGAGTTCGACGTCGGCCAGATGGTAGCCGTCCATCGGCACCCATGCGGCGAAATGGTCCTTCGGCTCGGCATCGCCGCCGGGCACGCCTTCTGCGAACGCCTCGGCGAGGAGCTGCGCGAGCGTGGACTTGCCGGCGCCCGGCGCGCCCACGATGCCGAGGATCACGCGCTCATGGGTTGCGAGCAGCTGGGCGACGCGGGACTTGGCTTCTTCGAAATCTGCGATATGGACGGTCATCGTCGTTTCCTCCTGTGGAATGTGCGGGTTGCGGCATCCGCATGTGTTTGCCTTGGAGTGCCCCGGAAGCTTCACCGCCTTCCATTGCTCTCCTTGTAGTACATAAATGTACCATAGTTTTGTATAGTGCTATACAAAATAGAAGCAATTATTGTGAAGATATTGTCAATACAGTGATGCGCTATGCTAACTGATATGAATAAGCCCGTGGAACAACCCGAACTCGGTGACGGCGCCGTCGAACTCCTCACCCAACTGCGCACGCGCGGCCCGATGACGCGCAGCGAGATCGGCGCGGCGACCGGCTGGGCGCGTCCGACCGTGAATAGACGCATCGAGGAATTGGAATCGATCGGCATCGTCCGACCGCTCTCCATGCCCAGCCGGACCGGCGGACGCCCGGCACAGGGATTCACGTTCGATCCGTCATGCGCGGTCATCCTCGCCATCGACATCGCCACCACGGTCACCACGATCGCCCTGTGCGATCTCGCCGGCGTGCCGACCGCGGTCCGGACCATCGGGACCGGCGCCGAGGACGAACCGGAGCACGCGCTCGATCTGATCGAGACGGCGGCGGACGCGCTGCTGGCCGGCACCGGCGATGACGGCGCCACCAGCCCGTATCGTCTGTGCGCGGTCTCCATCGCCGTGACCACGCGCGTCGAGACCGCCACCGGCAACATCATCCAGGCGCCGGTGATGCGCCACTGGGAGAACCATAATCTGCGCGACCACTTCTCCGCGCGCTACCACGTGCCGGCGTTCGTCGAGAACGACGCCAACGTGCGCGCCCTGTGCAAGGCGCACCGGATGGCCGCCGACGGCGAGCGCATGGTCGCCGACCTGCTGTACATCCACGCGGGTATGGGATTGGGTGCGGGCATCGTCTCGAACGGCGAGATCATGCACGGCGCGTTCGGCGGCGCAGGCGATATCGGCCACATCCACGTGTTCGGCACGACCGGCGCGGAAAGCCCGTGCCGTTGCGGCAATCTCGGCTGCGTGGAGGCCTCCGCGGGCGGCTGGGCCGTATTGGAGGCGCTGCAGGATGCCGGCGAACCGGCGCGCACGCTGGCGGACGTGGTCGATCTCGCCGCGCATGGCGATGTCGAGACGGTGCGGCTGGTCCGTCAGGCGGGCCGTCTGATCGGCGATGTGGTCTCCGCCTGCGTCAACATGCTCAATCCGTCGTGCATCGTGGTCGGTGGGGAGCTGTCCCATTGCGGCGAACTGCTGATGAGCGGCGTACGCGAGCGCGTATGGGCCCGCGCGCAGCCGCTTGCCGCCGCGCCGTTGCGCATCGAATCCTGCGACGACGAGGCGCGGGCGGGCATCGTCGGATTGGCCTACGCGGCCATTGACCAGGGATTGACGTCCGCGGAGTTTCTGCGGAGGCTCGCCCGAGACTGACCGCCCGCCCCGACTACTGTTCGAGCTGTTCGGAGAGTTCCATCCATTCGGTTTCAAGCGCGTCGGATTCGTCGGTGACGGCCTGCAATTGCTCGTTGAGCTTGTTGAGCCCCTCGTAATCGCTCGGATCGTGCGCGGCCATCTGCGCCTCGAGCTCGGACTTGCTCTCCTCCAGCTTGGCGAGCTTGCGTTCGATGGCGGCCACGCGCTTCGAAGCCTCGTGGAACGCCTTGCCGGTGAGCTTCGGGGCGGTCGTATCCCCGGCTCCCTCGACGGCGCTACCCCCTCCGTCGCGTGGCGACACCTCCCCCTGCAAGGGGGCGGAAGAGGTGCTCTTCCGGCCGCTCTTGCCGCCGGTGCCGGCGAAACCTGGCGTGTCCTCGGGCAGCCCCTTGCCGTTCTTCAGGCTCTCGACCATGTCGAGGTAGTCCTGCACGCCGCCGGGCAGATGGCGCACCTTGCCGCCGATCAGCGCGAACTGCTGGTCGGTGACGCGTTCGAGCAGGTAGCGGTCGTGGGAGACGACGATGAGCGTGCCCGGCCACGTGTCGAGCAGGTCCTCCATCACGGCGAGCATGTCGGTGTCGAGATCGTTGCCGGGCTCGTCCATGATGAGCACGTTCGGCTCGTCGAGCAGGATGAACAGCAGCTGCATACGGCGCTTCTGACCGCCGGACAGGTCACGGATCGGGGTCATCAGCTGCGCCGACTCGAAGCCGAGACGCTCCATGAGCTGGCCGGGCGTGACCTCCTTGCCGTCGACGATGTAGCTCGGCTTGTAGCGCGACAGCACTTCCTTGATCTTGTACTTGCCGAGCTTCTCCAGTTCGTCGAGACGCTGCGAGAGCACGGCGAAACGCACGGTCTTGCCGATGTTCACGCGGCCCACGGTCGGCGTGAGCGTGCCGTCGATGAGCTTGAGCAGCGTGGACTTGCCGGCGCCGTTCGCGCCGACGATGCCGAAACGGTCGCCGGGGCCGATGAGCCAGGTCACGTCGTCGAGGATCTCACGGCCGGAGACGGTCACCTTGCGCGCGGCGGACGTGCCGTCGCCGGAACCGTCGGCCGCGCCGCCGTCCGCGCCCGCCGCGGAGGCGTCCACGCCGATGGACTCGCCGCCGGTGTTCCTGCGGCGCACAGCGCGATCGTCGTCCGACGTCGCGGCGCCGCCCTCCGCCTCGGCCTTCGCGCGCGCCTCCTCGGCGGCGGCGACCGCCTCGGGCACGCCGGCGTCGACCAGACGCGGGTCCGTCATATCGGTCACGGCCACCTCGACCGAGCCGTGCAACTGCGGTTCCGCGTACATCGGTTCCACCACGTCCACACGGGAGGCGGATTCGGCGAGCGCGGCCGCGTCCGGATCGACTTCGACGTCGGTCTTCTCGAAGATCTGCGTCACGTCGACGAGGTCGACGACCTGCTTGCCGAGGCGCGACGTCGCCATCTGCTTGAGCTCGAGCGTGTTGCGCATCGGCGGCACGTCGGCGATGAGCTCGCGCGCGGCCTTGACGTGGAACTTCTGCTTGGTGGAGCGGGCTCGCGCGCCGCGCGACAGCCAGGCGAGCTCCTTGCGCGCGAGGTTGCGACGCTTCGTCTCGCGCACGTCGGCCTGACGGTCGCGTTCGACGCGCTGGAGCATGTACGCGGAGTAGCCGCCCTCGAACGGCTCGATGACCCCGTCGTGCACCTCCCACATCGACTCGCACACCTCGTCGAGGAACCAGCGGTCGTGGGTGACGAGCAGCAGCGCGCCGGCGCCCTTCGACCAGCGGTTCTTCAGGTGTTCGGCGAGCCAGTGGATGGTGACCACGTCGAGATGGTTGGTGGGCTCGTCGAGCGCGAGGATGTCCCAGTCCTTCAAGAGCAGTCGCGCGAGGTCGGCGCGGCGGCGCTGGCCGCCGGACAGGGAGCCGACCTTCGCGTCGAGGCTCATGCCGCCGAGCAGCGCCTCGACGATCTCGCGGGATGTGTTGTCGGACGCCCACTCGTAGTCGGCGCGTCCCTCCAGCGCGGCCTCGCGGATCGTGGCGTCGTCGTCGAGCGGATCGCGCTGGTCGAGCATGCCGAAGGTGAGTCCGCCGCGCTTCGTCACGCGTCCGGAATCGGGCTCCTGCGTGCCGCGGAACAGGTGGAGCAGCGTGGATTTGCCGTCGCCGTTGCGGCCGACGATGCCGATGCGGTCCCCTTCGAACACGCCCTGCGTCACGTCGGTGAAGATGGTCTTGGTGGCGAAGGCGAGCGAAACGTGTTCCAGTCCAATATCGTAAGTCGGCATAAGCCACTAACTTAGCGCCACCACCGGGCATCCGCCGCCCCTCACGCCCCACGGCACCCCTCCCGCACCCCATGGTGCGCTCTTTCTCCCATGGTGCGGCCTTTCCCTCATGGTGCGGCAACACACTTTCTCCATAATGGCGGAATGACGCCATTCCCGCTCACCGCACCATGAGGGGTTTACCGCACCATGGGATGGAAAGGCGGGGGAAATCAGCAGATGACCGGGTCCTTGGGGGCGTTCGCGCTCGCCTCGCGGACGAGACGGCGCGCGTAGCTGTTGCAGCGGGCGGCGAACCCGGTGAACACCTGGTCGGCGAGCGGGTGCAGCAGCGGGTTGTATTGCGCGAAGTCCTCGCGCAGCTTCGACTTGGAGCCGCCGGCGGCCTTCAGGTCCTTGACCATGCTCGGCTCGTCGAGCCACTCCTCCATCAGGGCGGAGCTCACCTCGAGATGGAACTGGAGGCCGAGGGCCGATCCGGCGCGGAACGCCTGCACCTTGGTGAGGGGCGAGCGGGCGAGCAGCTGTGCGCCCTCGGGGAGCCCGACCACGTCGTTGTGCCAGTGCAGCACGTTGATCTGCTTGTCCCACATGGAGAAGTAGTCGTGCTTGTCGACGCGCTTGATCGGCGCGAACCCGATCTCCGGCTGCTCGCCGCGGTGCAGTTTCGCACCGAGCGCGGTGGCGATGATCTGGTGGCCGAGGCATACGCCGAGCACCGGCTTGTTCACGGCGATGGCGGCGCGCGCCAGCTTCGCCTCCGCCTTCAGGCCGGGATACTTGTCGTAGTCGGTGGCCCCCATCGGGCCGCCCATGATGACCAGGCCGGCGACCTCGTCGAACGAGGGAAAATCGGGTTTCTTCTTGTCCACCACGTTGAGGATCTGATAGCCGAGGCCGATCTCGTCGAAGGCGGTGGCGATGCGGCCGGGCTTCTCCCATGGGACATGTTGCAGAACAAGCACTTGTGGCGTCATGTCTCCTATTGTGGCACGACCCACGTAAACGACGGGCGCGTCGGCCGTCCGGTTGCGCCCGTCGCCGTCCGCACATACTCTGTTGACTTATGGGAAACAGCCAAGAACCGCATGATTTCAGCACTTCCGTGATGCCGAGCGCGTTCACTCCGGTGAAGGTCGCCAAGGCCGCCGCGGGCCTCAAGCTCTACGACACCGCCTCGCATACGACGAGCGTGTTCACGCCGATCAAGCCCGGCGAGGTGGGCATCTACGTGTGCGGCGCGACGGTGCAGTCGTCGCCCCACATCGGCCACATCCGCGCCGCCGTCGCGTTCGACATCGTGCGTCGGTGGTTCCTCAAGCTCGGCTACAAGGTCACGTTCGTGAGGAACGTCACGGACATCGACGACAAGATCCTCGACAAGGCCGCCGCCGCGGGCCAGCAGTGGTGGGCGCGCGCCTACTACTACGAGCGCGAGTTCACGCACGCCTACGAGACGCTCGGCGTGCTGCCGCCGACGGTCGAGCCGCGCGCGACCGGCCACATGTCCGACATGATCGACCTGATCGAACGCATCATCGCGAACGGCCACGGCTACGTGGTGACCGACGCGGACGGCGAGCCGACCGGCAACGTGTACTTCGACGTGGCGTCGTGGCCGCATTACGGCGAGCTGACGCACCAGAAGCAGACCGCCGAGGTGGACGAGGCGGCGGCCGTGGCCGACCGCATGGGCCCGTCCGTTGACGCCGCCGGCGACGACAAGTACAATCCGGTCGATCCGGCCGACGCCTCCCCCGACAAGCACGACCCGCGTGATTTCGCCCTGTGGAAGGCCCCGAAGGACACCGATCCTCAGGACGCCCGCTGGAGCACCCCGTTCGGCGTGGGCCGCCCGGGCTGGCATATCGAATGCTCGGCGATGAGCCACCGCTACCTGAAGGACGGCTTCGACATCCACGGCGGCGGCCTCGACCTGCGTTTCCCCCACCATGAGAACGAGATGGCGCAGACGCGCGCCGCCGGCTACGATTCGGCCGCCCGCTGGATGCACTCCGCGTGGGTCACCGCGAAGGGCGAGAAGATGTCGAAGTCCCTCGGCACCGGCCTGTCCGTGCCGAGCGTGCTCGCCGAACATTCCGCGTGGGTGGTGCGCTACGCGCTGGGTTCCGTCCAGTACCGTTCGATGCTGGAGTGGTCCGATCAGGCGCTCGTCGAGGCGCAGGCCGCGTACGACCGCATCGCGAACTTCATCGAACGCGCCGGCGTCGCGCTGGGCGGCCAGCCCGCGCGCGACGAGATCGAGGCCGTCTCCGCCGACGATCTGCCCGCCGACTTCACGGCCGCGATGAACGACGACGTGAACGTCTCCGGCGCGACCGCCGCGATCTTCACGGCGATCCGATCCGGCAACACGCTGCTCTCCAAGCTCGCCGACCACGCCGACTCGGACGAGGCCCGCGCCGAGGTGCGCGCCTCGCTCGTCGCCGTGCGCGCGATGCTCGATACCCTGGGCCTCGATCCGCTGGCCGAGCCGTGGGTGTCCGCCGGAGCCGCGGGCGGCGCTGGCGACGGCGCCGACGAGTCGCCGGAGCATGTGGCGTTGGAGAAGCTGATCGGCGAGCAGCTGGCCGCACGCGCCGAGGCCCGCAAGACGAAGGACTTCGCGAAGGCGGACGCGATCCGCGATGCGCTGGCCGGAGCCGGCATCGCCATCGAGGACGGCCCGCAGGGCTCCACCTGGAGCCTCAAGTAGGCGGATGCCGCGACTGAGGGAGAGACTGTGGACGGGGTCGACCGGTCTCTCCCTCCGACCTCGCTTCGCCCGGCCACCTCCCTCGTCAGAGGGAGGCAAGGAAGGTGCCCCTTCGTTTTCCCCCGCCACGGCTAGACTGTTGCCCATTATGGCAGCATTTAGTTCTTTGACTGACAAGCTCTCGAATGCGTTCAAGCATCTGAAGAGCAAGGGCAAGCTTTCCGAAACGGACATCGACGGCACGATCCGCGAGATCCGCCGCGCGCTGCTCGACGCCGACGTGGCGCTCGAAGTGGTGCGCCCGTTCACCGCGCGTGTGCGCGAACGCGCGCTCGGCACCGAGGTGTCCGACGCGCTGAACCCGGCGCAGCAGGTCGTGAAGATCGTCAACGAGGAGCTGACCGCGATCCTCGGCACCGGCGTGGACCGTCCGCTGAACTTCGCGAAGAACCCGCCGACGATCATCATGCTCGCCGGCCTGCAGGGCGCCGGCAAGACGACGCTCGCCGGCAAGCTCGGCTACTGGCTCAAGGATGCGGGCCACACCCCGCTGCTGGTCGCGGCCGACCTGCAGCGTCCGAACGCGGTCACCCAGCTCCAGGTGGTGGGCGAGCGCGCCGGCGTGCCGGTGTACGCCCCGGAGAAGGGCGTGCAGTCGGACGGCGGCGACGCGGTGTCCGCGCCGGGCCAGACCACCGGCGACCCGGTGAAGGTGGCGCGCGATTCGATCGCCTTCGCCAAGCAGAAGCTGTACGACACGGTCATCATCGATACCGCCGGTCGTCTCGGCGTCGACGAGGAGCTGATGAAGCAGGCACGCGACATCCGCGACGCCGTGAACCCGAACGAGATCCTGTTCGTCATCGACGCGATGATTGGCCAGGACGCGGTGCGCACCGCGAAGGCGTTCGACGAGGGCGTGGACTTCACCGGCGTGGTCCTGTCCAAGCTCGACGGCGACGCGCGCGGCGGCGCCGCCCTGTCGGTCGCGTCCGTGACCGGCAAGCCGATCCTGTTCGCCTCGAACGGCGAGGGACTGAAGGACTTCGAGGTCTTCCACCCGGACCGCATGGCCTCCCGCATCCTCGACATGGGCGACATCCTCACCCTGATCGAGCAGGCGCAGAAGCAGTTCGACGAGAAGCAGGCCCGCGAGGCCGCGGCGAAGATGGCCGAGGGCGAGTTCGGTCTCGACGACTTCCTCGAGCAGCTGCAGCAGGTCCGCAAGCTCGGTTCGATGAAGTCGCTGCTCGGCATGATCCCGGGCATGGCGGCCCACCGCAAGGAGCTCGAGCAGTTCGACGAGCGCGAGATCGACCGCACGGAGGCGATCATCCGTTCGATGACGCCCGAGGAGCGTCGCAACCCGAAGATCATCAACGGCTCCCGCCGCGCCCGCATCGCCTATGGTTCCGGCAACACGGTCTCCGCCGTCAACGCGCTGCTCCAGCGGTTCGAGCAGGCCGCGAAGATGATGAAGCGCATGTCGAACAAGGCCGGTCTGGGCGGCGGCGTGCCCGGCTTCGGCGGTTCGATGGGCGGCGGCAAGAAGAACAAGAAGGCCAAGGGCAAGAACAAGAACAAGAAGGGCCGTTCCGGCAATCCGATGAAGCGCGAGGCCGAGGAGAAAGCGTTGCGCGACCGTCTGTCCGGCAAGAAGTCGGGCGGCTCCGCGTTCGCCAAGCCGCAGAACCCGGCCCTGCCCGCCGGCCTCCAGCAGGCGTTGGACGCGAACGGCGGCGAACTCCCGCCGAACCTCGGCGGCGGCCTCGCCGGTCTGCTGCGGTAGACCACGTCTCGGCTCCCCTTGTCAGGGGAGCTGTCGCCGAAGGCGACTGAGGGGTAGTCCATCCTTGGTCGGTCTCTCCCCCAGTCAGTCTACGGCTGCCAGCCCCCTCGACGAGGGGGCCTATTTAATTGTCCTCAAGAAAGGTGTCTGTTCATGCTGGTCTGGTTGCTTTGGGGCGTGATGATCGTCGGCATGCTGTGGGTGCTGCTCAGCGAGCTGCCCGCGGGCATGGAGGCGCGCATGCCGTTCCCGTACATGATCGCCCTGATCCCGTTCCTGTGGGTGCCGCTCATCGCCTGCGCCGTGGTCGCCGGAATCATCCACGCGTGGGGTCCGATGTGCTGTCTGCTGGGCGTCGCCCTGTCCGCTTCGACCCGCCGCATCGCGTATTGGGGCACGGACCCGCATCCGCGGCGGGAGCGCCGCACCGAGGCCATGGCGCGTGACGCATCCCGTGAAACGTCGCGTGAAACGGATTCCGACGATCGTGGAACATCGCGTGAAACGTCACCCGCCGAACCGCCGTCGTCGCTCACGCTGATGACGCTCAACTGCCGCTACGGACGCGCCGACGCCGCCGCGATCGCGCGCGAGGCGCGCATGCGCGGCGTCGACGTGCTCGCGCTGCAGGAGGCGACCGACGACCTGCTCGCGCGTCTCGACGCGGCCGGCATCGCCGATCTGCTCCCCTACCGCCAGTCCGGCGAGTCGAAGGAGACCGACAACGGCGGGTTCAACGTGATCCTCTCCCGCGTCGAACCGGACGACGCCACATCCGACGCGATCGCCATCCCGGCGGCCGACGTGCCGTCGATCACCCTGCCGATGGCGGGCGGACGCGACGTGACGTTCGCGTCCGCGCACCCGAAGTCGCCGATGAGGGGGCCGCGCGAATGGTCGGCGGGCATCATCGGTCTCGGCGGGCTCGCCAAGGCCGCGAAACAGGAGGACCACGCCATCGCCGTCGTGCTCGGCGACCTCAACTCCTCCACCGAGCATCCGAGCTTCCGCGCGCTGCTGAAGACCGGATTCCACGACGCGAGCCTCACCCAGGCGAAGGGGCCGAACCTCACGTTCCCCCGCTGGCTCAAGTGGCCACGCATCGAACTCGACCACATCCTCGCCACGCGCGGGGCGGACTTCGACGCCGTCGCATCGTTCGAGATCCCCGAAACCGACCATCTCGCGCTGACCGCCCGCCTCACGGTGCGCGCGTAGAGACGCACGTACCGAAGCACGCGCATAGGCGTGTCGCGAGTCCGGGGCACGGCGCTATAATGAACCGGTTATTCGCGAGTGCGTGGCGCCCTCTACACCCCGTGCCGCGAGGAACACGTGGGCTCGGCGAGCTGCGCCCCACAATGCGAACCGAACACACACCCCTGATATTTTTAAGGAGAGCCACTTTGGCAACCAAGATTCGTCTGAAGCGCATGGGTAAGAAGTTCTACGCGTTCTACCGCGTGGTCATCATGGATTCCCGTACCAAGCGCGATGGCCGCGCCATCGAGGAGATCGGTACCTACGATCCGAACACCCAGCCTTCCACGATCAAGATCAACTCCGAGCGCGCCCAGTACTGGCTCGGCGTCGGCGCCCAGCCGACCGAGCAGGTCTACAAGCTGCTGAACATCACCGGCGACTGGCAGAAGTTCAAGGGTCTCGACGGTGCCGAGGGCACCCTGAAGACCGTTGAGGCCGGCCCGGACGCCGCCGCCCGCGTCGAGGCCGTCGAGGCCGAGGCCCAGAAGCTCAAGGCCGCCAAGTCCGAAGCCGAGGCGAAGGCCAAGGCCGAGGCTGAGGCCGCTGCCGCCGCCGAAGAGGCCCCGGCTGAGGAAGCCGAGGCTCCGGCCGAGGCCGAGTGAGCCACGCCGCAAGGCGTACTTGACGACGACATTGCCTTCGACGCGGTAGGCTGAGTAATCAGCGACCCGTGGTCGAAGGCAATGCTGCATAGAAAGGCTGATTGGAATGCTCGCACAGGCAGTGGAACATCTCATCAAGAACATCGTCGATTTCCCGGACGACGTGTCCGTCAAGTCCCATGAGAACGCGCGCGGCGAACTGCTTCGCGTGCGCGTGAACCCGGAGGACATCGGCCGCGTCATCGGCCGTTCCGGTCGCACCGCCAACGCGATTCGCACCGTGATCCAGGCGCTGTCCGACCACAAGGTGCGCGTCGACATCATGGACGTGCGCCACTGAACCGACTGGCGAGGCCGACGGACGACTAGGTACTCGATGGGGTACACTGCTTGGCATGGCAGATCAGAATATGCATGACGACCCTCAGCAGCTCGAACTGCTGAGGGTCTGTCGTATCGGACGGGCGCAGGGCATGAAGGGCGAGGTCACCGTCCAGGTGTTCACCGACGAACCGGAATGGCGCTTCGAGCCCGGTTCCGTGCTCTATTCGAAGGACGGCGCGACCGAATACGTGGTCGAATCCTCGCGCACGTTCAAGAAGCGCTGGATCATCAAGCTGGAGGGCTGCGACAACCGCGACGCCTCCGAGGCGCTCAACGGCACCGAACTGTACGGCGAGGCCGACGATCCGGACGAGATGCTCGAAGCGGACGAATGGTACCCGAAGGACCTCATCGGACTCGAGGCCCGCATGGCCGAAGGCAACGGCCTCGGCGTGGAGGAGAGCCACGTGGTCGGCAAGGTGGTCGACGTGATCGACTCCCCCGCCCAGTCGCTGCTCAGGATCAGGCTCGCCGAACCGGTGCAGGTCGGCACGGCGAAGGACGGCACGCCGGTCATGGAGAAGACCGCGCTCGTGCCGTTCGTCGACGAGCTCGTGCCGGATATCGACGTGGAGGAGGGCTACCTCACGCTCGACCCGCCCGGCGGCCTGATTCCGGGGATCTGACCGGGCGAGCTCGAACCACCCGAACCACCCAGACGAAAAGCGAGGCTGTGACCGGACGCGGTCGCAGCCTCGCTCGCATTCACACTTCCGCGACCCAGTGATCGGCGTCGCCGACCCGGTGCAGCGCCGGCACATGTCCCTCGCGGATTGCCTGCGCATAGGGGCGGTGCGTCGCCGGATCGCCGTCGCGCCCGCCGCGCCCGCCGCGCAGTCCGGTCGCGGCGTGGCGGCGACGCGGGTCAGGCACGGGAATCGCGTCGAGCAGCTCCCTGGTGTACGGGTGCAGCGGGTTATTGAACAGTTCCTCGCGGCTGCCGCTTTCCACCACGACGCCCAGATACATGATGACGATCCGGTCGCACAGGTGCTCGACGACGCTCAGGTCGTGCGAGATGAACAGGAACGCCGTCCGGCGGATCTCCTTCAGATCGCTGAACAGGTTGATGATCTGCGCCTGGATCGACACGTCGAGCGAGGCGACCGGCTCATCGGCAACGACGAAATCGGGGCGCAGCGCCATCGCGCGGGCGATGCCGATGCGCTGCCGCTGGCCTCCCGAGAACTCGTGCGGGTAGCGGTCGAGCGCGTCGGCGTTCATGCCGCAAATCCCGAGCATCCGCACGACCTTGTCGCGCACGTCGTCCTTCGTGGCGAGCCCGTGCTCGACCATCGGCTCGCCGATCGCGTCGACGATCGGCAGCCTCGGGTTGAGCGAGCTGTACGGGTCCTGGAAGATGTACTGCATCTGCGGGCGCAGCGTGCGCAGCTCCTTGGGCGGCAGCGCGAAGACGTCGCGCCCGCGGAACCGCACCTCGCCATCGGTCTTGGATTGCAGGCGCAGGATCGTCTGTCCGAGCGTGGTCTTGCCCGAACCGGATTCCCCGACGAGGCCCACGGTCTCGCCGGCGTTCACCGTGAGGCTCACGTCGTTGACGCCGCGCACCACATCGGTCGTCCGGTTGAACAATCCGGTTTTGATCGGGAAGTACTTTTTGAGATGGCTCACCTCGACGAGCGGCGCGGTCGGGTCGCCGAGGTCGCGGCGCGACAGGTCGACGTCGTCGAGACCGCCGAGCGTGTCCGTCGCGTCCGTCGCGTTGCCGGCGTCCGTCGCGGCCGCGGCGGGACCGGCGTGGCCTGCGTCCGTCCCGTCCGCGGCGCCGCCGTCCGCCGTCGCGCCGTCGAAACCGTACCGTTTGCTGAAGAACGTTCCGTCGGACAGGTCGGCGAATTCCGGCGCGATGTCGCGTACGGTCGCGAGACGGCGGCGACGGTCGCCGATCACGGGCCTGGTGGCGAGCAGCGCCTTGGTGTACGGGTGCGTCGGATGGTCGAAGATCGCGTAGACGTCGCCCTGCTCCATGATGTGGCCCTCGTACATGACGACGACCTTGTCGGCGACTTCCGCGACCACGCCGAAATCATGCGTGATGAACAGGATCGTCAGGCCCATCTCCTGTTTGAGCGAGAGCAGCAGGTCGATGATCTGCGCCTGGATGGTCACGTCCAGCGCGGTGGTCGGCTCGTCGGCGATGAGCAGCTTCGGCTCGCAGCTCAATGCGATGGCGATCATCGCGCGCTGCACCATGCCGCCGGACAGCTCGTACGGGTACAGCCGCATGATGCGTTCCGGGTTCGGCAGGCCGACGCGTTCCAGCCATGCGATGGACTTGCTCCGCGCCTCCTTCTTGGTGACGTCCATGTGCGTCAGGATCGTCTCGACCATCTGGTCGCCGATCGTGAACACCGGGTTGAGCGAGTGCATCGGCTCCTGGAAGATCATCGAGATGTCTTCGCCGCGCAGTCGCTGCAGTGATTTGGCGTTCATCGCGAGCACGTCCCGTCCGTCGAAGACGATGCTGCCGGAGTCGATGCGGCCCGGCCGGTCGATCAGGTTGATCGCCGACATCGCGGTCACGGATTTGCCGGAGCCGGATTCGCCGACGATGCACGTCACCTCGCCGCGCGGCACGTCGAACGTGACGCCGTCGACGGCCGTGCGCACGCCGCCGTCCTCCTGCGGGAAGGACACGTGCAGGTCCTCGATGCGCAGCAGCGGGCCGTCGCCGCGCTGGTTCCGGTCGTTCCGGTCGTTCCGGCCGATGATGTTGTCGCCCGACAATTCACGCCTCCTTCGAGCGGGGGTCGACGACGTCGCGGATGCGGTCGCCGAGCACGTTGATGCTGACCACGGTGATGAAGACCGCGAATCCCGGCGGAATCCACAGCCACCAGCGTTTCTGGAAGTCCATGAGGTTCGAGGCGACGGCCATCATGTTGCCCCACGAGGCGTTCGGCGGCATCACGCCGAGGCCGAGGAAGCTCAGCGTCGACTCCATCAGGATGCCGCCGGCGACGCTCAGCGTGGTCTGCACGATGAGCAGCGGGTAGACGTTCGGCATCAGATGGTGGAACAGGCGGGACCGGGTGCTCAGTCCCAGCGCCTCGGTGGCCTTCATGTAGAGCTCCTCGCGCAGCGACAGCACCTCGCCACGTAGCATGCGGGCGATGCCGGGCCATCCGATGAGGCTCAGCATGACCATCACCACGTAGATGCGCGAATCGGCCGGCACCTTGAACGCGGAGAGGAACGCCGCCATGATGATGAGCAGCGGCAGGCTCGGGATGGACATGAGCAGGTCGGCTACGCGCATGACGACCGCGTCGACCAGTCCGCCGAAGTAGCCGGAGACCACGCCGATCAGCGCGCCCAGCACGATCGACATGACGGTCGAGAGGATGCCGATGAGCATCGAGACGCGACCGGCGTACATGAGTCGGGTGAGCACGTCGCGGCCGTAGTCGTCGGTGCCGAGCCAGTGCGCGAGCGTCGGCGCCTGTTCGGCGACGCGCACGTCGAGCTGGTTCTGACCGTACGGGCTGAACAGCGGGCCCAGATAGCTGAACACCAGCATGAAGATCAGGATGCCGATCGCGATCTGCGCGGCACGGATGCGCACGAGGTCGCGCGCGTAGCGGCGCCACAGCGGGAGCGTGCGGTCGGTTTTCTTCGATTTCGCCGTCTTCGGTTTCGTCGTCTTCATCGTCGTCACCCCCATCTCACGCCTGCGCCTTCTGCGCGAGCCTGACGCGCGGGTCGGCGAGCGAATAGGCGATGTCCGCGAGGAAGTTGCCGAGGATCGTCAGGAACGACAGCAGCAGCGTGCAGGTCATCAGCACCTCGTAGTCGCGGGCGTTCAACGCTTCGAGCTGGATCGGGCCGATGCCGGGCCATGCGAAGATCTGCTCGGTGATGATCGCGCCGGAGAACAGTCCCGGCAGCTCGAAGCCGAGCAGCGTGATGGCGGGCAGCATCGCGTTGCGCAGCGCATGCCGGTACACGACCGCATGCTCCTTGATGCCGCGGGCGCGGGCGCATTTGACGAAGTCGGCGCGCAGCGCGGTGAGCATCCCGGAACGGAAGTACCGGGTGAGCGACCCGGCGGAGAAGAAGGCGAGCAGCAGCACCGGCAGGATCATGTGGCGTCCGACCTCGAGCGCATGGGCTAGCCCCGTGCTGGTGCTGCCGGTATCGATCATGCCGCCGACGGGCAGCCAGTGCAGATCCACGGCGAAGAACTTGATCGCGAGAAGCCCCACGAAGAACGAGGGGAACGACATCGAGGCGAACACGACGATCGTGACGATCTTGTCGATGGTCGAGTACTGGTGGGCGGCGGAATACACGCTGATGATCACGGCCACGGTCCAGGCGACGACCATCGCGGCGAGCGCGACGATGAACGAGTTGAACATGTACGTCTTGAGCAGGTCGGTGACCTTCTCGTTGTATTTGAGAGACCAGCCGAAGTCGCCGTGGAGCACGTTGCCGAGCCAGATGAAGTAGCGCTGCAGCGGCGGCTTGTCGAGTCCGTACAGGGCGCGCAGCTCGGCGAGTCGCGCCGGCGTGAGCTTGCGGTTGCCGGAGAAGAAGTCGCCCGGCATCAGGGCGAAGAGGAAGAAGACCAGGATCGAGAGGAGGAACATCATCACGATCATCTGGCCGAAGCGTTTGAGTGTGTATCGAACCATGGGGAAGCTTTTGTGTCTCGGGGGTCATAGGTTGGTCCCGTGACGCCCGGCGAGGGGCGTCACGGGACCGTTCGATGGCGTCGGAGCGTCACCGGAGCGTCGGTCGCGTCACTTGTCGGCGATCTCGAGCTTGGCGAGCACCTGGGAGACGTCGCTGTTGCCGGTGGAGTACTTGTCGGCGCCCTTGATGCGGGCGTTCCAGGCGCTCACGGACTGGCGGTAGGCCAGCGGGATGGTCGGCACGTCGGCGTTGAGGAGCTTGTAGATCTTCGCGTAGATCTCCTTGCGCTTGGCCTTGTCCTGGGTGGAGATGCCCTCCTTGGCCAGCTTGGTGACCTCGGGGTTGTCGTAGCCGGTCAGGTTGACGCTCGGGTTGGTGCTGTAGAACTCCTTGATCGCGTCATCCGGATCGACGAGGCCATTGGTGCGGAAGCCGCCGACCAGATCCCAGTCGCCGCCCTGCGTCCAGCGCTGGATGATCGTATCGCCGTCCAGCACCTCGGGCTGGAAGTCGACGCCGATGGCCTTGTAGTTCTCGGTGGCAATCGGGACGACCTGGTCGTCGTCCTTGCTGGTCAGGTAGTGGATGGTGAGCTTCTTGCCGTCCTTGACGCGGATGCCGTCGGAGCCTTCCTTCCAGCCGGCCTCGTCGAGGAGCTTCTTGGCCTTGTCGGCATTGAACTTGTACGGGTTCACGCCCTTGTCAGTGTAGGACCACTGAGTGGGCGCGGCGTAAACGTTGGCGACCTGGCCGAAGCCCTTGTAGGTCACGTCGATGATCTGCTGGCGGTCGAGGCCGTAGACGAGGGCCTGGCGCACCTTCTTGTCCTTGAGGATCGCGTTCTTGTTGTTGATCCAGATCTCGCCGATGTCGGGCACGGTGGATTCGCGCACGGAGGCGAAGCCGAAGGACTTGAGCTGGTCGACGTTGTCCGGGTCCGGGGAGAAGCCGTCGAAGTCGGTCTCGCCGTTCTGGAAGTTGGCGAGCGCGGTGTCCTTGGAGGTGACCTTGAAGATCAGGTGGGCGATCTTCGGCTTGCCGCCGTAGTAGTACGGATTCGCGTTGTAGCGGATCTCCTGGCCGTCGACGTACTTGTCGAGCTGGTAGGGGCCGTCGCCCATCGGCTTGGAGTACAGGTCCTTGAGGTAGTCGAGCTTGCCCTTCTTGTAGTCCTTGCCGTAGTAGGCCTTGGAGAGCACCTGGCCGCCGAGCGTGGTCAGCGCCAGCGGGTTGACCTTGGTGGTCTCGATGGTGATGGTCTGATCGTCCACGACCTTGATGCCGGAGATCGAGTCGGCGCTGCCGTTCTTGTATTCGTCGGCGCCCTTGATGCCGATGTCGGTGAAGTCGGCGCTGCCGGAGTAGGCCGGGTCGTTGAGCAGGGTGAGCGTGAACGCCACGTCCTTGGTGGTCAGCGGGCTGCCGTCGGAGAACTTGAGGTTCTTGCGCAAGTGGTACGTGTAGTCGAGGCCGTTGTCGGAGACCTCCCAGGATTCGGCCAGGTCGGGGATCGGGTTGCCGGCGGTGTCGGTCAGGACCAGCGAGTTGAAGATCGGCTGCGTGGCGTTGCCGTCCCAGCCGTTGTCCTGGAAGTAGGGCAGGAACACGCCGCTGGGCGAGCTGATGGTGGCGACGAACGTGTCCTTGCGGGCGTTGGCCTTGGCGGGGCTCTTCGAGGCGTCGCCGGTGGCGACGATCTTGTTGAGCTTGCCGTCCACCGTCGTGGGCGTGGACGTGGTGGTGGTCGCGTTGCTCGCGCCGCATCCGACGAGCAGCAGGGCGGCCACGCCGGCCGCGAGCGCCGAGACGGCGCGCGTGGCGAAAGTCGTTTTCTTGGTCATATGCGTTTTCCTCTCATTCGATTCGCACGAGAGGTATGGAATCGACGACCCGTCCCCCTCGCGTCATCACCGCGCAAGAGTAATACCTCGTTTCGAGCCCCGGGAACGTTTGTCATCAAATCATCTGATGGCGCGTTATCAGTCCCAGACCGTCCACGGATTGGAGACGCCATCATTTTTCGTGATATCACGCTGCAAGCCCCCGTAATCTCACGTTCCGCACCACGATTCGAGATATTCACCTGAAAGCCGCCGGCCGCACCCCTTGCGATAGGGTGGATGCTTATGAAGATCGATATCGTGAGCGTGTTCCCCGAGTATTTCGACGTGATGGGATTGAGCCTGATGGGCAAGGCGCAGGAGAAGGGCCTGCTGAGCATCACGGCGCACAACCTGCGCGACTGGACGCATGACGTGCATCATTCGGTGGACGACACCCCGGTGGGCGGCGGCGCCGGCATGGTGATGAAGCCGGCCGTCTGGGCCGAATGCCTCGACGAGCTGCTGGGCCTGGACCCGCAGGAGGACGCCGATACCATTCACGACGGGGTCCGCCCGGTGCTCATCTTCCCGAACCCGTCCGCGCCGCTGTTCACGCAGAAGGACGCGACCGAGCTCTCGCACGCGGATCATCTGCTGTTCGGCTGCGGCCGCTACGAGGGCTATGACGCGCGCATCCCCGAGTACTACCGTTCGCGCGGCGTGGATGTGCGCGAGTATTCGATCGGCGATTATGTGCTCAACGGCGGCGAGGTCGCGACCTCGGTGATGGTGGAGGCGATCACGCGTCTGGTTCCGGGATTCATGGGCAACGCCGATTCCATCGTCGAGGAGTCATACACGGGCGCGAACGCGCTGCTCGAACACCGCCAGTATACGAAGCCGGCGGAATGGCGCGGATTGAAGGTGCCGGACGTGCTGCTCTCCGGCGATCACGGCAAGGTGGACCGCTACCGCCGCGACGAGGCGCTGACGCGCACCGATGAGATCCGCCCCGATCTCATCGAACGGCTGGACTGCAAGTCCTTGGACAAGGCCGACCGCAAGACCCTGATGGCCCTGGGCTGGGAGGTCTCCGCCGCCCACCCCCGCAAACTGCGGTAGATATGATTTGGCCCCCTCTGACGAGGGGGCCACAACCACCTGAATTTACAGGCCGAAGACCTTGACGCGGGCGTCGGCCGGCTGCTTCTCGACCGGGCCGGCGGGCTGGGCGACGACGCCGAACGGCATCTGGGCCTGGAGCTTCCAGCTCTTCGGCAGGCCGAACTCGGCGGCGACGGCCTCGTCGATCAGCGGGTTGTAGTGCTGCAGGGAGGCGCCCAGGCCCTTCTCGGCGAGGGCGGTCCACACGGCGAGCTGGAGCATGCCGGCGGCGTCGCGGGCGAAGCCCGGGAAGTTGGCGGCGTAGGCCGGGATGTTCTCCTGCAGCTGCTTGGTGACGTCCTCATCATCGTAGAAGAGCACGGTGCCGTGGCCGGCGGCGAAGGAGTCGATCTTCGCCTCGGTGGACTTGAAGGCCTCCTCGTCGTTCACGACCTTACGCAGGGTCTCCTTGACGATGTCCCACAGCTTCTTGCTGGCGTCGCCGAACAGGACGACGGCGCGCTGCGGCTGGGAGTTGAAGGCGCTCGGCACGTCGACGACGACCTTCTTGACGAGGTCGGCGATCTCCTGGTCGCTGACCGGCGAGGCGTCGGTCAGCGCGTACTGGGAGCGGCGGGTTTCAAGGGCGGTGACGAAGGACATGGTTTCCCCTTTTCGTTCGTGATGCGGCCGCACATGCGCATGCCGCACACACAATATCTCGTTTCGAGATATGACTATACATGCATATCCCGATTCGAGGTATCTCCGGCGTGGCGCACCGGAACCCGAGGCCCCCGATCGGCTCTCAGTCCGCGATCCGCTCGATGTAGTACACCGCCGTCTCACCGTAGTCGCGGTCGTCCGCGATCTCCCAGCCATCCGGCGGCGTCGGCCGCTCGGACCGCACGGAACGCTCCAGCATGATCACTGTCCCCTTCCCCGCGAATCCGTTCGTCGCGAGATTGGCGAGCAGCCGGTCGCACGCCTCCGTCTCGAACGCGTACGGCGGGTCGATGAAGATCACGTCGAACACGCCGGCCGCGCCCGCGCCGGAGGCCGCGTACGCCTCCGCCTTGCGCATGATCACGCGTGCCGAGAGGTCCGACGACCATGACCGGTTGCGCTTCAGCTGCGCGACGGTCTTCACGACGAGTGCGGCCGCCGGCTTCGACGCCTCCACGGCCACCAGCTCGCGGGCCCCGCGCGACAGCGCCTCGATGCCGAGCGCCCCCGTGCCGGCGAACAGGTCGAGCACGCGCGCCTCGTCGAGCACGCCCCACGCGTCGAGACGCGAGAAGATCGCCTCCTTGGTGCGGTCGGTGGTCGGCCTGGTGCCGGTCTTCGGCGTGGCCAACGCCACGCCCTTGAATCGTCCTGAGATCACTCGCATGGTCATCGACTTTAGCGGTACGCCACGTCGTCCATTGCCGGCACGGACTACCCCTCAGTCCCGCTACGCGGTCCAGCTCCCCTGACAAGGGGAGCCGAAAAACGGGCGTCAGTTGGAGGTGAGGAAGGTCTCGTTGCCGCGCGTGAAGTCGAGCACCGCGCCGGCGAGCTGCGCGTGCCCGTCGAGCGCGGGATCGTCGGCGAGCAATCGTTCGGCGCGCGCACGCGCATCGGTGATGAGGTCCGCGTCCTTGACGACGCGCAGCAGTTTGAGGCTCGATTTCGCGCCGGACTGCGCGTCGCCGAGCACATCGCCGGCGCCGCGGAACTCCAAATCGGCCTGCGCGATCTCGGCGCCGTCCAGCGAATCATGGATGACCTCGAGCCGCGCCTCGGCCGTCGTGCCCGCTTCGGCGCGCGAGACGAGGAACGCCCAACTGTCCGTGCCGCCGCGGCCGACGCGCCCGCGCAGCTGGTGCAGCTGGGACAGGCCGTAGCGGTCCGCGTCGAAGATCACGATGCAGCTGGCCTGCTTCACGTCCACGCCGACCTCGATCACGGTGGTGGAGACGAGGATCGGCGTCTCCCCCGAGGCAAAGCCGGCCATGACCTCGGCCTTCACATCGTCCTTGTCGCGTCCGGTGAGCGTCGCGAACCGGATGCCGGCGAACTGCGGCAGCGCTTTGAGCCGCGCCGTGATCTCCGCCACCGAGTGCAGCGGCGGCCTCGCGACCGCCTCGCCGTTCTCGTCGAGCGTCTCATACGCGTCGTCGATGCCGTCCGGCACCGCCGCCTCGCCGCGCGAGCCGCGCCCGCCGCGCCGCGCCCCGCCGTCGTCGTCCGAGTCCGCGTCGATGCGCGCGCACACGATGTAGGCGCGCTCCCCCGCATCGATACGCGCGCGGATATGCGCGAACATACGCGCCATCGTGCGCCCGTCCGCCTCGTTGACGACGATCGTGCGGATCGGCTTGCGCCCGCCGGGCAGTTCGGTGAGCCACGAGATGTCAAGGTCGCCGAACCAGGTCATCGCGGCGGTGCGCGGGATCGGCGTGGCGGTCATGACGAGCAGGTGCGGCGCGGTGCCGTCCGTCGATTTCGCGTTCAGCGATTCGCGCTGTTCGACGCCGAACCGGTGCTGCTCGTCGATGACGACGAGCGCGAGTCTCGGCGCCTGGAACGTCTTCGAGAAGGCGGCGTGTGTGGCGACGATGATGCCCGGCGTGCCGCTCGCGGCGGCGGCGAGCGCCTTGCGCCGCGCCGCGAGCTTCATGCCGCCGGTGAGCAGCGTCACCGGCACGGACGGACCGGCGTCGCCGGCGTCCGTACCGTCGCCGGCAGCGTCGTCCATCGCGGCGATCATGCGCGTGATGGTCGCGACGTGCTGTTCGGCGAGCACCTGCGTGGGCGCGACGAGCACGGCCTGATAGCCGGCGCCGACGGCCTGGAGCATGGCGGCGAGCGCGACCACGGTCTTGCCGGAGCCGACCTCGCCCTGCAGCAGGCGTTGCATCGGGGTGTCGCGCGTCATGTCGGCGGCGATGTCGTCGATGACCTCGCGCTGGCCGTTCGTGAGCATGAACGGCAGGGAGGCGATGAACCGGTCGCGCAGGGACGGGGCGTCGGCGTCCGCGTCCGGCAACGGGCACGGATGCGCCGCGGACTTGTGCGCGCTGCGCCTCGCCTCAAGCAATGCGGCCTGGCAGACGAACGCCTCCTCGTAGCGCAGGGTGGCGATGCCCTTGTGGAAGTCGGCGACGGTCTTCGGCTCGTGGATCGCGCGGAACGCCTCGGCGCGGTGCATGAGCCCCCGTTCCGCGCGGATGGTCTCGGGCAGCACGTCGGGGATGGCGTCGGCGAGCGTGCCGGCGAAGCGCTCCTCGTCGTCGTGGGATTGCAGGGTGATGTCGTCGGTGCCGGGCGCGGGCATGTCGCGCCCGCCGAGCGCCCACATGAGACTCAGGATCGTCTCGTGGATGCGTTCGCTGGACAGTCGCGCGGACGCATGGTAGATGGGGCGCGGCCGGGTAACGCGCGCCAGCGCCTCGGCGACGGTCGGTGCGTCATAGCCGTTCGCGCGCGGCATGGCCGTCGCGGCGGGCGCGGCGGGCGACGGCGCGAACGCACGCCACGGGTCGTTCGCGTCCGGCGTCATCGTCCGCCCGGCAATCGGCGACGACGATTCCGGCGCGACGGTGATTACCTGCGGATGGTTGAACTGCAATTGACCCATATACTCGCCGGGGACGCCGGAGGCGACCACGACGGTGCCGGGGGCGAGACGGCGCGCCATCCAGTCGAGATACCCCTTCCTGCCGGAGAAGAAGACGAACTGCGCGCCCGACGGCAGTAAGCCGCGGGAGGCGGCGAATCCGTCGTCGTCGACGTTGACGACGAGACGCATGTTGCGCGAACCGTGGAACGTGCGCGCCGAGCGCACCGTGCCGGCGAACGCCATCGCCTCGCCGACGCGCGCCTCGCCGAGCGCGCGCGCCGGCACCGGGTCGGCGACGCGGAACGGATAGTAGGTGAGCGCGTCGCCGATGGTGACGATGCCGAACGACTTGAGCGTGGACGCGCGGCGTTTGTTCGCCAATAGCGCGGCGATCGGAGTGTCCCAGGTGATGCTCATAACGTCCCATTCTCCCACACGCGACGACGCGCGCGGCGGCTAAAACGAAAGCCCCCATCGGCGAACCGATGGAGGCTTCGATACGTTGACGCTATCCGCGCACTCACGCAACCGCGCGCTGGACCTTGCCGGCCTTGATGCACTTGACGCACACGCGCAGGCGAACGTTCTCGCCCTCGACGGTGGTACGGACCGACTGGAGGTTCGGACGGAAGGTGCGCTTGTTGCGGATATGCGAGTGAGACACGGTGTATCCGACCTGCGGACCCTTGCCGCACACGTCACAACGAGCTGCCATGATGGACTCCCTTTAACCTTGACTATCAAGTCTTTTTCGCGATTCGACCGGGCATGCGAACACGCTTAGCCGAACACACAACTTCACGAATATATCCCAGCGGCCCGACAAACGCAACACGCGTGGTATCCTATGCGGTTCCGCGCACGGTCGGCGCACGGTCGGCACGCGGCGGCGGCGCGGCGAATACGCTGCGAATACGCAGCAGAATCGTCTCCGATGACCGTTGCGCCACACCCCGAACGGCCTAAAATCCACCATACACCGGGCCCACGGCCATAGAATGGTGGCAGTGCATCGCGTCGGACGCGTGCAATCGACCGCTCAAGGAGGACGCCATGTTGTCGAAGCACATCAACGGGGAAACGAAGGGAACACGACTGGGCGAATTCATCGAACAGCGGCAGGAGGAACGACGCATCGACCGGGCCGTGGCGGAGTCGGACGCCGCTGACAAGGCCGCGGCCGCCGCGAAGTCGTCGGACTCCACAAGCGGCGGCCACACCCCGTCGGTGATCTCACTCGGCCAAGTGTGGGTCGACATCATGATGGATGTGGACGAACTGCCCGAGCCGGGCGGTTTCGCGGTCTCCAACGCCGCACGCCCGGTGGTCGGCGGCAGCTACCGCGTGCTGGACGCGGTGAGCAGCATGGGCGTGCCCGCCGAACACGCCGGCATCATCGGCAACGGCGTGTGGGCGGCGATGATCCGCGAGGCGTACGAGCACGACGGCATCACGCACGTGGGGCCGTGTCGGCTCGACGCGGACTCCGGATTCCGTCTCGTCTTCCACGACGACGACGGGCGCAAGACGTTCGTCGCACGCTACGGCGTGGAGGCGCAGGGCGACGCGCGCACGTTCGACGCGGTCGAACCGGAGGCGGGCGACGTGGTGCATGTCAGCGGCAACACGCTGCTCGACCATACGGCGGCCGGCATCGACGAGTTCATGCACCGGGCCGGCGACGACCCGAAGTCGCGCCCCTACCGGCTCGTCATCAATCCGACGAACACGCTCAAGCTCGTCAACGACCACCTGCTCGAGGATCTCGTGCTCGCCCGGCCCACATGGTCCTGCAACCGGCAGGAGGCGAACACGCTGGCGGAACGTCTCGGCGTCGACCTCGGCGAGGCGGGGGCGTTGACCGTCGGCGGCGGATTCGACCAGGCGATGAACGCGTTGTGCGACGCGCTCGGCAACACGCTGCGCGCGCCGCTGGTCGTGCGCGCCGGATCGCGCGGCGCATGGGTGCGCGAACCCGGCGGCGAAGTGCAGCATGTGGAGGGCTATCCGACGAAGGGCGTGCACACGCGCTCCGCCGGCTCCTGCCACACGGGCGCCATGTGCGCGATGCTTGCGAAGGGATGGTCGCTGGCCGATGCGGTGAACATCGCCAACGCGGCCGCCTCGCTCGCCATCCAGCGCCATCGCGCCGGCGTGCCCGTCTGCCCGAGCTACAAGGAGGCGGTCACGCTGGCCGGCGTCGCAGCGCGGTAGCGGTCCGGTGGCGGTCCGACCGTGACCCGACAACACACAGATACGCGCGATAATTCACTCTGCGTTCACCGGCGGGCGCGCTGGGCGGCATGGGGACTCCCCTACGATGGATTGCAGTTTCCGTCGTCGAGGAGAGTTCCATCATGTCCGAACAGTCAGTGAACGCGGCGCCGTCCGCCGCGGCGAAGCTTACGCCGCGTGAGAAGAAGTGGATCGTCTACGACGTGGGCAACTCCGCGTTCGTGCTGTTGTCGACCGCGGTCGTGCCGATCTACGCGAAGTCGCTGATGCCGGCGGACGGCAACATCGTGTCCGCGTGGGGCTACGCGCAGACCATCGCCTCGCTGGTGATCGCGTTGCTCATGCCGCTGCTCGGTTCGATCGCCGACGTGCAGGGCATGAAGGTCAAGTTCTTCCTCGGGTTCTTCGGCACCGGCGTGGTCACGTGCTGCGCGATGGCGTTGCCGCTGACCTGGCTGCCGTTCCTCATCGTGTACGTGCTCGCGACGATCGGACTTAACGGTTCGCTCACCTTCTACGATTCGATGCTCGTCGACACCACGTCGAACGAGCGCATGGACAAGGTCTCGTCGCACGGCTACGGCTGGGGTTATATCGGCTCCACGGTGCCGTTCATCCTGTGTCTGGTGCTGATTTTCGGCGGTCCGGCGCTGTTCGGCTGGTCCACGGCGGCCTGCACGCGTGCGTCGTTCGTCATCACCGCCATCTGGTGGGCGGCGTTCACCGTCCCGCTGCTGACCAGCTACCGGCAGGTGCATTATCGCGCGACCCGCGAGCATACGGCCGAAGCCATCCGCGGCACGTTCTCCGAACTCGCCTCCACGCTCGGCAAGGTGGTGAGGAACAAGCCGCTGTGGATGTTCATGATCGCGTTCTTCTTCTACATCGACGCCGTGAACACGGTGATTTCGATGAGCACCTCCTACGGCACGCAGCTCGGCATCGATTCGACGCAGCTGGTGGCGGCCCTGCTGGTCACCCAGTTCGTGGCGTTCCCGTCCGCCATCGCCTACGGCCGTCTGGCCGGCCGGTTCGGATGCAAGCCGATGATCATGGCCGCCGTGATCGCCTATCTGGGCATCGTGTTCTTCGCCGCGTTCTTCCTGCGTTCGGCCGTCGAGTTCTGGGTGCTGGCGATTCTCGTCGGCATCTTCCAGGGCGGCATCCAGGCGCTCTCCCGCTCCTACTACGGCAAGATCATTCCCAAGGAGCACGCCAACGAGTACTACGGCCTCTACGATATCTTCGGCAAGACCGCATCGATTCTCGGCACGTTCCTCGTCGCGACCACCACGTCGATCACCGGCAATGCGAGCCTCGGCGTGCTCTCCATCGCGATCCTCCTCGCCGTCGCCCTCGTCTTCCTCACCCTCCAGAAGGATCCGACCAGGAACTGACGTTTCGTTCCGATCCGGCATAGCGAAAGGTTCGATATGGACGGCCGTAATGGCGACGACACTGACAGCCGATCAGCCGGCTCGGACAGGCCCCGATACGCCCACGCATTTGTCGGCCACCTGTTGCTGAATGCCATCGTCTCGTTCCCGATCAGTCTGATCATTGCGTGGCTGGGGCTGCGCTTCATCGCGCGCATCGTGTTCGATGGCGGCACGCTCGCCGCAATGCTGGCGATTACATGGATCGGAATATCGCTGATTGATTCACGTTGCGACTATGAACTGCGCCGGACCGTCAACCGCATCAATTCGCCGATGCCATGGCCGCTGATCGCCACCAAGATTGCATTGCCGTTCGCCTTGCCGTGGATCGCCACCCTCTGGCACACGGACATGACGATTGTCGCGGCTACGAGCATCGCTGCCGGCGCGGTGCGACTGATGGAAATCATCGGCCTCGAACGACCATGGCGAAGCGAGGACCAGACGATGATCGACCGGCAACGAGAAGAGTTGAGGCGCATCACCCGCGAGACTGCCGAGGAGATCCGCAAGGAACGCCGCGCACAGGCGGACGGAGACACCTACGACCCCTACAATCTGCGCGGCAAACGGTGAATCGCCGTTCCTGCCCCCATACTTGGGATTCGTGAGAAAACGGCGGATCGACGCCCATACAACCAACGGTTGCGCAGCAACTACGACGCCGCTCGGTTGCATTTCGCCATGGCAACCGCAAGATGGTGGCGGAAACGGCGCCACCATGCCACAGTGGAATCATCGTTAGGACACGACAAGCCGACACTACCGACCTAGGGGATGATGACGATGACTTTCCGCACCAATCTGCAGACCCTGCGCGCAAGGCGCAACATGACGCAGGAGCAGCTGGCCATGCTGCTCGGCGTCTCCCGGCAGGCGATTTCGAAATGGGAATCCAAGAAAGCGTACCCGGAAATGGACAAGCTGCTGGCGATCTGCGACCTGTTCGGCTGCACGCTTGACGATCTGGTGCTTGGCGACGTGGACCGGCCGGCGACCCCCGCGAGAACGACAGATGCCACCCCGACCGTCGCCGATGATCCTCACGCGGTCGAGCAACGGGAAGGCGGTCCGACCACACCTCTGCCGAAGGACATCACCGGATACGACGCCCACCGCCTCCGGTTCTCGATGCTGATCGCATCCGGCGTGACGGCGATCATCGCGTCGGTCGGCGTCGCCAACCTGTTTGACCCGGAACATTCGATCATCGGCGTCAATCCGCTCAACGACTTCCTGATGTTCGTCTGCATCTGCGTGGGCGTGATCATCGGACTGGTTCTGTTGGTCCCGGGCGCCATGGCGCATGCCGCGTTCAGACGGAATCACCCGTATGTCAAGGACTTCTACACCGAGGATGACCGCCGCAGGGAATCCCGGCTTCTGGCGTGCGGCGTGGTCGCGGGCGTGGCGGCGATCCTGATCGGCATCGCGGTCGTCGTGTACATGGACGAGGTGCGGGAGGTCACCGCGGGGTGGCCGAACGCGGTCATGCTGCTGCTGTCCGCGGCCGCGGTGTTCGGATTCGTCTACTGCGGCATGCGGTACACCATGGTGAACATCGACGGCTACAACAAGGAAATCGAGCGGAATCGGCGTCAACGTTCCGGTGACGTGCCGCGATCCGTGAAGCTGTCCGGGGCGTTGAGCGGCATCATCATGCTCGTCGCCACGATCGTCGGCCTGACGCTGCTGTTCCTCGTTCCCGAATCGTTGTTCTGGATGTCGTGGGTGATCGGCGGCCTGCTGTGCGCCATCACCGGAATCATCGTCGATCTGTTCAAAGGCCATGTCGACAAGTGAACGAACGGAAGCCACGGGCGTGACACTACGCATGGTGATGCTGTTCTTCCACGCCCTTCATGAGAATCCGACGCAGGCCGAACCTCAAGGCGCCAACGGTACGCGTTGCATACATCGTCGTGTTCCAGCTCATACCGTCTGATGCCAATGATCTGTGTCCTGCGATACGGGATGCGAATACGGAGATACGGGGATACGGGGATACGGGGATACGGGGATACGGGGATGCTAACGATTAGTGGGCGGGGTCGCAAAACAAAGTCACAGCGCTGGCAACCTAGTGTCCGATAAGACACAACCCGACAAGACACAACCCGACAAGACACAACCCGACAAGACACAACCCGACAAGACACAACACCGTTCATCTCCTGAAACACGAGACGACCACTCAGCAGCCATCAATCGCGCCCTTGTTCATCGATGGCATCGATGAACAGGTCTTCGCCAGTCTGTGCGGCGAGAAGTCGGGCTTCAGCGTTGTTGCAGAGCCTTCCATATGCGGAACATGAGAGGGGGTTGTCTGGGTGGGGTGGGTTGGCGGGTTCTAGTGATTGTTGCAACACCTGATGATTGCTGGTTTCCATCGCTTGCCAAGTTTGATTTCGTCAGCACACGCCTTCCCCACCATTGTCAGTGTCTTATCGGACACCGGCCTGTCATTGGCCCCAAGAAGCCCAGGCGAACCGGCTTCCATCGCCTGCCAGGTTCGATTCCGTCAGCACACGCCTTCCCCACCATTGTCAGTGTCTTATCGGACACCGGCCTGTCATTGGCCCCAAGAAGCCCAGGCGAACCGGCTTCCATCGCCTGCCAGGTTCGATTCCGTCAACAATAGAAGGCATATCAGTCGCCTATCCCCACGCGAAGGCACGACTCTTCACAGGCACCCGCCATCGCGTAGCCAGCATGGTTTCGCATCCTTACGCGCTCCCCGCCCGCCGGATTCCTACACCTTCCCTATCCGCCGGATTCCTACACCTCCCCACCGCCGTCAGTGTCTTATCGGACACCGGCCTGTCATCGGTCCCAAGAAGCATCGTCGCCATTCTCCGTAGCGGTTGGAAACACAAGCTTCTCCCGGCATTCATATCCATGCACGATACGTAGGCAACGCCTTGCCGTTCCGGCACTACACTGGGAAGGACGGAACCGGGCGGGATACGCCGGCGCGATGCACGCGCACGATACCCTGTGCGGTTCCGCGAGTCGAACGTCAGTCATCAGTCATAAGGAGGCTGTCATGATCGATCATGTCGGATTGTTCGTCAAGGATGCGAACGAGCGTGCGGAGTTCTACGAGAAGCTACTGGCACCGCTGGGATACGTGAAGAAGCATGAGTTCCCGGGCGCCGTGTGCTTCGCGAACGATGCGGACGGTGACAGCGTGTGGATCCAGTCGCCGAAGGACGGCAATCCGCTCGTCCCGGCGCATCTGGCGTTCCGCGCCGCCGATCAGAACGTCGTCAAGGCGTTCCATGAGGCCGGTCTCGCCGCCGGCGGCACGGACAACGGCCAACCCGGTCCACGCCCGAACTACGGCCCGACCTACTACGCCGCGTTCATCCACGACCCGGACGGCAACAACATCGAGGCCTGCCTGCAGTAAGCGGGGCGCCGATTCCGCGGTCGCTCGCGTCCGGACCACGCATGAGCAACCGCGTGAACGCCCTATGCGAACAGCCGGGCGCGCAGCGACGTGGCGTCGGTGAAGCGGATGCCGGTCAGACCGGGCACGGCGGCGGCCGCGGCGTCGGCGTTGCGCTGTTTGTCGTCGACGAACGCCGCCTGCGCCGGGTCGACGCCGAAGCGGGCGACCGCGCGACGGTAAATCTCCGCGTCGGGCTTGTGGATGCGTTCGGCGCTGGAGACGACCACGTCGCGCAGCAGTCCGAGCGTGGGGAACAGTTCGCGGGCGGCGTCCACGTATTTCACGGTGAAGTTCGTCAGTCCCCAGCAGCGCACGCCGGCCGCGGCGAGGTCGTGCAGCAGTCCGTCCATGCCGGGCAGCATGCCGGTGAGCGCGAGCCGTTGGCGTGCGAAATACGTGCGGAACGCCGCGAGTTCCGGCGGTTCGCCCGCGTCGGCCGCGTCGGCCGCATGATGCGCGGCGTAGTCGGCGAGGATGCGTTCCTCACTCCAGCCCGGGTCGGACAGTTCGTCGTAATGCCAGAATCCGTATGGGTCGTCGCGGTCGAACAGCCGGTCGGCGGCGGCGTCCGGCACGACGCCGTCGACCGCGGCGCGCGGCCTCCAGTCGACCAGCACGTCGCAGAAATCGAAGATCACGTCGTCGTATGCGGGACGCACGGGACGGCTCACGGGGGAAACGCTCATACGCGACACCGTACACCCGCGCCGTCCAACGGGACGCGACGCGTCCGCCGCAACGTGCGGACGGTACAGTGGGTGGCGATCGACGGTTCGCGGGATGCCCGGGAAGCGGGCGTCCGATGGGGAGAGGAGATGCGACATGACGTATGTGCAGGCGCTGCTGGGGTTCGCGCTGGTGGCGGGTTCGATGGCCCTGCTGCCGGGATTGGACATGATGATGGTGGTCAACGAGACCATCAATTCGACGCGTCGGCGCGGCATCGCGGCGGCGTGCGGCATCTCGTTCGGCGTGCTCGCGTGGGCGGTGGCCGCGGCGGTCGGTCTCGCCGCGATCATCAACGCGTTCCCGCTCGCCTATGACGCGATCAGGCTGCTCGGCGGCCTGTACCTGTTCTATCTGGCGTTCAGTCTCGTCCGCAGGCCGAAGGCCGGCAAGGACGGGGAACCGGAGATGGCCGAACCAGCCGAACCGACGGCGGCCGTCGCGACCGCGGGCACCGGACGCGGCCCGCTCGCCTCCCCCATCGTCACTTCGTTCGTGCGCGGCTTCCTCACCGACCTGTTCAACCCGAAGATCGGTGTGTTCTACATCGCCGTCATCCCCCAGTTCCTCGTGCCGGGCGTCGATCACCTGCGGATGGGCGTCTCGCTGGGGCTCATCCACTTCACGGAAAGCATGATGGTGCTCGTCACGCTCGCCTGCATGGCCGCGTTCTTCGCCGGCAGGCTCAAGTCGGGCCGTTCGCGCCGCATCCTGAGTCTGGTGTCCGCGGGCATCATGGCCGTGCTGGGCGGCGTGACCGTCACCGAAGCGATCCGCAGCCGTCTCGCCGCCTGAGCGGGTCCGTCCGGCCATTCGGCGTCGATGCCATCGGTGACGGCAGCACCCGCCGCGGGCTCAGCGGCCGAGCAGGCTGGAGATCTGGCCGATGACGTCGCCGGGCAGACCGGCCTGTTCGGCAATCGAGCCGAGGTCGAGGTTCGTGCCCTGCTCCTGGATCATGCCGGCCACGTTTCCGATCTGGTCGGCGGAGATGTGCTCCTCGGCCAGTGCGGTCAGGTCGCCGAGCTGTTCCGCGTTGAGATGGTCGCCGGCGATCTGCGCGATCTCGCCGAGCTGGCCGGCGTCGAACTGCTCGATCACAGCCGCCGGCAGGTCGCCGATCGTACTCAGGTCGACGCCGCCGACGAACTGTTCGGCGATGTTGCCGATGGCACCGTTCGCCGCGTCGCCGACCGTATCGCCCAGCACGCCGCCCACGATGTTCCTGATGCCGTCGAACAGTCCCATGTCACGCCCCTTCGTCGATGATCGTCCGTTGTCGACCACTGTACAGGACGATGATGTCGCGAGAGCTTCCGACTCCCGTGAGCTTGCTCATACGGCGAGGGGAACGGGACCGCTCCGGGCTCAGTCGGCGGTGTGGAGATTGATGGTCATCTTCTCGTCGTCGGGGAAGTAGTGCACGGATAGATCGGAACCGTTCGAGCCTTTCATCGACGCGTAGTTGTCGCCTTCGCCGTCGACGGTGAAGCCCTTCTGCTTGCACTGTTCGACGTAGGCGGCGAACTGGTCGTGCGTGGTGCCGTAGACGCTGTATCCGACGCTCGTGTCGTTCACCGAGCCGCCGATGATCGTCGATTCGGGCTTGGGCAGGGTCTTGGTGAGCTTGTCGTCGCCCCACTGGTTCGCCTTGCTTTCGGCCTTGTCGAGTGTGGTCTTCTTGTTGACGAAGTCGTAGGTGGCTTTGCCGATTGTGTTCGTGCCCTTCAGGTAGGCGACGGACATCGTGTCCGGTTCCATGAGCGGTGTGAAGTCGCCGATGGCCTTCCACCCGCCGATCGTGCATTCGCCGTTCTCGCTGGTCGCGCCCGGCTTGACGATGAGGTTGCTCGTGCATTTGAGCGGTTCGGTCTTGAGCTCCTCGTAGTCGGAGTCCTCGATCATCGTCACGGCCTGCCGCAGGTCGGCGAACGCCGCCTGCCGCTGGTCGTCGGTCACATCGCTTTTCTGCCGGTAGTTGAGTGAGACGGCGACGATGGTGACGTTCGTGCCGTTCGTGAACGACATCATGTCCTGACGCTGGTTGTCGACGGGCGTCGACGCGACGCTCGTCTCGAGCTTGGAGAGGTCCAGCGGCTTCGCCACCGGTGACGCCGAGCCGCCGGACGCGCCATTCGATCCGGTGCCCGTCGGACCGCCGCAACCGGCAAGCATCATCGCCGCCGCCATCACGCAGGCCACGCCGCCCGCGATCTTCCGTTCCATACGCATGTCGTGCTCCTTGTTCTCTCGTTCGACACGTTGTTCACGGGCCATTATCGGGAGGATCACGTGGGACGGCATCAGTTGGCGACTGAATCGGCGGGAAAAAGGATGTGCGAAGACGATGAGGTCCTCTTCCTGACGGAAGGGGACCTCATCGTTATGGGGAAGGCCGGTCGCAGGTCTCACTCTGACGAGAGGGCCGGAGACCGCCTAGCCTAGCGTGTTCAGCGCTCGGAGGCCTCCTCAGTGGCGGCCTCCCCTTCGCGCTCGACGCGAATCTTGTGGCCGTCGGCCTGGGAGACGCCGTAGTAGGCGGCCACGGCGATGTCCTTCATATCGTTGATCAGCGGGATGCGCGGGTTGGCCGGCGTGCACTGGTCCTCGTAGGCGCGCATGCCGATCTGGTCGAGGACGCTCCAGAAGTAGTCCTCGTCCACGCCGCACTCCTGGAAGCTCTTGTTCATGCCGAGCTTGTTGTCGCGGTAGTCCTCGACGGCCTTCGCCAGGTTCTCGACGGCCTCGGCCGGGGTCTTGCCCGGATCGATGCCGAGGTTGATTGCGATGTCGCGGTAGCGCTCGTCGGCGATGTACTTGTTGTACTTCGGCCACGAGGTCGGCTCCTCCGGCACCTGGCCGTTGTAGCGGATCACGTACGGCAGCAGGATGGAGTTGGTGCGGCCGTGCGCGATGTGGCACAGGGCGCCGATCGTGTGGGCCATGCCGTGGCACATGCCGAGGAACGCGGAGCCGAACGCCATGCCGGCCATGGTGGCGGCGTTGTGCATCTTCTCCTGCGCGTTGGTCTTCTCCAGGCCCGGCTCGCCGTTGACGGACTCGGCCAGGTTGTCCCAGATCAGCTTGGCGGCGTGCAGGGCCATGCCGTCGGTGAAGTCGTTCGCGTACACGGACACGTACGCCTCGAAGCTGTGGGTCAGGGCGTCGAAGCCGGCGTCGGAGGCGAGCTTGCGCGGCTGGGTGCGGGCCAGGACCGGATCCACGATCGCGACGGACGGGGTGAGCGCATAGTCGGTGATCGGGTACTTGTAGCCGGTCTTGTGGTCGGTGATGACCGCGAACGGCGTGACCTCGGAGCCGGTGCCGGAGGAGGTCGGGATGCACACGAGCTTGGCCTTCTTGCCCAGCGGCGGGATCTTGAACGCGCGCTTGCGGATGTCGAAGAACTTCTCGCGCACGTCGGAGAAGCTGATCTCCGGGTGCTCGTAGAGCAGCCACATGATCTTGGAGGCGTCCATCGGGGAGCCGCCGCCGACCGCGATGATCGTGTCCGGCTCGAACTCCTCGCGCATCATCTCGGCGCCCTTCTCGACGGTCTCGACCGACGGCTCCGGCTCGACGTAGTCGATGATGCGGAAGGTGACGCGGTTGGAGCGGGCGCGCAGCTGGTCGATGATCTTGTCGACGATGCCGAGCTGCTCCATGACCTTGTCGCACACGATGACGGCCTTCTCGATGCCGTACATGTCGCGCAGGTACTTGATCGCGTTCGGCTCGAAGTAGGTCTTGGCCGGGATCTTGAACCACTGCATGTTGTTGTTCCTCCGAGCGATGCGCTTGATGTTGACCAGGTTCACGGCCTGCACGTTGCCGGACACCGAGTTGCCGCCGTAGGAGCCGCAGCCCAGGGTCAGCGACGGGGCGATCGCGTTGTAGATGTCGCCGATGCCGCCCAGCGAGCTCGGCTGGTTCCAGATGATGCGGCAGGCGTGCATGCGAAGGCCGTACTCGCGCACGAGCTCCTGGTTGTTGGTGTGGATGGCGGCGGTGTGGCCGGCGCCCAGCTTGAGCATGGCCTCGCACATCTCGAACGCCTGCTCCTTGCCGTCGGCCTTGAGCACGGCCTGCACCGGGGCGAGCTTCTCGTGGGTGAGCGGCTCGTTGTCGGAGACCTCGGAGCACTCGGCGGCGAGGATGGTCGCGTCCGCCGGGATCTCGAAGCCGGCGGCCTTGGCGATGTACTGCGGGGACTTGCCCGGCACCACGGAGTTGAGCTTCGGGGTCTGGCCGGAGCCGGCGGTGCAGCCGAACATGTACTGCTCGAGCTTGGCCTTCTCCTCCTTGTTCACGAAGTAGGCCTTGCGGCGCTTGAGCTCGGCGACCAGACGGTCGTAGACGTCCTTGTGGGCGATGATGGCCTGCTCGGTGGCGCAGATCATGCCGTAGTCGAAGTGCTTGGAGAGGACCAGGTCGTTGGCGGCGCGCACGACGTCCACGTCGGAGTCGACGTAGGCCGGGGCGTTGCCGGCGCCGACGCCGAGGGCCGGCTTGCCGGACGAGTACGCGGCCTTGACCATGCCCGGGCCACCGGTCGCCAGGATCGTCGCGATGCCGTCGTGCCTCATCAGTGCGCCGGTCGCCTCGATCGACGGGTGCTCGATCCACTGGATGCAGTTCTCCGGGGCGCCGGCCTCGATGGCGGCGTCGCGCACGATCTTCGCGGCGGCCACGGAGCACTTCTGCGCACCCGGGTGGAAGCCGAAGATGATCGGGCAGCGGGTCTTCAGGGCGATCAGGGACTTGAAGATCGCGGTGGAGGTCGGGTTGGTGACCGGGGTGACGCCCGCGACCACGCCCACCGGCTCGGCGACCTCGTCGATGCCCATGACGTCGTCCTCGCGGATGATGCCGACGGTCTTCTGGCCGGCCAGGTAGTTGGTCACGTGCTCGCACGCGAAGATGTTCTTCGTGGCCTTGTCCTCCACGAGACCACGGCCGGTCTCGTCCACGGCCATCTTCGCCAGCACGAGGTGCTTGTTCAGCGCGGCGACGGACGCCTTCGCCACGATGTGGTCGACCTGCTTCTGGTCGAGCTTCTCGAACTCGTCCAGGGCCTTGAGGCCCTTGGCGACGAGCGCGTCGACCTCCGCCTGCGCGGCGGCCTGCTTCTCCTCCGGGCTCGGCTTGGTGGGAGCCTCGGTCTTCTTTGCTTCTGCCATGAATCCTCCTCGATGTGCGTTAAGCAAAACTCGTGTTCTGTAATCTCCCGCCGCTGGGGCGGACAACGTTCGGCCGGTCCGACTTCATGTCGTTCTCTGTGGCCTGCGTCACAATATAACGAATTGGTCAACGACCTGCATGCGCACAAAATCGACGGCGTTTCGCGTGCGAATATGGGCGTTTTATGTAATGTTTTGTGCGATAAGGCGAACAAAAGCGCTCAAATGCCGGAAATTTGGTGCTTTTTGTTCACTTTTTGATGAAAATCACAGCCGCCCGACACGCCCCACTGCCTCACTTTTTAAAAGTGGTTTTCTAAAAGCCGTCCCCTAAGACTAGAATACATAAACCCACTTCACAAAAGTCAACCGCCCACATCCGCGTCATTGCGCCACTATACGCGCGCCACGCCCGACAATATGCAAAATCACTTTTATAAAAGTACACTATCAGCACAAGCATACTGTCGGTATTGCATCCAACGGAGGTCTCGCATGAAGGCAATGCCATCGACGGCGGTGAAGGCACACAACCGCATCGCCATGACCCAATACCTGTACCATCACGAACACGTCACCAAGCAGGAGATCGAACGCGAGCTCGGACTGAGCCTGCCCACCATCACCCAGAACCTGCGGGCGCTGGAGCAGGACGGCATCATCCGCCAGGGCGAACTGCAGCAGTCCACCGGCGGACGCAAGGCCCGCGGCTACGAGTTCAACCCGGACCATCGCACCGCCATCGGCGTGGCCATGCGCTCGAACGAGGTGCGCATGTGCGCGGTCGATCTCAACGGCACCGTCGTCGAACGGCTCGAACGCACGCTCCCCTACCGCAACGCCAACGTGTACTACCAGCGCGTCGGCGCCATCATCGAGAACTTCGCGGCGGAGGTGGAGAAGAAGCACGGGCCGGTGCTCGGCGTCTCCTTCTCCGTCCAGGGCATCGTCAGCCACGCCGGCGACCGGATCATCTTCGGCAACATCATGCGCAACACGGGACTCACGCTCGACACGATCACGCAGTCCATCCACCGCCCGTGCATGATGATCCACGATTCCGACGCGTCTGCGATGGCCGAACTCTGGTTCGACCATTCGCTCACCGACGCCGTATGCGTCTACCTCGAACGGCGGCCGGGCGGCGCGGTGATCGTGAACGGCAAACTGTACCAGGGGCCGAACATGTGCAACGGCACCATCGAGCACATGACGCTCGTGCCGGGAGGCCGCGAATGTTACTGCGGCAACCGCGGCTGCATGGACCCGTACTGCTCGCCCGAATCCCTCACCGAGGACTACGAGTCCATCCCCGGCTTCTTCAGCGTGCTCGAACAGGGCGAACGCCACCACCGCGAGCGCATGAACGAATGGCTCGACTACGTGGCGCAGGCGATCGTCAACGCGCGCTCGGTGATCGCCGGCGACGTGATCGTCGGCGGCGAGGCCTCCCAGTATCTGGAGGATTCCGACATCGAGGACCTCAAGCAGCGGGTCATCAAACGCAGCCCGTTCGGCACGGAACGGTTCACGCTGCGCCGCAGCACCCACGCCGAAGACCAGACGATCATCGGCGCGGCCCTCAGATACGTGGAGACCTATCTGAGCGAGATCTGCGGCGAGTGAGGCGCCCGTTCCCTCCGCGCGATTTTGGTGCGCGAATCACCCGATTCGCGCACCAAAATCGCGCATAGCCGTTGGTAATCCGTTCAGGCGCGGGTGAGGACCTCGGCGAGCGCCTGAATCACCGGCTGCGGCATGTGCGAATCGAATTCACGGCTCTCGTCCACGCCGTGCAGGTCCTCGATCGTGTGCATGGCTGGCAGCGCGTCCTTCCCGAGCTCCTTGACCATCGCGTAGGCGGTCTCCTTGGTGAGGTAGAGCATCTGCGCGTCCTTGAGCACAGCGAACGCGTCCTCGACCACGGTGTCGCCGGCGAGCGGCAGTCCCTTGGCGAACGTCACCGTGAGGCCGTCCGTCGCAGCGACGCCGGAGACACGCACGACGGTGCTCAACGTCGCCGCGTCGTAGCTGACGTCGGCGGCGAGCGCGCGGCCGCCGGATGTGACGGCGACGTTCGCGGCGGCCGCCGCGTCGACGCCGCGGAGGACGAGCGTCCAGTCGCGCGTCTCCGGCACGACGCCGGCGGCACCGGCGACCGGCGCGACGGTGAACGTCGCGGCGTCGCCGTCCGCCTCACCCACGGTCAGCGACAGCGCGGTCGACGCCCAACGCACGGACGCCTCGGGCGCGCCGTCGTCCTCCCACAGCGTGAACGCGCCGCTCGCGCCGGGGAAGGCGACGACGCGCAGGGACTTCGGGTTCGCGATCGAGTTGAGCGGCTCGCCGGCCGTCTCCTCCTGCAGCGGCACGATCGCGCCGGCCTTCGCGAAGACGGGCATGCGGTCGAGCCCTCGCCACGCCTCGATGCGACGGCCGGCGGCGGGACGCGACTCGTAGCGGCGCCCGTCGAAGAAGTCGAACCACGTGCCCTGCGGCAGCCACACGTCGGCCTTCGCGCGCTGCACGCTCTTCTCGGCCGGGGCGACGATCGGCGCGACGAGCAGTTCGGTGCCGAAGCGGAACTCGTCGACGAGCTTGTACGCGTCGCGGATCTCCGGCCAGTCCCAGTAGAGCGGCTGGACGAGCGGCTCGCCCTCGTAGGCGGCGCGGCGGTTCATCGTGTACAGGTACGGGATCATCGCGTGGCGCAGGCGCAGCGCGGCGGTCATCGCGGCGGCCACGTCGCCGTGGAAGTTCCACGGCTCCTTGCCGTTGAACGGCGAGTCGGTGGAGTGCAGGCGGTTGATCGGGCTGAACGCGCCGAACTGGTACCAGCGCGCCTCCAGCTCCTCGTCGCGGTAGCCGAACATGTGGCCGCCGATGTCGTGGCTCCACCAGCCGTAGCCGATGTTGGAGGCGGTGGCGGTGAATTCGGGCTGGAACTTCAGGGACTCCCAGTTGACGACCGTATCGCCGGAGAAGCCGATCGGATAGCGGTGCGAGCCGGGGCCGGCGTAACGGGAGAAGGTGAGCGGGCGCGGGTTGCGCGCGGCGTAGTCGCTGCCGTCGGCGCGCGCCGAGTCGAGGTAGTGCAGGTGGTTGAGGCCCCACAGCGGGTCGAGGCCGGGCTGGCGGGTGGTGCCGCCCTGCTGCCAGTCGAGCCACCAGAAGTCGACGCCCTCGTCCTCCATCGGATGGTGGAGCTTGTCGAAGTAGGCCTCCATGAACTTCGGATCGGTGAGGTCGAACTGCACGGCCTCCTCGGTCTTCGGGTCGATGCCCATCGCCTCGGCGAGTTCCGGGTAACGTTCCTCGAACGCGCGCACGCCGTCCTTCGGGTGCACGTTGAGCGTGATCTTCATGCCCTGCTCGTGCAGCCACGCCATGAAGCGCTTCGGATCGGGGAAGAAGTCCTTGTTCCACGTGTAGCCGGTCCAGCCGGAACCGTACTTCGGGTCGACGTCGTCGACGAGATGCCAGTCCATGTCGACCACGGCGGTGGTGAACGGGATGCCCTCCTTCTCGAACCGTTCGACGAGCGTCATGTACTCGGCCTCGGTGTAGCGGTGGTAGCGGCTCCACCAGTTGCCGAGCGTGAAGCGCGGCAGCAGCGGGGTCGGTCCGGTCAGGCGGTAGAGGTCGTGCACGGCCTCGCGGTAGCGGTGCCCGTAGGCGAACAGGTAGAAGTCGGTGGTGGGCTCCGGCTTCGGCGTCACCCACGTGCCGAACGGGTTCGCCTTGCCGTTGACTTCCGGCGTCTCGCGGATGATGTTCGACTCCGAATCGTCGATGACGGCCCAGCCGTCGGTGCCGTTGACGCCGGGACCGACGGGGATGCGGCCGTTGGCGAAGTCGAGGGTGCGCGCCGTGCCGCCGAGGTTGCGCATCTGATCGTCGCCGTAATGCCACGTGTTGTCGATGGCCTTGACGTTCTTGATGGTGGCATACAGGCCCTCCTTGCTGAACGGGGCCTGGTTGTAGGAGATGTGAAGCGATGGGGTTTCGATCTCCAGCCATCCGTCGCGTTCGACGACGGTGAACTCCGGTGCGGCGTCCGGGCCGAAGTCGCGGTTGAGCACGGACTGCGTGGCGTCGTCGACGAACCGGCCGGAATCGGACCATTCGAAGCGGATGAGCGACTCGGTGATGACGCCGATGCGCCACCGGTCGCCCTGGATGATGCGGTCCGGGTTCATCGCCGGATGTGCGCCAAGCGTACCGAGCGAGAAGAGATTGCGGTCTACCACGTGAACTCCTTTGTCGTGTGCTGCGTATCGTGATGTCCGATTGGTTGACATCTACGATAATAGCGCTTGCACAATATGAGCCACGCTCAAGAAAACTGCGATATCATTCTGCGGAATATCAATATGTTTCCGCCGTGATTGGATTATCATAGCGCTTGCATACACAACGGCGTGCATGCATTACACTTCCCCTCAACAGCTCACCCACGCGCACGATCCCGTTGCTGAGATGACGTGAGCGACGCACATCAGGATGCATGCGCGTGACGGTACTGCGACGGTGTCACGCCGGTCTCGTCGCGGAACCGGCGGTTGAAGTTGGAGGCGTTGTCATAGCCGCTCATCCGTTGGATACGTGCGATCGGCAGATCGGTGCAGGTCAGCAGGCGGCAGGCGCGCCCCACGCGCAGGCGACGGACGAAATCGGCGAAACCGATGCCGGCCACCCGTTTGAAGAAGCGGGAAAAGGTCGATACGCTCATCGAGGCCGCTTCGGCGGCATCCGACAGCGTGACCGTATCGAGATGCGACGAAATATAGGCGATGGCGACGTTGACGTCGTCCTCGGCACCGAAGGCGACCTGCGGATTGTATCCCGGGGTCACCACGGTGCGAACCTCATCCGCCGGCGCCTGTTGGAACACCGTGAGGATGGCGATGAGGTCGGCCACGCGCCGCGCCGCGTCATGCTCCCCCATCGTCTCCAGCAGGCCTCCCGCCTCGTGCGCGGAGTCTCCCGACAGGACGAGTGCATGCGACGCGCGACGCACCACCTGCTCGAACCCGGCGGTCTCGGGGAACGCCGACGCCAGCAATCGCAGCGTCTGCGGGCGGACATGGCACAGCACGTCACGATGGGCGAGCCGTTCGCCGGGGATGATGTCCGACAGCCAGTTATGAGGCAGGTTCGAGCCGATCATCGCCACATGCCCCGCCTCGAACGGCATGAGTCCGTCCCCGGCCATGAGCTGTCCGCTTCCCTCACGGATCAGGTGGATTTCGATCTGCGGATGGTAGTGCCATCGGGCCAACGCGCTCGGATACCCGTGGCTCGACCAGCGTATGGCGGCGTCCCCATCGGGGACGATCACCTCCAGCGATCCAGCATCCGAGTATGGGATCATGCCGGCGTCACGCGCATCCATCGCCAACCTCCTCGTCGATTCCTCCACGATACCGCACCGTCCGCCGCCCGATGTCCGGCCTCCGATCGTTCACCGGCTCCCGTCGACGGATACCACCGGGCATCGGAAAACGACGTGACGACCGTCCGAGGAACACCGGAAATGCCGATGCGCGCCGGCGGCGGAAAAAGGGAATCCCGCCGGCCCGTCATCGATTATTCATGGCGCCCCTCGGACGGCCGTCACGCCGCCGTCGGACGGTCACCTGTCAACCGCGCGATCAGTCGCGGTCGACGGTGATCTGCAGCTTGATGTCACCCGGACGACCCTCGTCCATACGGTCGAAGGCTGCCTTGGCGTCCTTCATCGCGAAGGTGTCGGTGATGAAGGGCTTGAGGTTGAGCCTGCCGCTGGCGACCAAATCGATGGCCTTCTGGTACACGTTGGCGTAGCGGAAGACGTTCTCGATACGCACTTCGGTGGCCTGCAGCTCGGTGATGTCAATCGACACCGGATCGACCGGGATGCCGACGAGCACCGCGCAGCCGCCGGGGGCGATGAGCTTCCAGAACGTCTCGTAGGCCTTCGGTGCGCCGGAGCATTCGAACGCCACGTCGGCACCCCAGCCGCCGGTCTCCTCGCGGACCCGCTCGACGAGATCCTCCTTCGTCAGATCGACCGGGATGACGCCCGGAATCTGGCCGATGATGCCAAGCTTGACGGCGGAGACGTCGGAGACGAGCACCTTGGAGGCGCCGCCGGCGAGCGCGGCGGAAGCGGTGAGCATGCCCACCGTGCCCGATCCGGTCACGACGCACACGTCGCCGGGCTTGATACGCGCCTTGGTGGCGGCCCACATGCCCACGGCGGTAGGCTCGAGCAGCGCGCCCTCGCCGAAGCTCATGTTGTCGGGCAGGTGGTAGGTGAACGCGGCCGGGTGGATGACCTCTTCGCACAGGCAACCGTCGATCGGCGGGGTGGCGAAGAAGCGCACGGCCGGGTCGACGTTGTACATGCCCAGTCGGCTGGCGCGCGAAGTCATGTCGGGGATGCCGGGTTCGAGGGCGACGCGGTCGCCGGGCTTGAAATCGGTGACGCCGGAGCCGACTTCGAGCACGGTGCCCGCGGCCTCATGACCGAGAATCATCGGCTGTTCGACGACGTACTTGCCGACGCGTCCGTGCGTGTAGTAGTGCAGGTCGGAGCCGCACACGCCCACGGTATGCGGCGCGATGCGCAGTTCGCCGGGACCGGGCGCCTGGACGTCCGGGACCTCGCGCACGTTGATGACGCCCTGCTTCTCGAGAACGACTGCCTTCATGATGATGCTCCTTTGATTGGATGGTTGTTGATGGTTGTTGGTTGATATGGATGGGAAAGACGGATCAGACCACGGCCGAGGACTGCGAGGCCATCGCCGGCATCGTCTCCGTGGACACGCTCCGATCGATGCGACGACCTTTCTCATCGAAACCGGGTTGCTTCGGTCGAATCCACAGGGAGACGACCGATCCGCCGATGTAGCAGATCGCGTACGCCCAGCACACGCCGGCGAACCCGACCGTCTCCAGCAGCACGGTGGCGATGAACGGACCGCAGAAGGTCGTCAGACCGGAGGCGAGGTTGTGCGCGGAGACCGCGGCCCCCTTGTGCTCGGGCTCCAGCGCGGGGAACACCGCACCCATCGGCACGAAGGCGGAGATACCCATGCCGAGCACCACCGCGCACAGGTACATGAGCGGCAGGTTGCGGCCGAAGAACTGGGGCACGTAGTACATGGCGAGCGTGCCGAGGGCGGAGAGCCAGCATCCCCACCAACGCATCTGGCGCATCCAGCCGAACCGGTCGCCCATACGACCCCAGAACACGTTGCCGAACACGGTGACGACGAAGAGCAGCCCCCAGATGGTGGACCATTCGGTGACCTTGAACCATGCGCCGCCGCCGTTGGTATGCGTGGCGAGGTACAGCGGCATGATGACCGGGAATCCGTAGAGGGTGAGGTTGCAGATCACGCGCAGCACGGCGGCGAAGGCGATCTGGCGGTTCTCCTTGAGGATGGTGACGCCGCGGGAGAGTTCACGCAGCTTGTCGGCGGTGCTCATCGCGTCGAGATCGGCATTGCGTGTCTTCGGCACGAACCACAGGCAAATGAGCAGACCGGCAATCGAGAACGGCAGCGACACCCACAGCGAGTAGTATTCGCCGATCACCGGCGTGATGAACGCGGGCAGGTAAGCACCGAACACGCCGATGCCGAAGGAGTACGAGGTCCAGAACCATCCCATGGCCGAGGCCAGTTTGCTCGGGTCCACGGTCTGTGCGAGCAGTACCACGTAGCTGTAGATGAACAGCGGGTAGCCCATGCCGCGCAGCATGTACGACACCAGCATCAGCGGATAGATGTGGCTCGGCAACGCCACACCGATGAACACCAGGTGCAGAGCGATCCACGAGACCGCGCCGACCAGCATGATGCGCTTGGCGCCGAACATCTCCGCAAGCACTCCGGACGACCATCCGGCCAACGCCGCGACCAGACCATACATGGTGAACAGCATCGATGCCTGCGACGAGCTGAATCCCTGATCCACGACATACTTCGACAGGAACGTCAGCTCGAAGCCGTCTCCCGTCATGAACACCGCGATGGCCAGGAACCCCGGCAGCAGTGTTCTCATCAATCCCCGAGCCACGTTGTCTCCTTACCTGAACTTCGTTGTCTTTATCGCTCCTCGTTGAAGCGTTAATACAATTCTCCCGTGAGAAACACCGGTGTTTCCTCGCATTAGATGGCAAGAATTGATACTTTTTTGCATACCTTATGAACGCTCAGCAATTCCTTGAGCGGATACCCCACCTCACAGGACGTCGAGCGGAGAACCACGAAACACGCATTTTACAAAGTGACTTTACAAAAGTCGGCGCATGGGGTTATGCTAGGCGGCGATGGACGGAGATACCGCCCACATGCGCCGCAGGCGCACCAACGAAAGGACATCATCATGATGAGCAAGAAGAAGTTCATGGCAGCGGTTATGCGTGGTTTCGAGGCCAGCGGCATGAACGCCCTCGCCCAAGCCGGCTACAGCGAGGCCACCACCAAGGCATTCGAAGCCATCGAAAACCGCTGAACCGCAACAGCCTAAGAACGATACAGCAGCGGCATGGATGGCATGAGCCGTCTTCCTGCCGCACGTCGCGCATCGATAGGATGCATCGCCTTCGATGCCGAACATGATCGCCCAACGGTCATGTCGATCAATCAGATGCTCCAACAGGATCGGACAACGGCGTCCCCTCTCTCTGTTTCCCCCAAATCCCCGTGAGGCCTATGTGTTGACCACCGCGATCGCCCTGGGCCGCATCGCCCGCCCCGTCCGATAGTGTTTCCTCCCGTTGGCGGGTGGTGTGTGTCTGTTCAATGGGAAGTGGGCCGTGTGAGCGTGTGGATGTCTTCCGTGTGAGTGGCGGGTTTTAGTCCACTTCAGCGTGTGGTGAGAAACGAACGCCGGCCCGTCCTGCCCGTACTAGTTTCCCGAGTCGGAAGCAACCATCAGGTTTTCTCGGGAAAGGAAAGGAATGACGGTACCGGTGTCCGTGCAACAACGTATCAGGGTGCTTGACGCGCGTGGCGTGTCATGGAGAAGCATCGCGAAAGAGGTGGGAGTGGCCCGTGACACGGTCGCGAAGTACGCCGGGAGGGAGGATTGCTCGCCGGAACCGGAGCATCCCGTCTCGAGGCCGTCGAAGCTCGACCCGTACAGGGGCGTGATCGATGAATGGCTGCAGTCCGACCGGTTCATGCCGCGCAAGCAGCGTCACACCGCCAAGCGCGTTTACGACCGGCTCGTCGCGGAGAAGGGGTATGCGGGCTCGTATTCGCCGGTGCAGCGGTACGTGAAGCGGTGGCGTGAGGAGCATCGGCTCCCGTCGGACGGGTATCTCGAGCTCGAGTGGCATCCGGGCGAGGCGCAGGTCGATTTCGGTGTGGCGCAGGCCGTGATCGGCGGGGGCCGGACGGACGTGCATTGCCTGGTCGTCACGTTCCCGTACTCGAACATGCGCTGTTGCGTGGCCCTGCCCGGGGAGAACGCGGAATGCGTGTGCTCCGGGCTGCGCACGGTGTTCGAGCATGTCGGCGCGGTCCCGTTGACGCTGGTGCTCGACAACGCCACCGGCGCCGGCCATCGGATCGCGTGGGACAAGGTCACCGTCGTCAGGGTGTTCGAACTGTTCGTGGAGCATTACCGGCTCGAGGTGCGTTTCTGCAACCCGGACTCGGGCAACGAGAAAGGCAGTGTGGAGAACGCGGTCGGGTTCCTGCGCCGCAATATCATGGTGCCTCTCCTGAACGCGGAGTCCTACGGCCAGCTGACCCGGTACATGCTGGGACGCTGCGACGCGATGGCCAGGACGGATCACTACCGCAAGGGCGTGCCGATCGCGAGCCTGTTCGACGAGGAGAGGACGGGCATGCAGCCGTTGCCCGCCAAACCGTACGACGCGGTCAGGTGGGAGGTCAGGAAGGCCGACAAGGACGGGCGCGTGCAGGTCGATGGCAACTATTATCTCGCCGGCCCCTCGTGGCGCGGCTGGAGGCTCGACGTCGCTCTGCGCGCGTTCGACGTGACCATCCGCACCCGGGACGGGCGCACCTGCGCCAGACTGCCCCGCGTGTACGGGGACTCGCCGGCCACGATCCGCGACCCCGCCACCCTCCTGCCCGCGTTAAGCCGCAAGACCAACGCATGGCCCGATTCCACCATCCGCGACGATTTCCCGGACAAGCCCGGGCTCGCGATCGACCGCATGGACGCCAAGGCGCGCAGGAACGCGTTCCGGCTCATTTCCAAGGCCAGCGGCCAGTCCGGGTTCGGGGCCGCGGTCAAGGCCGGCGAGCACCTCGTCGAACAGGGCCATCCCCTCGACGAGGCCAGCCTGACCACCATGGCCCGCCGCATCGCCGCCGGCGAAAGACCGTACGAGCAGGCGGCCCCCGACCTGACCGGATACGACGTGTTCATGAAACCCCGCGAGACGGAGGAAAGGAAGGAGGCATAGGCCATGGGCTCGCACCGTCCGCCGCTCGTCATGCCCGACATGAAACGCCGCCGCGCGTCCACCGGCGAAAGGATCGAAACGATCATGGACCTCGCGCGCCGACTGCCCCTGACCCGACAGGTCCTCGCCGACCAACTCGCCGAAGCGACCCCGAGCCAGATGGAATTCATGGAGACCTGGATGAGGGCCGAACTCGACTCCAGGGAACGTTCCAAACGCTCGCGTCTGCTCAAGGCCGCCGGCTTCCCCGCCGACAAGGAACTCGACGGCTACGACTGGACCCCGATCCGATTCCCCGTCGACTACGGGCGCGAGCAGATCACGACCCTCGACTTCATCACCGGCCACGACGACCTCGTCCTGTTCGGCCCTCCCGGCACCGGCAAGACCCACCTCGCCATCGCGCTCGGCAGGAACGCGTGCCGGCAGGGCGTCCCGGTGCGCTACCATACGGCCGCGAGCCTGGTCATGCGGCTCCTGCGGGCCCAAGCCGACAACCGGCTCGACCGTGAACTCGCCGCGATCGGCAAGACCCCGCTGCTCATCATCGACGAGCTCGGCTACGTACCCATCGACGAGGAAGGCAGCAGACTCCTGTTCCAGGTCGTCACCAACGCATACGAGACCCAGAGCATCATCTACACCACCAACATCGAATTCAGCGGATGGGGCAGGATCTTCGGCGACCCCAACATGGCCGCCGCGATCATCGACCGCACCGTCCACCACGGCAGGATGATCAGATTCGAGGGCGAATCCTGGCGCAAGACCCACGCCCTCATGCAATAACCAACAACCAAACCAACAGCAGGACCGGCCAACACCGAAACGGCCTAAAACCATCCGCTCACACGGACCAAAAGAAACGCCGAAACGGCCCATATCAACTTGACAAAACACAGTGGTGGCGCGTGATCGTCGGTGGGTGGTCGCACGCGCGTGTGGTGACGTGGCGTGCGTGTCGTGGCGGGTTGTTTCCCCCGTCCGCGTGTGTGGCTTGTCCGGTGTCTGGGTATGGGTGGACCCCGGGAGCGTGTGCTCGACCGGGATCCTGTTCTCGTTGTGGTGCGGCGGCGTGCTACTCTCCCACACCCTGTCGGGTGCAGTACCATCGCCGTGCCAGGTCTTAGCTTCCGGGTTCGGAATGGGTCCGGGCGTCTCCCCTGGGCCATGACCGCCGCAAATCTTCAATTATCAGGAGGGAATCGTGTCCCGTGTCTCCTGATGGCTGGTGGTTTGGGGACCGGATGGTGGACGCTTGCCTGTCGTTTTTGTGGTCACGGACCGTTGTTCCGTGTCGCGTGTGTTTCGCGCAGTCTTCGCCGATGCTCTCCACACTCCTTGGGGGTGTGGGTTGTGTGTCGCGCTTCCCCGTTAGTACCGGTCGGCTCCACCCCTCGCGGGGCTTCCACGTCCGGCCTATCGACCACGTGTTCTACATGGGGGGTCACGGGCTTCGAAAAGCCCAGGGAATACTTATCTTGGAGCGGGCTTCCCGCTTAGATGCTTTCAGCGGTTATCCCTTCCGAACGCAGCCAACCGGCGGTGCCACTGGCGTGACAACCGGCGTACCGGAGGTTCGTCCACCCAGGTCCTCT
>NZ_JBKEVC010000012.1:0-96955 GCF_056356895.1 Bifidobacterium sp. LH_424
AGAGGACCTGGGTGGACGAACCTCCGGTACGCCGGTTGTCACGCCAGTGGCACCGCCGGTTGGCTGCGTTCGGAAGGGATAACCGCTGAAAGCATCTAAGCGGGAAGCCCGCTCCAAGATAAGTATTCCCAGGGAACTACGGTTCCTGAGACCCCCCATGAAGAACACGTGGTCGATAGGCCGGACGTGGAAGCCCCGCGAGGGGTGGAGCCGACCGGTACTAACGGGGAAGCGCGACACACTCAATCCCAACCCATGGTTGGGACGGCATCAACCTCTTCTGCGAATGCACGCGACACGGAGCAACCGTGACGTCACAACCCAAACGATCAACATGAAGCGTCCACCATCCGGTCCCCAAGCCACCAGCATCCAGGGAGGAACATCCCTGATAAGAGAAGATTTGCGGCGGTCATAGCCCAGGAGAGACGCCCGGTCCCATTCCGAACCCGGAAGCTAAGACCTGGCACGGCGATGGTACTGCACCCGAGAGAGTGTGGGAGAGTAGCACGCCGCCGCATCACACGATAAGGAAGGCCCTTGGTCGAGCAACAGCTCCCAAGGGCCCTTTCACATATTCCAAGACACACGCGCGACATGCACGCCCCTAGGCGAGGCATCAGCCGCAAGCAGATGGAACGGATTGAACGGTTCATCGCCGAACCTCCCGAAGAACCGGACCTGCGATTCGACGTCTGCATCAACGATCACGAAGAGCATTAGGGAACTTAACGCTTCACCGTGCTGTTTGGCGGGTTGCTGTTTCCAACCGAATGAGGCGTACGAATGGCCATTTTCGGGGCGTGTCGCGTATTCCGCGTGCTTGTCCGGTTTCTTCTGTCGTAACGGTTCGGATGGTCCGGACCGCGGAATCAGCCCCGGATAGGGGCGGGAAGGAAGAACATCATGGGAACCGTACGATTCATCGATCCCGCTGAAGACGACGACAACATCGAGGATTACACAGTGCCGATCCCGGAAGGACTGACGGAGGAATTCCACCCGTCTCATCCGGTGACGACTCGGGAGATCATCGATTGGGAGGTCCACAACATCGAACCGTATCCGGGGTACGCGGAGGAGGTGAACAACTGGGAGAAGGCATGGGAGGAGGTCAACCGTGCGCAGCAGACCGCGGATGGCGGCTATATGCCCATCATCGATCCGGTGCATATCAAGTCCGACGATGGCGACGATGATGATAATGCCGAAGGCGTGGCCGCCGCCGTCGCGTCCACCGCGGATTCGGATTTTTCAGGTTACCACGTGCTGAGAGCGGCGGCAGGCCTCGACTAATCCGATGATTCGATGGCCGTGTAAGAGTCCACTTTCGAGGCGTGTTGCGTATTTTGTGTGCTTGTCCGGTCTTATATAGCGAAGCGGCCCGGAAGGATTGGGCCGCAAGACGCCCCAGCAGAGTGGGAAGGAGAACGTGATGGTTGACAAGATGGATAGAGAGCTCGGCGCTCGTGGCGTGAATGGCCGTGGTGCCGGTCGGAGGCCTGCGCGCCGTGACATCGCCAATGGTCTGCGTTTCGGGGACTACTGTATCTTCGGGTATTTCGATGATGATCTGTTCTACGTGAGTTGCACGGGGACTGGTGATCCTCAATGGGTGGCGTCCCCGGCGGATGCCACGTTCTTACAGCCGTGATGAGGCGAAGGAAATGGGAGAGCAGTTCGGTCTCGCGATGGATGACGATGCTGATTGCGAAGATTCTGCTGGGCCGTTGAACTTTGGCGTGGGGGAGGTAGGCGAATACCTGGTGAATGCGTGGTGGGATCTGCGCGACCCAGATGGCGTCTACGTGATGTGAGCGAGCATGACGCTGCGGAGCCTGTCGTACGAGCCGTGGCTCCGCTCAAACGTTTCGTTGACATTGTTAGGGCGGCAACTCCACAACGACTCCGCATGGGGGCACGACCCTTGCTTATTGATGGTCTGTCGGCGAACGTGTTTGCTCGCGGGCAGCATCACGGAGCTGAAGGCCGGTTCCCTGCGTGCATGCTCATAAGCATCACCTGCCGAGCAGCAGAGCCTCCTTACGGGCGCGTGTCAATGCCACGTAAATGAGACTGCGTTCCTGCTTGTAGACCTCGCGCAACGCCACGGCATCCGCTGCTTCGGTTATGGCAGGCTGCGGCGGGCAGATGCCGTCCTTGACGTCAACGACGATGACGTAGTCGAATTCCAGACCCTTGACGCGATGCATGGTCGATACGCGGATACCGGGTTGCTGCCGGTCGTCTTCCGTATCGTGTTTCAGTTGGTATACCCCATAGGGGAGTGCTTCGTCGAGTGCGTCACACCATTCCTTGACCAAGTCGCCGTTGCGGGCTACCACGCAGATATCGCGTGCGTCGGTGTGATTGTTCGCGTCGTAGTCGGCGGCATGGGGATTACCACACCGGTCGGCCAGCCATTGTTCGGCGAAGGCGAATTCATCCTGTTGGGTGGCGAATCGCTTGACGAGGGGGGCTGGTCCGTTCATCAGGGACCGGCTATCGTTGGCAGGTTCGGTCTGCCCGTTCAGATCGTCGAACAGTTCCGGCTGCGCGCCCGTAAGGGGTTGCCCGGAGACCGCCGTGAACACGGAATCCGCCACATCGCCGCCGCTGGAGACGAAGATTCGGTCCGCGGCCGACCGAATCTCCTCGGTGGTGCGATAGTTGATCTTTAGCCTTCGGCTGCGGCCTGAGATACTGATGCCGCATTTCGACAGGACGACGGTGCGCCCGTAGATACGCTGTTGGGTGTCGCCGACGATGAACATGTCGTTGTCGCGCTCATCGACCACCGCGCGCAGAACGCGATAAGCGGGGGCGGAGAAGTCCTGTCCCTCATCCACGATGACATGCGCGTAACGTTTCGGGGAATCCGATGCGCGCAGCAGATCGGCGGTCATGGACATCGCCATGTCGATGTCACAGGCGTGTTCGGCCTTCATCAGCTGCTGGTACCGCTCCGCGATCTTCCATACGGCGATTTTCTGTGCGCGGGCGAGTCGGGTGCCACGGCCGCGACGTACCACATGCAGGTAATCGGCAAGCGAGGAGACCTGTTGCGGAATGATCACCTGCCTCCATTCGTCCTTGAGGAACGCTCTGGACAACGTGCCTGCCGCAGGGACGCCAATGGCTCTGATCGCCTCGTCCCATACGTCGTTGATGCTTCGATGGCTGGTATTACGGTCGCCGTCGTACCAAATGGCGTAATCATAACCTTTATCGCGCAGGAAACGGCTGACGAACCTATCCAGATTGACGACGTCGATGCGGTCCATCTCCTCCTGCGTGCAGATCGTACGGAGGTTCACACGGATATCGGTCGCCAGATTCGTGGAGTATGTGGTGAACAGTACCTTCTGGCTGCTGCGATTGCGAAGGAGCTGCGCGGCGAGACGCCTGGCACGGTGCATGGCGACGACGGTTTTGCCGGTGCCGGCTCCGCCCAGCAGACGGAATGGGCCGTGATAGTTGCGTTCGACATACATACGCTGGGATGGGTGCAGGAATACACGCCACTGTGCCAAGGGGGCATCCAGCAGACGTTTGAGATCCTGTTCGCCCTGCACCACAACAAAGGACTGTTGGGTTTCGAAGGAGGACAGTGCTTCTCGGAAGGTGGCTCCCTGTCCGTTTCCCTCCGTCGGTTGTTGTATGACATCCGTCGAAGGTGAAGGCGGTGTATTTTCCACTCCAAGGAGAGGACCGAGGTTGCGGCTCTCCTGCACCATCTGCAGCACTTCCGATCGGGATTGTCCCTCGACGATGAGCTGCAATGAGGCTCTGGCGTCTTCGGGAAGATGCCAGGCCCAGCGATTGAAGCCCGCCAGGGTACGCTGATCGAGCATGAGCTGGACATAGAGGTCGGGGACTCCCAGATCCAACATGTCGTTTTCGGTCAGGGACAGATAGTCATGAGGCAGAGGCTTGTCGAAGCCGCGAGACTGTCCGTCGGAGGCCTGTCGGACGTTTTTCTCGGATTCCGTCACGTCGTCGAACAGCTGGATGCTGCGTGTCCTCGGGTTGACCTCGACGCGCTTGTTGACGGCCCACTGGTAGGCATCGTCGTGGTCTCCGGCATACAACATCATGTACACGTTGCTGTTCGGATCGTGGGCGATGATGATTCGGTATCGCTGGTCGATGCGGGCGGAATACATCTTCCCGTCACGGGAATTCTGGACTTTCTCCAGATTGATGCCGGAGGCTTGCGGGTTCTTTTGGAATTTATCGACGAACGTTCCTACCTTGCCTATGACTGTGGAGGGAAGCTTCATCCATGAGCTCACGAATCCTTTTTCCAACGCAATCTGCGGTGTGAATGTCGCGTTTCCCATCAGTCATCCTTTCCTTCCGCTGCGAAGGCGGCAAGCACCTCGTTCTCTTGTGTCATCATATGCCATCCCTGCCGTTCGAAGGCCTCGATATTCTCGGGGTCATCCTCCGCGTACTCTTCGGGGATGAAGGCGAGTTTCCTGTCCGTCCAAGCGAAGGTGGCGTTGCCCATGACCTCACCGCTGTCATCTTCCAATTCATAATATGGTTCCGGAGCGGGAATCCGAGCGGATCGGCGGGCGAACGTCTCCGCGGCATGACGATCCGCCCCCTCCAAGGTTTTATCCTGAAGAATCTCCGCCCATGCCTCGCCGATGACGCTGAGGGTCTTCGCGGCGTCCGCCTGATTGATCGCCTGCCTGCGCAACGGCTGGTATGTCTCGCTGTCATCGGTCAATCCGGTGGAGGTGGCGAACAGGAAGTGGTCGCCGAACTGCATGATGTTGACGAGATGCAGGAAGCTCGACCACTCACGCCTGAATGTGGTCCTGTCGTCTTCGTCCAGTGCGAGCATCGGGTCGTCGTCATCCTCGGCAGCACTTGCATCGTATCCTGCGATGGTGTCGTCGAACAGTAGGTCGTTGTGGCTGATCAGGGACTTGCCGTCATCGCCGAGCATCAGTCCGACGTACAGGCGTAGACGCGCGGAGGCGCCGAAGGAGAATGCGGCGTGGTTGACATACTCGTCGGGTGCACCTGTCAGAGCATCCTCCACGTGTTCCATGAGTTCGGTCACTTCGGGACGGGTGGTGAGGATCCTCTTGGAAACCATGGCCAGTCCGAGCCCTTCCGCCTGTGCGGTGAACAATCGTTCCGCATCAGGTCTGGCGAGGTAGAAGGCGAGCATGGCCATGGTGGAGGTACGTCCCGGGTCCAGCATGGAGGCGTGCCTGCTTTCTACATATGCGCGGTAATTCTTCTTTCCGGGCATGGCGTTGATGTCCAGAGCGGGATCGCACAAGCTTGCCGCATCCGGGTCGTCGAGGAATCCGGCGACATCGTCGTAATCAAGCGACCATACGCGGTATCCGGCACGGCGGAGCGCTTCGCGTTTCGCCGTGTCTTCGGCTACGATACCGGCGTGGAAGCGCAGACCGTCCGTGAAGACGGCTATGTCGCGTCTGCGCGGTACGTCGCTTGCCGTGGTGTCGTTTCCGTCGCTGATGCAATGGAGCAGGAAGTCGGGTTTCGATAGTATGACCGGCGGGTGGTTGAGCTTCGAGCCTTCTGCCTGGAGTTCCACTTCCCAGACGTTGTCGCCGATGGTCAGTATGCGGCCGTCCTTGCCATTGACGATTTCCTTGCGCAGGATTGCTCGACGCCCGCGGTCATGTGCTTCCTTGGCCAGCGGGTTCGCATGAAGACGCCCCAACGCTTCGAGGAACTGCGCTTCCAGCCTGCTGTCGAGCAGATTGTCGACGGGGGCGTCGGCAACGGTCTGCGTCCTGATGAGCTTGTCACGGTCTTCCAGGATGCCGTTGATCATGAGTCCTGCGGTCTTCTTGGAGATTTTCCGGAGACTGTGGCTTTGCCGGTACGAGTACAGGCAACGGTAGCAGCCATCCTCGCAGGGGCAATTCACCATGGCCATCGCTGCCAGTGACAGCACGTCGATGAACGATTCGGAATCGTCGGAGAGCTGCTTGAGATAACCGGTGCCGCCCGGAACGGTGTCGTAGATGACCAGATAGGTCTTGCGCAGACCTGATCCGTTGGGTAGCGGTTCGTTGCTGAGCGTGACTGCGAGGTGCGAGACGCTGCCGAACCGGAGTCTCATGCCGAGCATCACGGCCGCGGTGAATGATTCGGCATCCGTGCTTTCGCCGGTGGAATCGGCTATGCCGGGAACCAGTATGCGTAGCATCTCGGTGTTCAGGTCGCGGAACAGGAACAGGCACTTGGTCTCGTCCCCGTCGTGCAGTACGTTCATGCGGTTCGGGCATGCGTAGGAGTGCCGGATGCGGCCGTTGTCGTCCGCCAATGAGCCGCATCGGGTGCATACGGTGAATCCGTTGCGTACCTTCCTGTTGCCGGCGATCTCCATTTCGCTGCCTTTGTCGCCGGATTTGCCGAAGTTGATTTCACGTACGGTTCCATGCGGCGCGTATTCGAATGCGAAATCGGTGTTTCCCTTGTCGATTCGCCACGCGGCGGTGATGTCGGCGCGTTTGATGTCGACGAGGGAATCGCGTACGAAGAACGTGTTGGTCCGGGCATCGCCGGTGCCGTCGACGAGGCTTTCGCTGTATCGTTCCTCCGAGATGACGGTGTCGATGCGGAGCATGGCGCGCAGTTGCCCATTGTCGGCCCATTGGAGCGATCCGCAGGAGGGGCAGGCGGCGAGGTTCATCACATTGGACGCCGGCTCGGTATGGGAGCAGTTGGGGCAGAGCCGCCACATCACCGTGTCCTCGTCCATGTCTCCCTTGGCGAGCAGGATGCGGTTGATTCTGTATTGGCGTCCGTTCGCGTAGAACGTGTTGCCGGGGGCGAGCTCGGTGATGGCCGAGGCCGAAGGGCGGATGAAATCGTTGGTACTGGGCTCGGAGTTATTGCCCCGCTGCCTCCTGCCTTTCGCGGATGGCTCTCCGCTTTGGACAGGTGTATCGGTTTTCAGTACGGTGTGCAGCGTGACGCCCGATTCGGGGAACGCGTAGTTGGGCAGAATGCCTTGATCGGATAGGTAGTTGAACGTGTTGGCCTTGTACAAGCGCTTGATGGTTTTTTCGATGCCATTGATCTCCATGCGACATTCGCGTTTGCGTTCCTCATATGCGGGGTCGGATGGATTGGCGTCCAGATCGCCGATGATGACTTCCACTTGGGCACGTTGTTCGGTGAACTCGTCGATGGTGGCGATGGCGTTGCGGAACACGTCAAGCAGTCGGAGCGTCAGCGGTTTGTCGTCTCCGCTCGTCTCGCCGGTGCCATAGACGAAAGCGGACAGACGCTCCCGAACGGCGGAAACGCCATCGTCCGCACCGGAACCGAACAGGGTGTTGAATCCGTCGAGCAATGGTGTGGCATGCGATTTCACGTAGTCGATGAAGGTGAACGGGAACGCGTTCGTCGACTGGTTGCGCACATTCGCCAGGCAGGGCTTGAGGGTGCTGGGAATGATGTCGTTCGGCTTGACGCCCCGCTCCAGCAGCTCATGCACCCAATGGTCCAGCGTGTAGGCGATGAACTGGCGTTCCAGAACGGCCGTCGCCTCCAGGAAGATGTGGGGAGGCGTCACGTCTCCACCGATCATGTCGAGCGGACGCTGATAGAAGTAGAGGTCATGGGGTCTGCTGTTGGCGACGGCGAGCACCAGCGAATTGCCGTCACGGCGTCCGGCTCGTCCGGCCCGCTGCAGATATTGCGCCTGGGAGGGCGGCATCGAGGCGAGGATTACGGTTGACAGGTCGCCGATGTCGATGCCCATCTCCAAGGTCGGCGTGCAGGTGAGCACGTTCGCCGCGCCGGGGGTATGCCCGGCGCTTTTGAACTGTTGCTCCAATTTCGTCCGATCATCGCCGTCCAGCAGGCTCGTATGCTCGGCGGCATGGACGCGTTCCGCCGGCTCGGAGCGATACAGATTGCCGTAATAGGATGGGACCGATTCCTCTACGACGTGCAGACGGCCCACGCAGCCCCTCGTGTCGCAGCGGGTTCCTTCCCACACGTTCAGATTCCGTTGTTCGCAGAATGTCATGCGCCCGCAGTCGTCGCAGGCGAGTTGGACGACCTGCGTGCCGATATGCCAGGAGGATTCGTCGAGGCCGAACACCGATTTGCCGCCGAATCTTCCGGGCACGTCGCGTTCTCTCACGAAACCGGCTTCCACGCAGGAGTCCAGCGCGAGGGTCAGCAATTGAGGTCCGATATCGCCGGTGAACGCCGAATCCGTTAGGTATCTCGTCGCCAAACGACGATAGGACGGTGCATCCAATGTGTCGTATGAGTTCTTCTGCTTGCCTTGCGGAGACGTGGCCAAGAACCGGGGGAGGATATCGAAGTATGATCCGGGCATCCACCAGACACCGGTGTTCCTGTTGTTGGACAACAGGAACCGGTTCGCGTCGTCATGCAGATAGCGTTCATATGATTCGTCGAAGAATGCCCCGTTGGAACGCATCAGGTCAAGCAGTCCCGCAAGGAGCCGCGCCCAGTCATCGTGACGAATTGTACCGTCGTCCAGGGCAAGTTCGTTGATGGCCCGTTCCCGGAACCTTCGTGCCGCCTCTCCCAGTTTCTGCGGGTCGACGTATAGCGCCGCGCAACCGGATTTTCCCAGAGTGCGGCCGGTACGTGAGCGCAAGCCGAATTCCAGCAGTGACTCCAATCGCAGCCGGCGGTCGATGAGACCAATGAGCGTTTTGCGCTCGGGCCCGCTCGGATTACCTGCGATCGTGGACTCGTATTCGCGCATCCACGTCATGTTGGGGGCGATGAACCGCACGATGTAGGCGGCATCGTCCGCATATCTACGGTGGTAGTACGCGGTCTGCCCGTCAAGATAGTCGGCGAGCGTCGCATCCTCCTTGCCTGCGTGCATGATGTAGTCCATGGCCGAATTGCGCAGGGCGAACCGCCATGTGCGGCTGTTGAATGCGCTGGCACGGAACGAGGCGTCCTGCACATTGTCCGAGAACACGATGGTCTTGTCGTCGTCATTGAACGCGTCGGCGGAAAGCTGCGACAGCATGACGGAGATCTGCGGGGTGGCTCTCAGACCCAGCAGCGAGAGACTGCGGTCGCTGCCGCAGAACGGGCAACGGTAATGCTTGCGTTCGGTCGCGACGATTTCCAGGCTGCGTACCGTCATGGCGATGCGCAGCGTGCCACATTCGGGGCATTCGCGCTCGTCCGGTTCGAAGTGCTCGACCATGCTTCCGCGCATGCATTGGGGGCAGAACCATTCCGATCCCGCATCGGGGGAGGCGATGGAGTCCTTTTGGCACGGCTGCATGATGATGAACGGATTATCCGATCGGAATTCGAAGTACAGGTTGTAGAACGCCTTCATATCGTCGACGTTGGTTTTTCCGTTCTTGCCGGCGATGCCGATCCAGCCGGTGCCGCCGCAGTCACGGCAGTTGATGACGGGCAGATGGCGTCCAAGCTCCTTGTCTTTGATTTCCAGCTCGGGCTGGTAGTGTACGTCGCCGTCCATGGGAACAATGCTTGCGGTCATGCGCCGTAGTTCTTTGGCCCATAGTTGCACCTGCACGTCAAGGAACGGGCGTGGGCGCGTCGGATCGCCGGATCGTGCGTAGGAGACGAGCGCGATCAGTGCGTCGAGCGCGGCTTTCTTCCGGCGGCGATCGAGCCGGGCGAAACGGATGTCGGAGGACAGGGATTCGGCAAGTGCGTCATCGACTTGCCTCGGGTTCGATCCGAGTGTGGCGCACAGGGAGGCGAGGAACCGTGAACGACGGAGTCGTTCTCCCAGCATGATGCGGTATCCGGGCTGTTCGATATCGTCTGTGGGAAGTTCTCCGATCCAGGCTTCGGCGGCGGTCCGAAGGTATGCCTTCGGGGATATGTCGGCTTCCGATGCGATGAGCTGATTCGCCTGTTCGGACGTGGGCACGGTGGTGTCATAGATGAAGTCGTCGTCCGCCGTGTCGGGGGAGAAGAACTCCTCGGCGTCGAGACGGTCCTCGGTGATCACCGCATCGGAGGTGAACGTGGTGTTGAAGATGGAGGATGCGTATTCGCATATGCCACCTGTGGTGTCCTCGGTGCCCATGGTCGCCGACGTGCCCACGCAGCACAGGTTCTCCGGATCGGTGTGCAGGCGCTCGGTAAGTCGACGTATGAGACAGGCGAGATCGGTGCCTTGGGCTCCGTCGAAGGTGTGCAGTTCGTCCACGACGAAATACTTGAGAGTGTCCTCGTCGTTGTGGTCCCAGAGCTGAGAGTCCTCGGGGCGGATGAGTAGATAGTCGAGCATCTTGTAGTTGGTGAGCAGGATGTCCGGTGGGTTTTCGAGCAGCGTGTGGTGATCGGTGATGATCGAATCCTCGGTCATTGCCGAGCTGGCGTTCTTCGCTCCGAGACTCTGGGCGCCCACATACATGCCGGCGGTCACGTTGCCGTTAAGCTCGGGACTGTCGTGGATCAGTGCGGCGATGCGCTTCGCCTGATCGGAGGCCAGTGCGTTCATCGGGTAGACGAGGATCGCCTTGATGCCGGATCGGCCGTACATGCGGCGCTGACGATAGCAGTGGGCGAGAATGGGGTAGAGGAAGCATTCGGTCTTGCCTGAGCCGGTGCCGGTGGCTACGAGTGTGGACTCGCCTGCGGCGATGCGCTTGAACGCCCTCATCTGGTGGGCGTATGGACGGTATGCCGGGTGCAGGCATTCGGCGAAGGGGAACGGATCGTCGTCGGCCACGGTGCGGAAGGGCAGCTTCACCGAGACGAATGGATCGAGCGTCAATGCTCCGTCCTGCCTCGCCAGTCGGCGCATCGAGCCTTGGAACGGCTTGTTGGTCATCGGGAACGTGGCTTCCAGATAATCGGCGAGACCGTTCTGGATGTGTCGTGCCATGACGATGGGAATCATTGCTGTACCTCTGGATATGTTGTCGATCGATGAGTTTCCGTGCGTTCTCGCCGGGCGGAACGTGATGGATTGATTTGTCGGCCCGTTCCCACTACTATGAAAGCGGATTTCGGACTGGCGCGTGGTCCGGGTCCTCTGTACGTAGCACCCCCGCTGATCCGCCGGGTTCCTCCGCCAAGGATGGAGCTGATGACGGTGACTGTGGGGGTGTGCTGTCTTTCAGGTAGTCGATGCCGTATCTGAGGAAGTCGTAGATTCTGATGTCCTTGCGCAGCACGGAATCAAGATGCTGTCCTGACTCGATTCTCGTTTTGACCGTGACCTTCAGCAGATTTTCAAGAGCATCGACGTCGATTTCCTTCTGATGGAGCAGCGTCAGATACTTATAGGCGTTCTCATGGAATTGTCCGATAAGACCATGGATGCTGTAATCATCGAACTTGCTCCTTCCCGAGTGCCTTCTTCTGGATTCGGTCTTGCTGAGATATGCGTCCATCGTTCGCTTATCGGCGACCTCCCTATTGATTCGTTCGTCCAGGGGGCCTTCGTAACAGCGCAGATAGTAGTACATCGGTGCGCCTCCCTGCTTGAGCATGGAATCCAGATATTCGCTGACGACGAGTTCGGGGGAGAACCGCTTGTTGCCGAACAGCACGTCTTCGCACAGGTCGTCCAACGTGACCTTGCGCCCATAGTCCATCACGCCCACGCCTACGATGACGTTCTTGTCGGGCGGCAGTTCGTCCATGTGCGAGAGTTCCACGGCCACCACGCTTTCGGCGTCGGTGCCGGTGGCTGATGCCTTGTACAGCTGCCTGAGGATCTGGTTGAGGACCTTCGGCGCGTAGCGCTGGTTGGTTTTGGCGATGGCCTCGTAGATCGGTGCGAAATCCGGTGTGCGAATGCCCGTCATCTCCACCACCTGGCCGTTGTCGACCTCGTAACGGGTGGAGGCGATTGCGCAGTCGTCCGCGTATTCCACGAAGATGAACCGTCTGGCGATCTGACGCGCCCGGCGCTCGCCCGCGCATGAGGCGATCGAGGAGATGATGCGGCGGATATCCTCGTCGCTGAGCGAGTAACCGAGGAAGATGATCGGATACTCGCCGAAGATGGTGAGTATCTTCGATGTGAGATAGTCCTGGTGCTCCTCGAACCGCCGGTAGTCTCGTTCGTCGATGACCATCGACGCCGGGTCGTCCATGGAGCCGTGGATCTTGTAGATTTCGCCGATGCCCACGAGCGGGGAGAACAGCAGGTCTTCCTGACGTACGTACACATCGTATTTCGGGAAGACCGATTCCATGAGACCGTCGTAGTTGGTGGTGATCACTCCGGCGACGTGCCGGGTCGCCTTGCGCAGAATGTCCAGCTCGTCGGTCATCGACGTCGGGCGGAACGTGCGCAGATGGTCGGCGATGTACACCTTCATCGGATCGGTTCCCGATTCGAATTCCTCGCGGTGCCGTTCCACCCAGTCGGCGTAATCCGGGCGGTTGATCGCTTCGAGGAAATCCTTCTCCATCAGCGAGGCGATACGCGGGTACACCGTGTTCTTCCGATTGCCTCCGGTGGTGTCGGCCGAGGCGGCGATCTTGTACTGGAAGTACGGTTTCATCGGCGCGCCGACGCTTTCGCACACCCATTTGAGCAGACCGTCCCAATCCTCGGAGCCCATGTAGCGGCGGGATATGCCGGAACCGACGAACAGGAACGGCACGCGGTTGGCCTCGGTGAGCAGGCGTAGCACCGTGGCGCGCACCTGCGTGTTGAAATCCTCGTTCATCGGCGTATCCCCTTCGTCGGTCGGCCTCGTCGCATGTTCCATGCTACTGCTGCATTCCGTACTTGTGCGCGAAGAACACCCATGTGGTGCGGTAGTCGGCGATGCGGTCGCATGTGTCGAACGGGGCGACGTATGCGATCCGGCGTTCGTGCGGGCCTCCGGGCCGCGTGTCGTCGATGATGTCGCGGGTGAACGTGCGGCCCGGCTGCGCGTCGCGGATGTTGTCGAAGTCGCCGCGCTTGTACGTCAGATCGCCGTAGTTCTTCTTGGAGAACGTGATGCGCCCGTTCGCGTCGTACCAGGTGTCGTCCTCATAGCCTTTGAGCACGGTGAACGTGAGCCGGTAGATGTCGATGAGCTCGTCGAGCGTCAATCCCAACGCCATCGAGGCGAGCACGTCGAGCTCCACCAGCGCCTGGCGACGCTCGTAGTCGGTGCGCAGCGGGGTATGCCGGTCCCACTCCCGTGTGAGCCGTGTGAACCGTTCCGGCTTGAGCCGCGGATCGGTCTTCGCCCAGCCCATGGTTGGGTAGGCGTCGTTCCAGCAGGATTTCCAGAGTTCGGCGTACGGCTTGGTGAGACAGTTGAGGAGGAGTCCGCGGAGGCGGATTTCGGAGGCGAACGGGGAATCGGTGTCGGGAACGGGCAGAGTCTCTAGAGTGGATTTATTGATATGCGGCTTGCCCGCGGCTCGAATACGGAAATCGTAGGGAAGAGCGGCCTCTAGGCCGCTCATGAGCGCGAGCAACGCGTAGCGCTCTGGGTGCACACCATAGCCTGCTATGGTGTGCACCCACGCTGCGCGTGGGTGAACACCAGCCGCTTGCAGCGTGCGTTCGCTGCCCAAGCCCACATATTCACGATTGGCCAATCGATACACCGCATCGAACCGGCTGCCGTCGCTCATCGTCTGCATACGCTTCAGATAATCCGCATCCGTGCACGCCTGTGCATACTTGACGCGCGGTTCGTAGTCCTCGCCGATCTCGGTCAGATCCACGAAATCGTAGTCGCTGTTGGTCTTGTAGTCGCGGCGTGTGGATTGCAGCAGCGGATTGCCTACGCCGATGAACGGACTGGAGTAGATGATCGGCTCCGTGCCGTTCGGGAAGTGGATGTCGTTCTTGATGGTGCCGTCCTTGCGGGCGTTGGTCTCGTTCCACATCGGTGAATATGTGATGTCCTCGTCATAGTCGCGCAGGGTCTGCGGCACGCTTGCCATGCGCTCCAGGGCGGAGGCCAGTTCGCGGGCGTAGAGGCCGACCAACGGCGTGGTCCGCCACGAGTCGGGCGTGCCGTCGCCCACCAGCGTGGAGAACATCCTCAGCATGGTCTCGTCGACCCGGACGATGCGGTCGCGATGCCCGCGGATGTTCCACGTGCCGGTCGTCTCGTCCTTGACGGATGGAATCTCGCCAGTGCCGTCGGACGCATAGGATTCGTCGATGGTCTTGGGCGCGTACAGGTTCCAGATCGAGTCGAATGCCACCGGAGCATCGTCCAATTCGGGATTCCGGTACACGTTGAGACCGAATAGGGTGTGGTGGTCGACACCGGCGAACAGCTTGAGCTCGTTGATGAACTGGAAATGGTAGCGCAGCCTGCGCACCATCTGCTCGCGCAGGATGCCCGCGCGCGTATCGCCGTACACCTCATCCGGGTGGACGAAGGCGCTCACGCCATGCGGTTTGCGTGTGAAGTCGAACGCGTTCGGCAGGAAGCATCGGAACAGGTTCGTGCGTTGCCCCTGCAACAGTGGGTAATTCCCCATGGAACCATAGAAAGACAGTGAGCCTGCTACACCGACATATTCGTGAAGTAGTGTCCCCCTAAAACGAGAGTTCTTCAACAGCGAGGGTAATTTCTTGCTCATTTCAGCTGCATTGATTGAATGAATAGCGAACGAGGGGTCCACGTCGGAGACGGCATCGTTCGCGTTCCACTGCACGTTCACCCACGGCGGGTTGCCCACCATGAAGTCGAAGCCGCCGTCGGCGAACACGTCCGCGAACTCCAGCTCCCAGTGGAAGAACCGCTGTTCCCGGGCGATGCGCTCCACAAGACGGATGCGTTCGTTCACGGGCTTGCTCCCCGAACGCAGTTCGTCGAGATTCACCTTGTGGTCGTACACGTAGTCGCGCTGGTCGTCCGCGGCCATCGCCTCGTCGAGGGTGAGCTGGTCGTCCTCGTAGACCAGATGGAAGTCCTCGCCGGAGACGTCGCCGGTGAGGATCAGCGACATGTCCGCCAGGAAGTCGGCGCGTTTCGGCAGGTCGTCCGCCCGGTCGATCGGCCAGAACCACAGGGCGCACCAGTAGTCCATCGCCAGTTTCAGCCGCGCGTAGGCGCTCGCGTTGCGCGCCCGTTCGGATCGGTAGGAGCGGGCGAGCATCTCGTCCTTTTCGCGGATGGACAGGTTCTCCGAAGCGAACGCGCCGGCATCCAACGATCCCTGCACACTGCTGCGTTTCGTCGGCGTGCGTTTCGTCGTATCCGTGTCCCCATAACCGTAGACGGCCAGCTTGTCGCGGGTGACCTTCTCCAGTTCACGGCGTTGTCTGATCTGGCCGCGCCACAGTTCGTCCGTCACCTTGGACAGGCGCCGCATCACCTTCACCTGCGCATCCGCATACGGTGCGGTGAATCCCTTCCGCCACGTCTTGATCGTGGCGAGATTGGTCTTCTCGGTGGTTTTGACGATCTTGTCGTCATACAGGCACATGCCCGGGTCTCCGGTGAAGAACCGGTAGATGCGATTGGCCCGCGAGGAGCTCGAGTCGAATCCGATGCGTTTCGGCGTCACTTCATACCAACGCCGCTCCTTCGTCTTGTTCTTCAGCTCGGCTTCCGTATAACCGACGCGCCGCGCGCCGATCAGCGAATTGCCGCACTGCAGCTGCGTGCCGAACCACGGCACGAACGACCCCTCGCAGATCGTGTTCAACAGCAATGACACTTCTCCCAATTCCACGGCGATCGGGTTCAGATCCACGCCGTAGATATTGCGGTCCGCGATGAACATCTTCACCCGCTGCAGCTCGGCCTGCCTGCGTTCGGCCGGAATCGCCGCCCTCGGCCCCTCCTCGGCCACGCATTCCTTCTCGCGCATGGCGAGATACCTGGAGGCCAGCTGGTTGACGGTCTCGTTGAGGAACGTCGCCGAGCCCATCGCCGGCTCGCAGATCTTCAGATCGAGAATGTCCGTGGCCTTGCGGATGCGCGGTTCGACCTCCTTCAACGCATAGCGCACCAGACATTCCGCCAGGGAGTCCGGCGTATAGTACGAGGCCGAGGTCTCGCGTTCACGGCCCGCCAGACGGTAGATGAACGTGCCTGGTTCATACGTGCGCGGCTCGCCTTTATGCGGCCCCGACTCGTAGCGCACGCGCTCGTCGTCCGCATAATCGGCGAGCTGCGCGGCCGTGACGAAGTAGCCGACATCCAGCGGGTCGAACCGGTCCTTCGCCCGCTTCACCTCATACAACCGTTCCTTCGCGATGAACCCGCGGTAGGAGAGCAGCGCCTCATACACGGCGCCCATCTGGCTGATGCCGAGCGTGGCATAGGAGATGCGCTGCCTGCGTGAGCCGCCGCTCTTCGCCTGCCTCGCGCCCGTCACGCTCATCAGGTCGATGATCCGCAGCATCACGCTGTCGCGCAGACGGGCGTGCTCGATGAGTGGAGTGCGCTCCGGGTCGAAGATGTGCGCCTTCAACGAGGGGACCGTGAACACGGCGTTCACCACATCCTGGTTCATCACCCGGCGCAGTTCGCGTTCGTCGGTAGGATAGCCGTCGAACACCAGATGGTCGAGTCCGCGCAGCGTATCCGCCAGATACGTGGTGTTCTCCGCCTCGTCCATGCGCCCGCGCATCCGCTCCGCCAAGTCACGCAGACTCTCCAGCGAATAGCCGGTGCGGTACGCCTCCGAGCGCATCGGCGCATAGCCGAGTTCCGGTTTCGCCTCGATGAACAGCAGGAACAGCAGACGATACATGGTGCGCAGGCATTGCACGGTCAACTCGGACGCGTCGATACCGTCAGGACCATCGATCGGGCGCCCCTTGCCGACGGTCCAATCATGGACCACTTCGTTCCCGAGGATCTCCACACATTCACGCAGCGCGGATCTCAATCCATCCGACACCTCGACCGACTGACGCGACGAGGCCTCGTCGAACGAGTCCAACGCGGAATCGCCCTCATCCGGGCACAGGCTCGACCGGTGCAGCAGCACGGCGACAGCCTGATACACGTGCGGTTCGTTACGGCTGAAAATCGTGTCGAAATCGAACAGCAGGCACTTCCTGTCCGCCCACTTGCGCCGGTCGATGAGCGCCGCCTGATGCAACCCCACCGCCAGAATCCAACGGGCCGGCTCATCGGCATCGGCGAGCAGCATGCGCGCGCACTCCTCGACGGTATGCGTGGAACCATCCACGAGGCTCTCCAGAATGCCGGAATCCGCATCATCCGCCACAGAGACCAACACCTGCAGCAACGGTCGGCCATACGCGTCGTCCACCTGCAGACGCAGCGGAATCGACGCTCCGCCGCTGGCAATGGCCGAAGTCATCGCCGGGGCGGCAAGCTCGTCGCCATAGCCGAGCGCCTCCAACATGCCGTCGGTGAACGCCGTGATCGCCTCATCCCGCAACAGTCCGTCATCGCCGTTGACGATGTCCGTGTACGGGCGACGCATCGCCCTCACCAGTGACGGTGGTCGCCGGTCGGCGGGCAGGCTCTTCCATTTCGCGGACGTCTCCTTCACGTTTCCGGGGAAGAATTCCTGCATGTAGAACGGCGTATAGAAACCGTTCACCGCGTCGATGCCCGGGAAGGTCTCGTTCTTCAATTCGTTCGTGCTCATCGGTTCACTCCTGTAAACGCCGCCGCCACGCGGACCACCGGTTCTCCCGAAGCGGTCAACGAGTCGGTGACCCATCCGGTGTATTCGGCATAGATTTCATTGCTGCGCCGATGCAAGGCTTCCGCATCGGGGCTTAGGGATTCGAGCATCTGCCGGTCGGTGTGCCAACGCTCGATGCGATTCAGTTGGGATGAGATCTCCTGAATGGAACGATTGACGTATTCCCGCTTCACCTCGTTCAGCAGGGCGTATACGCGATCCACGGCGTCCGGAAGCAGGGATTCGGCGTGCGCGGCCTGTTCCCGAGCCGGTACGCTTCCCATCGGATTGACATACCGTCGTCTTCCCGTCATCGGGTCGACCGATCCACGGTACCCGGTGACCTTCCACACCTCATCCAAGGGGAAGATGCCGGCGAACGTGCCGCCCCGGTAGCGTACGCCCGACCACTCGTCGATGACCGGGATCGCATGCCTGTTCGCGATCGTGCCATTGATCAGCACGATCGTCTCGTCATCACCCAATCGACCGTTCGTCACGCCGATCATCGGCGCCTCGTCACGGGCGTACAACAAGGACGTGGATTTCAAGCGGATCCACTCCATCAACGGATTCAACGCCCACAGGTATTGGGTACGGCTCCAATCCTCATCGCGCAGCCGGGCGATGACTCCCGAGGCCTGACGTTCGCAGTAGGCGGCATCCGTGCTCCATTCGCCGGCATCGTCCTTCAACACCTGCGTATCCGGTACATGGCGACGCAGCCATGCCCGCAACTGGCTGTCCTTGTCGAACTCGACCGAGAAGCCCTCGGCCTCCCGCAGCGGCCGCATCGAGCGCAGGCCGGCGGCCTCCTTGAACTCGGGGCGCTGCAGTCCCTCCCATGCATAGGAGAAATCGTCCATCAACGTCTCATCGGCGGTGTTCTTCTTTGCGGTGTCCGCTTCGTCTTCATCCTCGTCTTCATCGAGCAGCGAGGCGAGCATATCGGACATGGTGAGAGGATCGTCGTTGCCGTTCGGGTCCACCGTGGTCTCGGCGTCCGTGTGGGTGGAGTCCTCAGGAGCCTTGTCGATGTCCTCATCCGGAATATGCAGTCGCAACGCGAAATCCTCGGGAGACATATCGGATTCGATGGCGTCGCGGGTGATCGCCTCCTCGCCTTCGATGGTGAACTCGCCCATCAACAGCGAGGGGTCGCCGATGTTGTCATGCGCCTGCTGCTCCTTGTCCCGCAGAATCTCGAGAATGCGCGCGTCTCCGCGGATCTTCTCGTTGCGCGAGGCGATGGTCAGGAAACGGATGTCCGGTCGGCTGCGTTGGCCGTATCGGTCGATGCGGCCGTTGCGCTGCTGGAACACCATCAACGACCACGGGGTGTCGAAATGGATGAGACGGTGGCTGAGGTAATGCAGGTTCAAGCCTTCGGACGCCACGTCGGATGCGATGAGGATCCTGATGGGCGACGTTCTTCTGCCGAACTGCTCGACCAGTTCCTGCTGGTCGACATCGTTCATCTGCCCGTCCATCGACACGATCGCGCCCTTCGGCAGCTTCAGATCGTGGGTGAGCTGACGTTCTAGGAAGTTCTTCGTCTCGATGCGCTCGGTGAAGATCACGATGCGGTCCGCCGTGTCCTCGCCGGACCATCCGTAGTCTTCGCTGCGCAGCATGTCGAGCAGACGGGCGTATCGGGAGAAATCTTCAGGGCGGATACGCCGGAGAACCTCATGCAGCTCCTCCAATTTCGCGGCGTCTCCGGAACGGTCGCCCGGATCGGTCTTGGCGAGCCGGTGCAGGCGGGTCTCGATGGTCTTCATGCAGGCGGCGGGAGAGGAGAACAGGCTTTTCTCCAGCAGCGTGCGGAACAGGCCGGCGTTCGAGCGCTTCCGATTCGCGTCCATGACGAGATGCAGGCCGGTCAGCACGTCGAACGCCTCCTCCTCGCGTGGAGACGCGGCGCAGGCGATCTGCGTCACCTTGCGTTCAGGGAAGCTGCCGGACACGTCGGCCAGCACGTCCTTCTTGAACCGTCGCACATACAGCTGGCCGACCTGCTCGGTCGTATAGTGTTCGGGATCCGGCAGCGTGGTCGGATCCAGCATGTTCATCAGCGAGGCGAAACTCTGCGGCTTGCCGTCATGCGGCGTGGCCGACAGCATGATCAGCGTGTCCGAACGGGAAGCCAGACGTTGCGCGAGACGCGCCCGCTGGGCCTTACGGACTCCCGTGCCGCGGTCGGCGACGTTCTGCGCCTCGTCGATGACGATGATGTCCCAATACGAGGCGTCCAATGCGGCGCCGTACTGGATGTCACGTTTCAGCGTATCGATGGAGACGATTGTCTTGTCATAGTAGGAGAACGGATTCGCATTCGCCGGAATCTCCATGCGGATGCGCTGGATGCGCGCCGAATCCAAACTGACCAGGGGAATCGTGAAACGCTCCCACATCTCCTCCTGGAATTGCGCCATCATGCTTTTCGCGGTAACGACGAGAATGCGACGCCCCTTATGACGGGCGATCAGTTCCGACATGAGGATGCCGGCCTCCAAGGTCTTGCCCAAGCCCACGGCGTCGGCGATGAGGATGCGCTGACGGGGGCGGGAAAGCGCCTGGCGGGCGGGGACCATCTGATATGGCAGGGAATCCATGGCCGCTTTGCCGCCGACATGGATAGTATCGTCCGTCGGCGCGGAATCGCGCAGCAGGCTCTCCACGAACAGGTGGGAGCGCATCGCATGAGGTGAATCATCCGGTACGAAACGTGTCTTTGTGGGGTCGACCGGCATGATACGGTCGAGATCGTCAAGGAACGTCGCCTGGACGTCGCGCACCAGAGGAGAGATACCGATGCACGTCACGGCGTGATTGTCCAAGGAGTTCGATTCGACGTTTGAGACGATCCACTCCTGATCGCGAATCAGCACCCGCATGCCGGGGGAGATGTCGAATGGGACAGTCGTAGGGGAGGTGCTCACGGTTCCTGTGTCCTTTCCTGGATGTGTATGCGCCTGTACTGGTCGTGTACCAGGTGTTCAGCCGACGATCTGGGTGACGATGAAATAGCGGGGCGTAGCGCCGGAAGGAGAGCACGATATGCTGGCGAAAGCCGACGTTCCGTTCTCCAATGTCACGATACGGCTTAGCTGAGGCGGTATCGGGGAACAGTTGCACAGCAGCCGGATCATATCAAGCTCCGTCGTGGTCAATGCTTCGTCGTAGTCGATGCGGCCATCGCGATGAGCGCGTAGGGTCAGCTCTTTCCCCGACGTCAGCGTCACGCTGCCGTCGAAGGAGAGGAAATCGACGAGACGCCGGGCTATGGCCGGACGTGATACGCGGATGTTCCTGCCGCGCTTTCTTCGCCCCTGTTCGTACATGCGACTGGCGACGCCGGCGTCCACCACGCCTCCGTGCAGAACGCTCTCCACATACTCGCGAGGCAGCAGTGATACGGAGGCGAAACGGTTGCAGGCCTCCTCCTCGAACCGTTTGTCGACATTCAGACTGCTGATGCCGATCAGATTGTCCACGAGTTCGTCGCTGGTCTGCTGCAGGTAATGGCCGATTTCATGCAACAGTGTGAAATTACGGCGGGGTGTGTAGTCTCCCCGTCTGTGCTGCACTTCGATGCGGTTCACTGTCTCATCTCCGATTGCGGGGTGGAATAGCCCCAGCAGGTCATGCCGGTCATCGACCACGGTATCGCTTTGGTCGGCTAATCCGCTGGTCACAATGGAGTCGACCCTGTTGATGCTCAGGTCCCCTTTCCATTGGGTGGCGATGCGCCAAGGGTCGATGAGACAATCCTCCAGGAAATCCGGATGCCTGGCCTGTGCCAGCTCAAGCATCCGGCTTACCTGATGGTTCAATGCGCGCGAGTACGGAGTGGATATGTCCATTACCGGCGGGAATCCTCGATCATGCTTTCCGCGGCCTTGGCCATGGCCTCCTCGACGGCGGTCTTACCGTGCCCGGAGACTCGCGCGGCCAATCCGAACTGGGCTCGATGCGCCAGGGCCAGACGCGGATCGTCTTCGCTGGTTTCCGCGAAGGCGTCCGCTGCGGCACGCCAACGTGGTTGCTCAGCCATGATGAGATAGTCGTCGCCTATGGTCTCCTCCTTATGGATTCGGTTCGTGACATTGGCTTCGGCGAGTAGGCGCTGCTGCTCGGGGGTCAGCGCTTTTCCTCGGGCGATGGCGAGACGCTCGGCAGGGGATAGCTGCAGGACGTCCTGAAGCTCCTTGGACTGATCGACCAACGAATTGTCCGTGTGGAACGCCGTAGCCTTGTCGGATTCCTCGTCCTCCTCGTGCAGCTTCGGCAGGTCGAAGCACATGGAGTGCCACTTGAGCAGGATCGCGGTGATGTCCTCACGGTTCTCCACGAATAGGGAGTCATTCTCCTCGTTGTCGTGGCCGCGGCGGATCGCGTCGGTTTTCTTCGCGAACCGCAGGTCGTCGTTCTCGATGGCCTTGACGGTGCTCTCGGAGAGTTCCTTCAACGGCTTGTAGAGCAGACGCACCGGGATGATGGCCTGCAGGCCGGGCCAGGCGACCATCTCGATGCCCAACGGCGTGTTGCCGATGACGAGCGAATCGTCGGTCTCGCTATGCAGGTCGTTCGACAGGGGGATGACGGTCGCCATGCGCGGGTCGTCGTTCACCTCCGTGACAAGCACATACAGGGAATCGTCGTCTTGTTCGGCGATCCACAGTTGGTCGCGCTTCACTCCCTCGGCCAGCTGACGTTCGATGCGCTCGGGGGAATCGACATCATCGCCGCTGGGCATGATGAGTTCCGTGTCGGTGTCTTTCAGCTGGTCGTACATGCCGAGCAGCTCGGTAAAGGATCGTGTGGTGTTCATGATGTTCAGGCTTTCTGTTCGTCCGGGTCGATGCCGAGATTGCGAAGCATCCTGTATACTTCCGGATGCCTGCCGATGTATCGGCGTACCCATTTCCGATCGTGTTCGTGTTCTTCGAAGAGCGAGAGGATGTGCTCGATCTGCCGTTCGCGCGTGTCGTCGGTCACCGCTTTGATGGCGACATCCTCTGCGGAAGCGGCGTCGTCGGCGATGTCCATAGGATTGCCGTCCTCGTCCGTCATGTCGACCCGAGTGGCTTCCACCAGCATCGGCAGACGATATTGGACGAGGTGGAACAGCGTGTCGAGCGGCAACGTGCCGTCGGCGGTCTCGATCACGCCCTCCAGCATGTCCTCCATCTGTCCTGGCTTGCCATAGCTGGGGCTGCGTTTGCGGTCGGAATCCATGAAGGCATCCAAATCGATGTCGATGGGATACCGCGAGACGACCTTGCGCAACTCGGATTCCCGCGCTTCCGAGGGAATGTCGGGGCCTCCGACTAGCCCCCAGTATTTTTGCGGATTGTCGTTGGTGAACCGGTCCTCGGCCTTGCCGAGGCGTCCGCGAACCACCTCGCGCATCCGGCCCGAAGAGGTCTCCGCGTACTGGTTGCGGAACCACCCGTTGATGGTTTTGGTCACGCAGGCTTCGAACGATCGATCGTTCTTCATCGTGCTGGTGCGCATCTTCTTGTGCAGATATGCGGCCTTCTTCTCCCAGAACGCGTTCATGCACTCGTCCGGTGATGCCGGGGCGCCTTCCGGCAGCGTGGGGCCGTACTTTTTATACCCTGCCCGAATCCGTATGGCGATGAAATCGATCGCTTTCGGGCCGAATTCGCGCTTCCCCTTGTGCCGCGTCTCTCCGAAGTACTCGTCGATATAGTAACGGGTCTTCGAATTGTCCTCGTCGTCCTCGTCGTTCTTCCGCCTGGACATGTCGCCTCCTTGCATCGGTGTGACTGTCGCCCAGTCTACCGTCCGGACGCGCGGTACGCCGATGGGGTGGAAGTGCGTCTCCTCCGACCGGGCCGATTTTCGTGGCATGGGGGCTTCCGGCATGGGCGTCTCCTTTCATCATCGTATGCGTCATCGTGACGGTTGTCGTCGCCCGTCGTCTTCGCTTCCGACGGACACTCTCTTCTCAACCGGACAACGCGCGTACTTGCGTGAAACGGGAAGAAATGAGGCGTGTCGTGACTTCTCGTGGCTTGTCCGGTTTCGACTGGTGTAAGGCGCGGGAGCGGTTCCGGAGCGGGGCCGTCCGCCGCGGGACAATCCGCCGGGACAACCGGTGGGAAGGAAAGGTGATTGGGATGAGGTTCCTTGAAACGTTGGGTAAAATCGTGTTCACCGTGCTCGTCGGCGTGCTGCTGGTCAATGGCGTGGGGCTGTCGATGTTTTTCAGCTCGTCGGCCGGCGAGACGTTCGTGCGGTGTTCAACTACATGACCACTGATTTCCTCGCGAACGTCGTCATCGTGGTCTTCGACGCGCTGGTCGTGGCCGTGTTCGCCATCGTCCAGTATGCGGTCTACCGGATTGTGATGTGGGTGGACAAGCGTATCGACGGATTTGTCCAGGTGCGTCGGACGTTGGGCATGCTGGCGCTCGCGGCGGTTCCGATCCTCCAGATCATCATGGGCTGGGGTCTGTGGGTCGTCGTCGGTGCGGCGGTGCTCGGCTTTGTGGTCGCGGAGGCCATGTTCCTCAGCGCATTGGATGAGAATCGGGCTGTGGGCATGCGACATGGCGGCAGCGCCGTTGCGGCGGGCACGGGCAAGTCGAAGAACTCCTCCCCAACTGGAGTACGGCGTCGTAAGACCATGGCGCGGAACGGTGGCACCGTCGCGTCCACTACGCGTGACACGCCGGACGTTTTCTGATGACGGCTCGGCGAACGGAAAACGGTACATATGCATCGGGCCGGGATTATCCGATTACGGTGGGTGAAAGACAACGGATTCGGCGAACCGTGGCGCATCGGTGCTGTAGACGGTCCGCCGACGGGACGAAAGGAGCCGGCATGAGGGTGTTGCATACCTCCGACTGGCATATCGGGCGCAGGTTCAAGGGCGTGGACCTGCTCGACTACCAGCGCAGGGCGTTGGAATGGCTGATCGACGTGATCGTGCGCGAGCACGTGGACGTGCTGTGCGTGTCCGGCGACGTCTACGACCTGTCCGTGCCATCCGCCGAGTCGATCCGTCTGTTCGATGCGATGTTCGATCGGCTCGGACGACTCGAGATAGATGGTCGACCATTGGAGATCGTCATCACGCCCGGCAACCATGATTCCGCGATCCGTCTCGGTACCGGCGCCGGTCTGATGCGTCCGAACGTGCACGTGCGCTGCGGACTCGACACCATCGCGGAACCGGTGACGGTCACGCGCGGCGGCGACTCGCTCGCCGTGTACGCGTTGCCGTACCTCGACCCGGACACGGCGCGCTCCGGACTCCAGCAACTGTTGGAGCAGGCGGGCGTTGACTATCGCATCCCGCGCTCGCATGAGGGCATGATGCGCGCGGCGATGGAGCTCGTCACACGTGACCTCGCCGACCGGCGCGCCGCCGACCCGCATGTGGCCGCCGTGCTTATGGCGCACGCGTTCATTTCCGGTGCCGCGCCCAGCGACTCCGAGCGGGGCATCGCCGTAGGCGGCGTCGACAGTGTGCCGGCTGGGCTCTTCTCCCATAGCGGTCTCGACTATCTGGCGCTCGGTCATCTGCACCGGCCGCAGCGGGTGAATGTGCCCGACTTGCCCGTCGACGAATCCGTGTTCGGTTTCGACCGCACGCCGCAGGCACGCTACAGCGGGTCGTTGCTCGCCTACTCGTTCTCCGAAAGCCGCGTGCCTCCGGTGAAAGGCAACGGCAAGAGCGTGGTGCTGCTCGACATCGTCGACGGACACGTGGGAAACCTCCGCACATTGGACGTGGAATCCGACGAGCCCGCGTTCGTGCGGCTGGAAGGCACAGTGGACGAGATCCTGGGCGATTCCGCCGTCGCCCATCATGACGACTGGGTATCCGTCACCGTGCACGTCGGCGAATTCCCGCAGGGACTCTACCAGAAGATCGACGACCGGTACGAGCATGCGTTGGAGAAAAACATCGTCTACGACCGGAGCCGTGCGTCGACAGGGCGGAGAGCCGTGGACCTTCGAACGGCATCCTCCGAAATGGATGTGCTCGAACAGTTCGTGCGACATCAGCTTGGCCGTAAGGCCAATGAGGAGGAGCATCAGGTGCTGGAGGCCGCGTTGGAGGCCGTCCGGGCCAAGCATGCCGAGCATGCGGACGGAATCGTATCCGACGATCCGGCGAAGCACACGCAAGGCGTCGTCGCCGATGAGGGCGACTCCGGCGGGATGATGATCGACGGCATGGAGAAGGAGGACTGACATGAGGCTTATCGCCATGAAATTCCGCGGGTTCGGCCCGTACAAGGGCGAATACGCCATCGACTTCGCCGCGTTGACCCGTTCGCGCATGTTCCTCATCGACGGGGAGACCGGAGCCGGCAAGACCACGATTCTCGACTGTCTCACGTTCGCCCTGTACGGCAACATCTCCGGCAACGAGAAGGACACGTTGGACGCCGGCGGCGACGGCCAGCGCGTGCGCTCCCGGTTCCTCACGGGCGAACGGACCGAAACCTACGTCGATCTGATCTTCCAATCCGGCGATGATTACTACGAGGTGCGACGCACTCCGAAATACGACCAGCCGAAAACCCGCGGCGACGGGTTCACCCCACATAACGCCACCGGCAAGCTCATGAGAATCGACCGCGGCATCGCCGCTCTGACCGAGGCTCCGGGCAATGATCCGGAACGGTACTTCGCCTACGCGGAGGAAGCCGGTCACGCCGAGGCGATCACCTCGCGCGCCGGTGACGTGCGTCCGGAGATCACGCGGATCATCGGGTTGGATCGGGAACAGTTCTCGCGTACCATCATGCTCGCGCAAGGCCAGTTCGCCATGTTCCTGTCCCTGAATCCGGAAAAGCGCACCGAGCTCGTCGAGGACCTGTTCGGCGCGACCATCTACGAGGACATCCAGACCGAGCTTGCGGAGCGCCGCAAAAGCATGAGGGCCGACGTGGAAAAGGAGGGGATCCGTCTCGTCGGTGACATCGCCGCGGCCAGGGCCACCGCCAAGCGCATCCTCGAACAACGAGGCATCATAGGAGCAGATGGCAGCCAGTTGAAGGATGGCGGCGGAACGGAGAACAAGCTTGAGATCCTGTCCAACACGCGATGGGGACTCGATCGTGAGGATGCCGGCAGCCTCGCCTATCCCGCGCGCGAGCCGGACGAGATCCGGCAAAGCCTCCGCGATGCCGTCATCGACATCGACACTGAATGCGATGCGCTGGTACGTGACGGTGAAATGAAGAACACGCAGGCCCGGCGGATGCTCGATCTTGCTCGGGCGCGGCAGACGGACGCCGAGACGCTGCGGGAGGCTGCGGCGTGCGAACTGCGCGACGTCCGGGTGTTGCACGACGTGCAGGCGGATGATCCCGCCATCGAACGATGCCGTCATGATCTGGCGCGCGCCATCGAAGCGCAGCCCATCCTCGCACTTGACCGGGAGACCGGCGTATTGCAATCCGAACAGCAGCGTCTCGTCGACCAAACCACGGCACTGCAACGGCAGCTGGACCAGCTGACGGATCGGGACGATCTGGAACGTCGACGCGAACAGGCGCTTCAAGCCTCCGCCGGCGTCGAAGCGGCCCGCGCCGACCTGGAACGCGCCGACACGCACGAACAGCTCGTCGTCGCCGCCGAACGGGCGGCGACGCAGCATGATTGGGCGCAACAGGAGCTCGACCGGGCGCGCGCCGCCGTCGAACAGGCGCAGCAGGCATCGGACGAGCTGCCGGATCCCGGGCACATCGAACGGGAGTTGCAGCAGATTGCCGAACAGCTGGGCGGCGAACAAGGTCTCCATGCGCGGCTCGACCAGGCCAGACGCGTGCTCGGGCACGCGCGGCAGGTCGAACGGCTCACGGCGGAAGCACCCGCACTCGAACGGCGGCGGGATGAGGCGGAAGCCGCGCAACATGCCGCGGAACGCACCCTGCAAAGCGCCGAAGACGCCATCAGGCGATCGGGTGCCGCCCGGTACGCCGCAACGCTCGAAGATGGCGAACCCTGCCCGGTGTGCGGCAGCACCGATCACCCGCATCCCGCCATCATGCCCGACGATGCGGCCGACGCCAAGGAGATCGTCGAGCTGAAGCGCCGCGTCTCCGAAAAGCAGGCCGCGGCGGAACAGGCGCGTGCCGCGTTGCGTGAAGCCGGACGGGACCTCGACGCGCATCGCGAGCACAGCGAGGGGCTCGACGCCGGACAGGCTTCGGAACGGATCGCCGAACTCGAAACCGCCATCGACGCGCTGGACGCGGCGCGCGCAAGACGCGACAAGCTGCGCGATATCCGGAAGGCCATCGACGCCGCCGCACAGGCGGTGCAGCAGATGCGAACCGCGCTCGCCGCCGCCGAAGCGAAGGAGAGTGAAGCCGGAAACGCCGCGAACACCGCCGCGGAACACGCCAGAGGACACACCAAAGCCAGCATCGCCGAGGAACGGGCAGATGCCCGTGCCCGACTGGACAAAGCCAAGGCGCAGGAGCAGGAGGCGGCACGGCTCAAACAGGCCATCGACGAACGCGACGAACTGGAACGCCGATACACGCAGGCCCAAGCCCAAGCGGACGCCGCCGCGCGCAACATTGGCGAAGCGCAGACGAAACGCGACCGCGCGCTCAAGGAAAGCGAACACTTCACCACCATGGACGAAGCGGCCTCAGCCGGACTGGACGAGCGGGAACGCGACGACCTCCGACAACGCATCCGACGCCACGAGGACGCGCTGCACACGGCCGCGGCCAACCTCGTGCGGTCACGCAACGAGCTGAAAGAAGCCCTCACAAGCATCGGCGAAGACGGCATGCGCGAGATGGGCATCGCCGAAACCGCCTTCGACGTGGCGAAACCGCATGCAGAGGGAACAACAGCGTCGCAGACCACCCTCACCGCATACACGGAGGCCGGCGAGCCGACGCCACTGGGCGAAGCGATCGCCGCCATCGACACGGACGCGCTGGCCGCCGCCGTGCAGGAAGCCGAACGGCACGTCGCCGAAACCGGTCGCCGCGTCGGCGCGCTCACCACGCTCGGACAGGACTGGCGGACGCAGGCGGAACGAATGGAACGGGCGGCCGGCCAGTGGGCGCGGCGGACCGCACGGTTCGCGCCGCTGGAGCGCATGGCCGCCCTCGCCAACGGCGACAAAAGCGCGTCAGGCGCCGCCAACCGGCTCACGCTCATCACTTACGCCGTCACCGAACGGTTCCGCGACGTGCTCGACCGCGCCAACGAACTATTGGGCGACATCCAAGGCGGCATCTACGAGCTGCGGCTCGTCGACGACGCCATCGCCACGGGCAACAGGAAAACCGGACTCGACATCACCGTATTCGACCGGCGCACCGAACAGACCCGAAACCCCGGCACCCTCTCCGGCGGCGAGACGTTCTTCGTCTCCCTCGCGCTGGCGCTGGCGCTCGCCGACATCATCCAGGCGGAGAACGGCGGCATCAGCATGGACACGCTGTTCGTCGACGAAGGCTTCGGCACCCTCTCGCAGGACTACCTCGCCGACGTGATGGACATGCTGCGCCGCATCAGCCGCACCCGCGACGTGGGCATCATCTCCCACGTCGACTGGCTCAAAGACCAGATCGCCGAACGCATCAGCGTCAGCCGTGTCGCCCCCGACGGGGAAAGCCGATTGGAGGTGATAGCCTGAAGCCGGCACACGGCAGGAAGGCGGAACGCATATGACCGACCGGAAGAAACTCATCCTCGACCTCGACACGGGCATCGACGACACGCTCGCCATCGCCTACGCGCTCGGCAGCCCCGACGCCGAACTCATCGGCATCACCGGCACCTACGGCAACGTGACCGTCGCGCAGGGCGTGCGCAACGCGCTCGCCGTCACCGAACTGTTCGGACACCCCGACATCCCCGTGCACCGGGGCGTCGACCATCCGATCGCCGCCGACGAGACGAACGGCGGCGACGGCACGTTCACCGTGAGCCGCGGCTCCGCGTTCATCCACGGTCGCAACGGCATCGGCGAAGTCGACATCCCGGATCCCACGCGTGAAGCCGCGACGGAACCGTCCGTCGACTTCATCATCGACGCGGCGGAAACCTACGGCAAGGACCTGTGGCTCGTGCCGACCGGCGCGATGACCACCATCGCCGCCGTACTCGAACGCGAGCCGCGCATCGGAAGCATGATCGGCGGCATCGTGATGATGGGCGGCGCGCTCACCGTCCCCGGCAACGTGAACGCGTGGACGGAGGCGAACATCGCGCAGGATCCGGAGGCCGCCGACCGCATCTTCCGGTCCGGCGCGCACGTGACGATGATCGGGCTCGACGTGACCATGCAGACGCTGCTCACGAAACGCGAGACCGCGGTCTGGCGCGAGACCGGCACACCGGCCGGACGGTTCCTCGCCGACATGACCGATTACTACATCGACGCGTACGCGGTCAGCGCGCCCGGCATGGGCGGCTGCGGGCTGCACGACCCGCTCGCCGTGGCCGTCGCGCTCGACCCGACGCTCGTCACCACGCTGCCGATCAACCTCAAAGTCGACCTGGACGGGCCGACGCGCGGACGCACCATCGGCGACTACGACCGGCTCAGCACGGCCGAGAAGACCGTCGACGCCGCGGTCGGCGTGGACGTCTCCCGCTTCCTCGACGCATTCACGACGCGCGTCGGCGCCGTCGCGGCGGGGGAGCGGTAGGCGGCGCGAACCGCCGCGTGAGGCACGGCACGTGTGGCGGCATGCCTCACACGGCACGGCATGCGGCATGGCATGCGGGCGCGGGACGCGGCGTCTGAGACGCGTCTTGCGCCGGGCATGCGGCGTGCTACGATGTGCAACCGAAGTCAAGGCGTCGATCCGTCATCAGCGGGGAGTCTTCGGAAGAACGGCGTGGATTCATGATTCGCGCTTACTAGAACCGACGGGATCGGCCCGACACAGCCGAACTCAAGCGGTCGCGACGTGACGGGCGTCTCCTGGAGACGCGAATCCACGCGCGGCAAGCGAGGTGGTACCGCGGTGGCGGTGCCGGCGGGACGCACGCACGTCGCCAAGGCGACGGCGTGGGAACGCCGGGACCAAAGTCGTCCTCGTAAAGAACCAACGACGCATTACGAGGAGCCACACGGTGAGCGACAACGTATATCCCAAGGCGAACGAGGGCGGCGAGACCGCGCACGTCGCGCCGAACCCCAGCTTCCCCAACATGGAGGAGACCGTCCTCGACTACTGGGACAAGGACGACACCTTCCAGAAGTCGGTGGAACGCAACCCCTCCGGCGACCACAGCCAGAATGAGTTCGTGTTCTTCGACGGCCCGCCGTTCGCGAACGGCCTGCCGCACTACGGCCACCTGCTGACCGGCTACGCGAAGGACGTGATCCCGCGCTACCAGACCATGAAGGGCCGCAAGGTCAACCGCGTGTTCGGCTGGGACACGCACGGCCTGCCCGCCGAGCTCGAAGCGCAGAAGGAGCTCGGCATCGACTCGGTCGACCAGATCGAGAAGATGGGCATCGACAAGTTCAACGACGCCTGCCGCGCCTCCGTGCTCAAGTACACGCACGAATGGCAGGACTACGTGCACCGTCAGGCCCGCTGGGTGGACTTCGAGCACGGCTACAAGACGCTGAACATCCCGTACATGGAGTCGGTGATGTGGGCGTTCAAGCAGCTGTACGACAAGGGCCTCGCCTACCAGGGCTACCGCGTGCTGCCGTACTGCCCGAAGGACCGCACGCCGCTGTCCGCGCACGAGCTGCGCATGGACGCCGACGTGTATCAGGACCGTCAGGACACCACCGTCTCCGTCGCCGTCAAGCTGCGCGATGAGGACGCCTACGCCGTGTTCTGGACCACCACCCCGTGGACCGTCCCCACCAACTTCGCGATCGTCGTCGGCGCCGACATCGACTACGTCGAGGTCAAGCCCACCGAAGGCAAGTACGCGGGCAAGAAGTTCTACTTCGGCAAGGCCCTGCTGCCGCACTACGAGAAGGAACTCGGCGAGAACTACGAGATCGTGCGCGAGCTCAAGGGCGCCGAGCTGGAGGGCCGCCGCTACTGGCCGGTCTTCCCGTACTTCGCCGGCGAGAAGGCCGAAACCGAAGGCAACGTGCCCGGTCCGAACGGCTACACGATCTTCACCGCCGACTACGTCGACACCGTCGAGGGCACCGGCCTCGTCCACCAGGCCCCCTACGGCGAGGACGATATGAACACGCTCAACGCGAAGGGCGTCAAGAGCACCGACGTGCTCGACGAAGGCTGCCGCTTCACCGCGCAGTGCCCCGACTACGAGGGTCTCTATGTGTTCGACGCGAACAAGCCGATCCTGCGCGACCTGCGCAACGCGTCCGGCCCGCTCGCCGAGATCCCCGAGGAGCGCCGCGCCATCCTCTTCCAGGAGAAGAGCTACGTGCACTCCTACCCGCACTGCTGGCGCTGCGCCACGCCGCTCATCTACAAGCCGGTGAGCTCCTGGTTCGTGTCCGTCACGAAGATCAAGCCGCGTCTGCTCGAACTCAACCAGCAGATCAACTGGATCCCGGACAACGTGAAGGACGGCCAGTTCGGCAAGTGGCTCGCCAACGCGCGCGACTGGTCGATCTCCCGCAACCGCTTCTGGGGCTCCCCGATCCCGGTGTGGGTGTCCGATGATCCGAAGCACCCGCGCGTCGACGTGTACGGCTCGCTCGAGGAGCTGAAGGCCGACTTCGGCGACTACCCGCGCGACAAGGACGGCAACATCAACATGCACCGTCCGTGGATCGACAACCTGACCCGTCCGAACCCGGACGATCCGACCGGCAAGTCCACGATGCGCCGCATCTCCGACGTGCTCGACTGCTGGTTCGAATCCGGCTCCATGTCGTTCGCGCAGTTCCACTACCCGTTCGAAAACAAGGAGAAGTTCGAGCAGCACTTCCCGGCCGACTACATCGTCGAATACATCGGCCAGACGCGCGGCTGGTTCTACCTGCTGCACGTGATGGCGACCGCCCTGTTCGACCGTCCGGCGTTCAAGAACGTGATATGCCACGGCATCGTGCTCGGCTCCGACGGCCAGAAGATGTCGAAGCACCTGCGCAACTACCCGGACGTGAACGGCGTGTTCGACAAGTACGGTTCCGACGCGATGCGTTGGTTCCTCATGTCGTCGCCGATCCTTCGCGGCGGCAACCTGATCGTCACCGCCGAGGGCATCCGCGACACGGTCCGCCAGGTCATGCTGCCCGTGTGGAGCTCCTACTACTTCTTCACCCTGTACGCGAACGCCGCCGGCTACGACGCGCGCCAGCTTCGTGCCGACGAGGTCGCGTCCCTGCCGCAGCTGGACCGCTACCTGCTGGCCCGCACCCGCCGTCTCGTGCTCGCCGCCGAGAAGTCGCTCAACGAGTTCGCGATCTCCGACGCGTGCGACGCCGCATCCGACTTCATCGACGTGCTCACCAACTGGTACATCCGCAACAGCCGCGACCGCTTCCTCGCCAAGGACGAGAACGCGTTCAACACGCTGTACACGGTGCTCGAGGCGTTCATGCGCGTGCTCGCGCCGCTCGCCCCGATGGAGGCCGAGTCCGTATGGCGCGGCCTGACCGGCGGCGAGTCCGTGCACCTGGCCGACTGGCCGTTCGTCGTGGACGAGAAGACCGGCGAGGACACCAAGCTGGGCCGCGTGCTCGTCGACGATCCGGCGCTCGTCGCGGCCATGGAGAAGGTACGCGAGGTCGTTTCCGGCACCCTGTCGCTGCGCAAGGCCGCGAAGATTCGCGTGCGCCAGCCGCTCTCCAAGCTCACCGTGGTCGCCGAGGACGTGGACGCCGTGCGCGCCTACGCCGAAGTGCTCAAGTCCGAGCTCAACGTGAAGGACGTGGAGTTCTGCACGCTGGAGGACGCCGCCTCGCAGGGCCTCAAGATCGTGCACGAGCTACGCGTCAACGCGCGCGTCGCCGGCAAGCGCCTGCGCAAGGACGTCCAGTTCGCGATCAAGGCGTCCAAGTCCGGTGATTGGCACGTCGACGCCGCGACCGGTGCGCCGGTCGTCGAGACGCCGTCCGGCGAGATTGCGCTCCAGGAGGGTGAGTACGAGCTGATCAACCGCGTGGAGGAGAAGGACGCTGCCGAGGAGGCCGTGTCCGTGTCCGCCGCGCTGCCGACCGGCGGCTTCGTGATTCTCGACACCGCGCTCACCCCCGAGCTGGAGGCCGAAGGCTACGCGCGCGACGCGATCCGCGTCGTGCAGGACGCCCGCAAGTCCGCTGGCTTCGACGTGGCCGACCACATCGCGCTCAAGCTCACCGTGCCGGCGGACGCCGTCGCCAAGGTCGAGCAGTTCCGCGACCTGATCGCAGCCGAGACCAAGGCCGACACGTTCGATGTGGTCTCGGGTGAGGAGCTCGCGGCTGAGGTGGCGAAGGCGTGAGGCTTGCGATTACGGCGATGATTGCAGCGCGTGCATGACGTGCGCGACACGCGTGACACGCCGATGAATTGGCTTGATTAAGCCGATATTGAGAAATCCGGATGTCTTGGAGACAGGGCATCCGGATTTTTCTTTTGTTTTTCCGGTGCATATGTACCGGTGCGCTGAGGCGTCCTTATACTGAATCCAACGCCGCGTACAAGGCAGCAGTAAGGAGGTCGATGATGGGTGTCACGTATCGTCGCGCTCGTCTCGGCGTACTCTGGTTTTGGCGGCAATTGCGGTAGGCGGGAACATGGGTGTTCCCCTGAAAGAAAGGTATGACATGGCAGGCGACAAGAAGGGTCTTCGGGAACTGACTCTTGACGACCTGAACAGGGCAGCGAAGCTGGGAGGCCCCAGCACCTTGACCGAGAGGACGCTGTTGGAGCCAGCGGCCGGTATGGATGGCATCGTGGCTCCGGCCAAGTACGCCGGTGGTCGTGGTGCTACTTATGTATTCGAAGACCGGTTTATGCCGCTCGACGAAAACGGGAGGGTGACCGCCTCCGGCAAACCGGCAGGCGATGGACAAGTCAAGAAGGTCGTGCTCATCGATTCCCGTACATCGCAGAACAACCGTGCCGAGGCGTATATCGCCCAAGCCATCGAGAGCGGCCATCCGGTATTCTCTCGGATGCCGCGCATGCGTGTGACGTATGAGTCCGCGGATGAGATGGGTGAGCTGATTGAGCGTTCGGTATACGATGTGACGTTGCCGCAGCGCGCGTTCGATGGGCATATCCGTGTTGGCGAGATTGGAGGGCAGCCTGTTTCCAAGAATCCCGTATACGTCAAGGCCCGTAACGCTACGTTGACTGATTTGATGCCGTTGTTCGATCTGTCTCCCATCACGGTCACCTTCGGCGGATGGGATTCGACGCGTAAGAACAACCAGCTTCGTCTCGCTTCCCCATACAACGGAGAAATCATCGGAGTGGTAGCCCAGCAGGGTAAGGACGCCAGTATCCTGCGTGCTGGTGCTCGAATCGATCCCATTGCGGCTGGCATCAAATTCGATAAAAAAGATGCTGCATCGCTTCTTAACGATATTGGAATGGACCTTAGCGATTCGACAAGAAAATCATTTGAGAAAGATGGTAAGGGATCTCGCATCGGCTTGGGAGCGATTCCGCCGCAAGTAGATGGTCTTGACGGCATCGCCGTCAGCGACATCGTACGTACGCATGTGCTGAGCTTCTCCATATTGCGCACGCTACATTTCGACCGTGGTACCGAAGGCGATCAGGCCATCCGCGTGCTGATTGCCGCGATGATTCTCGACGCCATGGCGGGTAGTAATCAGGAATTGAATTTGCGGGCCAATTGCACGTTGCGTGAGTCCTGTGCTCCCGTGACCATTCTGGATGAACGTTACGGTAAGTCCACCGAACTGGTGCCGCTGTCGCCGGAGCATGCCGATGCGTTGCTGGAGGAGGCGTATGAGCAGGCCCACGTGAAAGCGGGTGTGGACTGGCACGGTCAGACTTTCAACGTCACCGGCAACCCCTTGGTGACGAAGGTGGCCTCGGCCGAGGACGTTGACGAGTAGCCGGAGGCGGGAATGCCGTTCATTATTCGAGTTTCTTTCCTGATGCACACGTATCAGGGAGCGAACGAGACCGGGGAGCCTGAACTCTATCCGTCCCCGGAACGTTTCTACAAGGCCGTGGTGGCTGCCGCCTACAATGCGTTCGGCTTCGAGTCCGAGTTCCGTGGGAACGACCGCACCATGGACGATGCGACGATACGCGACGCGCTCTCGTGGCTGGAAGGCAATCCTCCCGACGCGATTCATCTCCCCAGGGAACGGCACGTGGCTTCGCGTGCCGTCGTGTATCGGAAGCGTGGCAACTGGGATAAGAAGAGCGGCGAGTCCGCGATCAAGGAAGCCCGGGCCTGCTCTTCGGTTGCCTACGATTCCTCGGAAAAGGGCGACCTGATATGGCAGTGGAAGCAAGCTCCGGATGAGCGAGTTGCGGGCGCATTGCGCGACCTGTGCTGGGAGATACCATACCTGGGCGAAGCATGCGCGCCGGTGCGCATTACAACGGATGAGCCTTCCACCTATCCGTTGCCGGAATCATTGGTACGGGAGGAGCACGTCCCGTTGTGGATGCTTCCTTCCGTGACGCAATTCCATTTCCCGCTACCGGGGCATTTGCAGGATCTGCAGCAGGGACATACGCTCGCCTATCCCAAGCGGGTCTCGAAGCCATCCGGCAACGAGACCGAGAAGAACGTGCTCCCCAACGCGTTGTACCCGACTGTCGGCAATGCCGGATACATCCCAGCGAAAGCTCCGACGAAGGAACGGTTCGTCATGCCGTGGAACCGATGCTTCTTCATCCCCGTGACGAGTCCCCAGCAGTGGGCACCTCGGGAGCGTCAACTCGTGGCATGGTCCGTGGCCATGCACCGGTTGCTCGTGCACCAATGGGGATACGGGGCGTCGCCGATGCTGACCGGGCGTTACGATTTCGTGCAGGATTCCAAACAGCGGCCTGCCAACAATGTCGCCATTCACGTATTGACCTCCGATTTCAGGGGAATCGTGGATGCGGAGCTGCAGGACATCCTGCCGGGATTCCTGGTGATGGTGCCGCATGACATGCTTGTGGATGAGGTCGGACGACTCGCCGATGTCTGTGCCTCGCTTGAAGGGAAGCGACTCTTCTTCTCCCGGAACGGGGACACGCTCTACCTTGGAAAGATGCGGGAGACCGATGCCGATAAGATTTGGGCTGCGGTTCCTGAAGGAAGCAAGCGATATTGGATTCCCTATCCGTTGTGCATTCGCGAGACCTATCCCGTCAAGCGTCTTAAAGGACAGGAACCTGTATGGGGAGTCAAAGAAAGCATGGCACTGGCCATCGGACATGTGTTGCGTGAACGATTCGTCGATGATGAGGACACTGGCATAGGCAAAGCCGATGCTACTGAGGGGCGGAGACGGTCCTACTGGTCTCTCGTGAATCGTGTATGCGCAGAGGAATCTCCGGTGAAGATATTCCATGCGCATGCCGAATCCCGTACGTCGATGATTGATTATGTCCACAAGACACAGCCGAGAACGCTTATATCAGGTATGAGCGCATGGCTGCGTTTCGACGATGACGACATGAACCGTACGGTCATGGCCATCGGGCAGAGCCGGCATCTCGGAGGAGGCCTGCTCGTTCCTATCGATATACCGCAAAATCTGATTGACGACTCTGGAAAGCCGGTGGTCATATGACGAACGCGATGCCTATTCCTGGTTCGGTCAGGAAGAAGATCGATACTGAGTTCGACAGATACATCGCCTGTATCCATTCCGGCCGTAAGCCATATCAGTGGCAGTACCGGTTGCTGGACAGCATCATCGATCACGGAAGGTGGCCGGACCGTCTTGAGGCGCCGACCGGTGCCGGCAAGACCATGGTCATCGACATGCACGTCTTCCTGAACGCGTTGGCAGGACTGGCAACGGATTCGGGAAACGAATGGCACGAGCTCCTGTCCGGTACGGAACTGGATCGGCTACCACGTCGTCTGGTGATGACCGTCAATCGACGCACACTGGTGGATGACCAGTATGAGGAGGCCCTCGCCCTGTTGGCGAAGCTCGATGACGCCTCCGCCGATAAGGACGATGATTCCGTTCTGCGGAATATCCGACAAGGCCTTCTGCTCCGGGAATCTTCGGATGGCGGAGACGCTGACGCAGTATCGCGCCCGCAGGCGCTACGTGTCACCCGGTTACGGGGTGGTGAAGCGGTCGACGAGACGACCCGCGAATGGCGATACCATCCGACGGAATGTCAGATTCTGTGCGCCACCCCCGATATGTTCGGCAGCCGGTTGCTGTTCCACGGATACGGTACGCGCGCGGCCGCGCGGCCGATCGAAGCCGGCATGCTGGCATACGATACCGTGCTGGTCGCCGATGAGGCGCATCTCAACCGTCAGTTGGTCGTCACCGCGAAATCCGTCGCGCGTCTGGAGAAGCTGTGCGGCAGTCCTCTTATGGCGTCGAGACCGGTGCTCCAAGTCGTCTCCACGACGGCGACGCAGGACGGTTCGTCCGTCGACGACATCCGCATCGGCGTCGAAGAACCCGACTTCGCAGCGGACTCCGCGCTCGCCGCCCGCATGCTGAAACCCAAGACGGTTCATCTGGTTTCGGGCGGGAAAACGGATAAAGACGTCGTAGCGACGTTGGTGAAGCAGTGCATGAAGGCCATCGAAGCCGAGGATGAACGCGGTGATGAGCGTGGCGTAGTCGGCTGCATCGTCAATACGGTGAAGACCGCGACAGCTGTGCTGAAGGCATTGCGAAAAGAGTACGCCCGTCGGAATGGCGCAGGCGAGCGAGGAAAATCCCAGACGGAAACCGATGCGGGGGAAGCACCTGACTCGAACACGCCGATTCGTGGATTCATCGGCCCCATGCGCCAGTACGACAAGAACCAAATGGTTCATGGACGGATCTTCGACGCCCTGAAAGGGGATTCCGATGCGATCCGGGAGACGGGATTACGATGCGTGGTCGCCACACAGACGATGGAAGTTGGCGTCGACGTCGATTTCGCCTCGTTGATTACTGAGCTTCCATCGGGAAGCGCGCTTGTCCAACGAGCTGGTCGCGTGAACCGCCGCGGCCTGCGCGAGCAGGGCGATATCACCGTGGTGACGCGGAAAATCGACGCCGACCAGACAGTCCCATACCGTGCGGAGGATGTAGAAGAGGCTTTGCATTGGTTGAAACACCTCAGCAAGGATGCTGAAGGACTATCCGCTTGGCGGTGTGCGCAACACCCTCCCAAGCCAGCGACTCCAACGCGCCTGCTGTGGCAACGGCCCGAAATCTGGGATATCGAGAACCTGTCCCACACGGATGAGGAGCTCGCCGCCGACGTGGGGCTCGCCAACCAGGGCAGAGCGGGGCTCGACCTGTGGTTGCGCGACGACCTGTCTCCGGCCAATGGGCCGGACATCGGTCTGGTCGTTCGCGATCTGCCGGCAGACGATGCAACCGCGATCGAGCTGTTGCAGGATATTCCTCCCGTGGCGGATGAATCGTTCCCATTGATGTGGGGGAATATCGACGACATCGGCAAGAGGCTTTCCCCCGACGATGTGGAATCCCGTATCTTCATCATGAAACCGAAGCGGCGTGGGTCGGAATCCTCCATAACCCGCTGGGACGGCTCCGAGAAGCTGACGGATTCGCTGCAGGCGGGCGACATGCTGATTGTGGACTCCACGGCTCCATTGTTCAATGCGGATATGCACATCGTCAGCTTGGATGCCGCTGAGCAAGAGAAAGACGTCTATAACCTCTGCCAGAGCACAGGCGTCGTCATCTCAGCTAATCCCGAAGCCGACCCTACGACCGAGGCTTTGTACGATGCAATCGCCAAAATTCGGGAAAAGGTCCAGAGCGATGGGATACCAGAGACGCAGGAATCCTCCTCTGATTCATCCACCAGCAATGTGGATGATTGTCAACCTTTGGGCGATTTCTCGTCTGAAGTGCGAAATGCCGTACAGGAGGCCAACGAACGGTTTGCCGAAGCCGTTGAAAACGATGATGAAGATGATGCCGGTGTGCCTCTCCTTCCCACGGTGTATCCCGGCGTCGACGCTGTCGATTCGCAAGAGGTGTGGCTGGTGCTGAAGCCGGTCTCCGCTCTTTCCGACGGCAGGGACATGCAGGAGCTGCACGTCTCCAAAGACTTCACGAAGGCCAGCAAGACTGTGTCGTTGAATGATGAGGAGAGCGGACACCAGCCTGCCGTGAAACGCCGTGTGGAACGGTTCGTGTCCGTCCTCGGATTGCCCGAGGGAATGGTCGTCGATTTGAAGATGGCGGCGCTGCACCATGATGACGGGAAGAAGGATTCCCGATTCCAGACGATGCTGAAGCTGCTTTCCCATAATCATTCGGAGGAAGATTTGGCGAAGAGCGGGATTCGTTCCCCAAAGCGCGAGGCGCGTATCCGTCGTGCGCTGAATCTGCAGGGGTGGCGGCACGAGCAGCGGTCCGCGGCGGAGTGCTGGGCGCAGAGAGACGATTTGCAGGCCAATGACATCGAATTGGTGACACGTCTTTCCGGCACATCGCACGGGCATGGCAGGTCATGCTTCCGTGACGATGCCGATACGCTGATTCCCCCAGCGGTGCGGAACCAGGATGACGAGCAAAAGCATGAGCCGTCTGTCGACGCCGTATACGCGTCTGCACGACGATTGTTCGATGAAGGCATATGGGAACGCATCGTCGAGAACACCGACATCCGCTACGGATACTGGGGCATGGCCTACCTCGAGGCGATTCTCCGTTCCGCCGACATCACCGTATCCAAGGAGGGAAACTGATGACCAGTGAACTGGAATTACGCGGGCATTTCAATGACGCGTTCACGCATCTGCTGCTTGTCGGTCTCGCCTCGATTCTCGAGGATGCGGACGAAGGGCGAACATGCGAAATATGGTGGAATGGCAGTGAGCACCACGCCCACATCCGTACTAATGACGATGGTCTGGATTGGAACGCGTGCGCGCATATCGTGCATGAGCATGCGCGCCGCTGGCATGAATCCTCGTGGCTTGGTGCCAACGGAACGTATTCCGGTGGGGCGAAACGGGCGACCCTCAGTCCCCGGCTGGGAATGTCGTCCGCGCATGAGGGATGGGAGTCACTGCAGCACGACAGGTGCGAAGCCATCGACGCATTGCAGACGATACTCGATCGACGATATGTAGGCGCGTTGGGTGAGCCGGCTTATTGGGCTGGTTCCATGGACGCGCAAGGTTATACGCCGGACAGGGGAGCGTCCCGCTGGGAGATGGTTCCGCGCAATCGAGGTCAGGAATTCGTCACCGGTCGTCTGGTGCCGTTGGCGCGAGCGATCGCAAACAGGACAGATGAGCAGATTGCAGAGGGACTGGTCGGCATTTCCGTCGTCGACGAGATCGGCAAGAACAAATCCGACAGCAGGAGCCCCACTGGGCTGCGTCTCCCCTCCACCACCGATAACGCGCAGGTCTGGTGCGCGTTGTTCGGAGTGTCCGCTTTTCCGGTGTTCCGGTCGACCCAGGCGAAACGTGGTCCGACGACCGCGTTGTTCCAGGTCAAAGGACGGAACCCGTTCGCGGTGCTGCCTCTATGGGATGAGCCGTGGACGCTGCAACGGTATCGTGCCGTGGTGCGTAGCCAGGCGTTGCTGGTCGTCGCCTTGGAATCCGTATTGGGTATTCCGAAAGCAGCAGAGAAGACAAAGGAAGGAGAGACGAAGGAAGAAGAGAGGGCGAAAGACGACATCGATGCGCAACTGCTCACGACGGCGAACGTCCAGAAGAGCCGGAAGTGGCTTATAGACAAAGGCGTGGAGACCTGCATGCTGTTTCCCCAGTCGGTGTCCAACAACAAGTCGGCACCCGAACGCTGGCTGCTGCAGGGCAAGGCTCTGTCGTTGCGGTCGGAGGGAGAAGCCCATGGACGATGAGCCGATTCCGATCAGCCTGGTGGCGAACTACATGTTCTGTCCACGTCGCGCATGGCTGGAAGCCGTGGGTGAGAAGGTCGACAGCGCCCAAATGGCCCACGGCATGTACGATCACCGTAAGGTCGACCGTGTCGGGACCATAGGGGATGCCGACGAATACCAGTCGATCGACATCCGTCATGAGACGTGGAACGTATCGGGGCGTCTTGACGCCGCGAAGCTCACCGACGACGGCGTCATCATCCGGGAATACAAGGCCACTCCCGTGAAGCGGGAGATGATCGTCACTGAGGCCATGCGCATCCAGCTGGCATTGCAGGCCGCGTGTCTTGAGGATATGGGGTATCGCGTCGCGCAAACCGAGATATTCTTCACCACGCACCATCGCAACGTTGTCGTCGAACTGGACGAGGACGACTATCGGAACGCACGTCGGGCGGTGGAGGATACGCGTCGCCTCATTACCTCGGACTCCGCGCCGGAGCCACTTGAGGACAGTGCGCGGTGCATGAGATGTTCGCATGTCGGTATCTGTCTGCCCGAGGAACGCAAACTGCAAGCGGTGCCCAGACGGGTCATGGTCGCTTCGCCTGATAATCAGGTCACGCATCTGGCCAGTCCGGGAGCGAAGGCGTTTAGTCGGGCGGGCAGGATGGTGGTCGTCAAGAATGGCGAGGAACTCGCGTCCGTTCCTTTGGACACCATCCAAGGGTTGCAGATTCATGGCAACACGGATCTTTCCAGTGGCCTGATTCGTGAACTGATGTGGAGAGACGTGCCGATTCTGTGGTGCAGTGGGACCGGGCGGCTGTATGGTTGGACGATGCCCTCGTATGGTCCGAACGGTGAGCAGCGCGCTGATCAGCATGTCGCCTCGCGTGAAGGACGGTTAGGACTCGCGCGTGAATTCGTCGTCGCGAAAATCCACAATCAAGCGGTGTTGCTGCGTCGATCCGACAAGGCGAATCCGGCTGTCGGAGAACTTCTCGCAATCGAGAAGACCGCTCGTAATGCGAATCGGTGGCAGGACGTGCTGGGGCTGGAAGGTGAGGCCGCTTCCGTGTATTTCAGTCAGTTCGGGCAGCTCATCAAGCCGGATAAGCGAAACGAATGGCCATGGACGGCACGGAGGAGACGTCCCGCTCCCGATGCCGTGAACGCGTTGCTCGACTATACGTATTCGATGCTGTTGTCGGATTGCGTGCGGGCGTTGATTTCCTGCGGGCTGGACCCTTACGCGGGATTCCTGCACAGCAGCAAGCGCAACAAGCCGGCCTTGGCGCTTGACCTGATGGAGGAGTTCCGCGCTCCGGTGGCGGACTCCGTAGTTCAGACGGTCATCAACAACGGAGAAGTGAAACCTGGGGGATTCTCGTATTCACTGGGATCGGTCCGGCTGAGCGACACTGCACGCAAGTCACTCATATCCGCGTATGAGCGTCGACTGCAGACCGAGTTGACGCATCCGATTTTCGGATATAAGGCATCATGGCGCAGAATCATCGAGATCCAGGCCAGGATGATTCTCGGCTATCTTGACGGAACGCAGCATGAGTACAAGGGGATTCGCATACGATGAGTGACGAGCAGCGAAGCTATCTGATCGCATACGACATCAACGATGACGTGCGGCGTTCGCATGTCGCCAAGGTGCTGCAAAGCCATGGCGAGCGTCTGCAATACAGCGTGTTTCTCCTCCGCATACGTCCTGCGCAGCTGTTGAGACTGCAATCGGCATTGGAACGCGAAATCGATGGAACGTCGGATTCCGTTCTTGTATGCGATGTCGGTCTCAGCAGTCGAACAAAACGGAATCTGACGTTTCTCGGACATCGACGATACGAGGACACCGTGATTCCCACAGTGATTTGAACAGTTGGATCAGTCTTTGAGCATCACGCATGCATGCCGTTTGAAAACTACAGAGAGAGTATGCGGAATATTCTGCGAGAGCTGAATCAGCTGGTATATCCCCCGGAAGCGCTCGCAACCGGTGGCAGTAGGGGAATCCGATTGTGGAACGATTCCCAGACCGAGTGTGCCTATACTGGTACTGGCAGCTCTCGCAAATCCCCGCAGGAGCCCAACTCCCACAGGGATTTGCCACCCGGCTATTCCCGGAGTCTCACTCCGGGAACTTCATTGAGGAGTAGATGTAGTTCAGCCCGTTCGGCGCGAGGTCGGGGATTCCCGGAGTCTCACTCCGGGAACTTCATTGAGGATCACCGGGGAGACGGCGGCGGTCTGCACGCCGTACCGGATTCCCGGAGTCTCACTCCGGGAACTTCATTGAGGAGCGACGCTCGCGCATGCGCGCGACCCGCAGGCACCCGTATTCCCGGAGTCTCACTCCGGGAACTTCATTGAGGAGTGGTCTTGGGTCCCTTGCTCGTGTGTGTCCTGCTCTGATTCCCGGAGTCTCACTCCGGGAACTTCATTGAGGATTCGACCTCAAGGGCGTGCTCGGCGGCAAAGAGGCCAATTCCCGGAGTCTCACTCCGGGAACTTCATTGAGGAGAGGAGGCGTGCGCGGCGGTGCGTGAATTCTACGCGATTCCCGGAGTCTCACTCCGGGAACTTCATTGAGGATCCACGGTCTCCTTGTCGGCGATGGTGGTCGTGAGCTATTCCCGGAGTCTCACTCCGGGAACTTCATTGAGGAGCGAAGGTCCGTTGGGTGCCGGCGGATGAGGCGCGATTCCCGGAGTCTCACTCCGGGAACTTCATTGAGGACGGAATATCGCCGTATTTGGCACGCGTTATATATAATTCCCGGAGTCTCACTCCGGGAACTTCATTGAGGAGGTGCGACCGACGCCGTCGCGTCGAGTCCGTTGGTGGACATTCCCGGAGTCTCACTCCGGGAACTTCATTGAGGAGAGGTTCCAGCCGAGTCGCCATGTGATGCGGCGGGCGAATTCCCGGAGTCTCACTCCGGGAACTTCATTGAGGACGGCATGACCGCGACTGTCGCGGATGACGGGGCTCATTCCCGGAGTCTCACTCCGGGAACTTCATTGAGGATCGGCACTCTGCCAGCTCGGATACGAGCCCAGCGATTCCCGGAGTCTCACTCCGGGAACTTCATTGAGGACAGGCGTTGGACGAGCGGGGCCGACGAATGGCGGAATTCCCGGAGTCTCACTCCGGGAACTTCATTGAGGAGCGTATGAACTGCACGCGGCGGGCGGCGGCTGTCCGATTCCCGGAGTCTCACTCCGGGAACTTCATTGAGGATGCCAGGCGGCGGCGAAGCTCCACGGTGCGACGCTGTAATTCCCGGAGTCTCACTCCGGGAACTTCATTGAGGAGTGAAGACCGGCGACGGACGCGGAACGGCCTACTGATTCCCGGAGTCTCACTCCGGGAACTTCATTGAGGAGTGAAGACCGGCGACGGACGCGGAACGGCCTACTGATTCCCGGAGTCTCACTCCGGGAACTTCATTGAGGATCTTCCGAGGCGACGCACTCATGGTGCGGGTCATAATTCCCGGAGTCTCACTCCGGGAACTTCATTGAGGATCATGGTCGTCGGGAGATTTCATCGCCGACCCATATTCCCGGAGTCTCACTCCGGGAACTTCATTGAGGACAGGGGGAGTACGCCTTCCGACCCTCGGGCGCGAAAATTCCCGGAGTCTCACTCCGGGAACTTCATTGAGGAACGTCCGCACAAAAACGGGTCCGGCCATCACGCATGATTCCCGGAGTCTCACTCCGGGAACTTCATTGAGGAGCGGCGCCCGCCACGGTGTCCGTCCGCGGCTCAGATTCCCGGAGTCTCACTCCGGGAACTTCATTGAGGATCCGACCGGAAGCCGGGTCAAAGGATTCGACCCGATTCCCGGAGTCTCACTCCGGGAACTTCATTGAGGAATCGCAAACGGTGCGGGTGCGCAACCACGCCACGCAGATTCCCGGAGTCTCACTCCGGGAACTTCATTGAGGACACGCCAACTGCGGATGCACCATCGAAGTCGTCTACGATTCCCGGAGTCTCACTCCGGGAACTTCATTGAGGAGGCGGCGACAACGTCACCGGCACGGACAAGAACATGACATTCCCGGAGTCTCACTCCGGGAACTTCATTGAGGATCCTCGCGGCTGACCGTCCACAGTCCGGTGCGCCGATTCCCGGAGTCTCACTCCGGGAACTTCATTGAGGACGTCTGGGCGTGAACATCGTCGACGGCACGCCCATATTCCCGGAGTCTCACTCCGGGAACTTCATTGAGGAGACGGAAAAAATCAGAACACTCGGCCCCGGATCACTATTCCCGGAGTCTCACTCCGGGAACTTCATTGAGGACCGGTCAGCAAACGGCCCGACCTGCAGCACGATCCGGATTCCTGGAGTCTCACTCCGGGAACTTCATTGAGGAGGGCCGGATTCGCCGCGCGTGGGCGACAAGGGCGATATATTCCCGGAGTCTCACTCCGGGAACTTCATTGAGGAATGACCTTGCCGGTCGAGTCGCTGATGACGCCCTGGATTCCCGGAGTCTCACTCCGGGAACTTCATTGAGGACGGGTATACGACGGCAACAGGCGCGTCATCCTGGCGAATTCCCGGAGTCTCACTCCGGGAACTTCATTGAGGATTCTCCTTTCACGAGATTCACACTCGCACCCCATCCATTCCCGGAGTCTCACTCCGGGAACTTCATTGAGGAGGCAACCCCATCGTCCTGCCCATCGGCCGCTGCAAGGATTCCCGGAGTCTCACTCCGGGAACTTCATTGAGGAGTTTTCCACCCGGCCGCCCCCGGCGCGTAGCCGAGCATTCCCGGAGTCTCACTCCGGGAACTTCATTGAGGATGGTACTGGCGGGCCAGTCTGAGCACCATGTCGCAGAATTCCCGGAGTCTCACTCCGGGAACTTCATTGAGGAGATGCGAGCATCCACGCCACCAGCGTCGTGTACGCGATATTCCCGGAGTCTCACTCCGGGAACTTCATTGAGGATTCCATCGACAATCTGCAGGTCGGCGGTTACTTGGTGAAGATTCCCGGAGTCTCACTCCGGGAACTTCATTGAGGAAAGCGTCAGGCCGGAGGCATGCTGCTGGGCGTGCGTCATTCCCGGAGTCTCACTCCGGGAACTTCATTGAGGACTGTCGGACTGGGTGCGCGCCTGGGTGGACCCCATCATTCCCGGAGTCTCACTCCGGGAACTTCATTGAGGATGGAGGCCGCCGGCGGGCTTCATAGTCACGTCGGGCATTCCCGGAGTCTCACTCCGGGAACTTCATTGAGGAGCCTCGTTGAGGAGCTGGCCGAGCGTGAGATCGCGTATTCCCGGAGTCTCACTCCGGGAACTTCATTGAGGATCCACGTCACCGGGATTGCCTTTGTCCTCGACCGTTCCCATTCCCGGAGTCTCACTCCGGGAACTTCATTGAGGATACGCCAACGTGCGCAAGGCCTACGAGGACGCATACGGATTCCCGGAGTCTCACTCCGGGAACTTCATTGAGGACTGTACACGTCGCTGAGCTCGGGCCAACGGCAGATATTCCCGGAGTCTCACTCCGGGAACTTCATTGAGGAGCGAACCCGGACGGGGACCTATATCTGACGAAGTCGGATTCCCGGAGTCTTGCTCCGGGAATGCATTGGCCTGTGGGGTTGTGGTTTGCGGAGTGTGGCGTACCCCCTCAGTCCGGCGTCGCCGGACAGCTCCCCCTAGAAGGGGGAGCGAGGACAATGTCCGGTACGGTCGGCTTTGCCGGGCTGCTCCGCCTGAGGGAAGCGGATTGCTTGCGGCTCTCAGCCGGCGGTGCATTGTTTGTTGTGGACTCGTTCGGCGGCTTGGTCGCTGGCGTCCGATATCGCGTATTCTGGGTAGGACTTCGTGTTGCGTTGCAGGTTGGACCGGTCTCCGCCGAGGTATTTGAGCGCGTAGCTGTTCGCCAGGGCCTCGCTGTTCACGCCGACCGGCGGACGGGTCGTGCCGCACTGCTGGTAGACGAGCGCGTGGCCCATCTCGTGTTTGATCACGTCCGCATAGTACGGGGTCGTGATGTTGGACGAGTATCCGGCGTGCGCCTGGTTCACGTAGATCACGCGCGGATTCGCCGAACAGAACGCGGCCACCGTGTATTCGTCGTTGTCGGCGGAACGCGAGCAGTACTGGTAGATCTGCTGGAAATCGTAGTTCGCGCTGAGCCCCGCCGCCTGGACGATGCTTTCGCCGACGCCCAGATACGTGCCGTCGGCGCCCGGCGTGACCGGCACCGCCCTGATCGCGGCCTCCACGTCGGAGATCGTCTGTTCCGGGGGAGCGCCGCCGTCGGACTCGTAGACGGAACCATCCGAACGTTTGATGCTGATTTTGATGCCGAAATCCTCATGGTCGTTGAGCTTGCGTTCCAGCTCCTTGACTTCGTCCGACTTCGCCGCGTAGATGTCGTCGAGCTCGTCCACGCTCGTGGTGATCTCGCAGCCGAACCGCAGCGCCGCCTTGCGGTCCGTGAGGATGAGCATGAAATCGTGCACGTAATCGGCGGAATCCTGCGTGGGCTGCAGGTTCAGATCGTCGAAGATCGTGCCCGCGTCGATCTTCCGTTCGTACTTGTCGTACGTGTCATTCACGAGATCCGTATAGGAGGCGTACTGTTCGGACGCCGAACACGGGACGATGTCCTTCCCGTCGTCCGGCAGGACGCTGGAACCCGAACCGGAACCCGAGCCTCCCGAACCGGACCCCGAGCCGCCGGAACCGTTTTCGACGGCGCTCGTCAGGTCGCGTTGGATGGCGTTCACCTTCCACGCGATGCCGGCGAACACGAGTCCGAGCGTGAGGACCACGATCACGATCACGGAGATGGCCACCACGGCGACCGTCGTGCCGCTGCTCTTCCGCGGTGGTCGTCGCGGCGGCATCGGCCGGCCGCCGTACGGATATTGCGGACCGTACGGCGGTGGGTACCCCGGCCCCGCCGGATACTGCCCACTCGGGTATCGTCCGTTCGGCGACTGTGGATACTGTCCGTGCGGATTCTGCGGGTACTGCGGATTCTGGGGATATTGCGGTCCCGGGTACTGCGGAGGCGGATATGGCTGGCTCATGTCGGGTTCCCTTCTCGCCGTGTCCTCATTGAACGCGGGCGTTGTCCCCAGCATACCGCCGCGATGACGGCCATGGAAGCGCCGTCGCGGTTCCATATGGCAGCGGATGGGAGGGGATGCCGCGGCCGACAGCGGCGTGGTCTATAGTGGGACCCGGTGATCGACCCGCGTGGGCGGTCAACCGACGATCAATCACGATTCACGCGCGTGGATTCGCGGGGCGTAAGCATGCCCGCGAACGCGTGCGCCACGACAAGGGAGCATTGCATGTCCCAGCATGACGGTGTGCACGGCGAGGCCGGCGCAACCAGCGACAAGGCGACGAACAACGATACGACAAACGGCAACACGGCTGGCGCGGCCAGCACCGACGCGAGTCTCGAAGGCCGCGCGAAATCATCGAAACGACGCGGCGGCGGCAGGTCAAAGGCATGGCTGTGGTCGCTGATCGCCGTCATCGTCGTCGCGGCGCTCGTCGTCGGCGTCAACGCGTTCTTCACGAACAAGCAGGACGATGCGGACGGCACCGGAGCAGGCGCAGGCAGCGCGTCCTCGGCGAAGACGGCGGACACCGTCGCCATCGGACTGAAGCTCGCCCCCGTGAACCTCGACATCCGCCACCAGTCCGGCTCCGCGCTCGAGCAGATCCTCATCGGCAACGTGTACGAAAGCCTCGTCTCCCGCGGCTCCGACAACAAGGTGCATCCAGGCCTCGCGAAAAGCTGGGACGTGTCCAAGGACGGGCTCACCTACACGTTCCACCTGAACGACCACATGAACTTCTCCAACGGCGACACACTCGACGCCGAGGACGTGGCCTGGTCGATCAACGAGCTCAAGGCGAGGAAATACTACAACTACGACCAGGTCGCCAACCTCGACAAGGCCGAGGCCGTCGACGCGCACACGGTGAGGATCACGCTCTCCGCGCCCGACTCGAACATGCTGTGGTACCTGACCGGCCGCCCCGGCCTCGTCTACGACAAGGACGCGACCTGGGACGAAAAGACCGGCGCGCTTGGCTCCGGACCGTACACGGTCGAATCCTTCGACCCGAGCGACAAGATCGTGTTCAAGGCCAACCCGAAGTATTGGGGGACCGCGCACAAGGCGAAGACCGAGAACGTCATCATCCGCTTCCTCCCCGACGACAACGCGGGAATCAACGCGTTGAAGAGCGGCGACGTGCAGGTGCTCTCGCCGATTGCCGCCACCCTCGCCGGACCGTTCCGCGACAACCCCGACTACGTGGTCAAGGCGGGCGACGGCTCTGACAAGTTCGTGCTCGCGTTCAACATGACCGATGCCAAACTCAAGGACAAGCGCGTGCGCCAGGCCATCCGCTACGCCATCGACCACAAGCAGCTCATCGCCTCGCGCGGCGGCGTCGACGCGAAGCTCGGCGGCCCGATCCCCAAGGTCGACCCCGGCTACGAGGACCTGACCGGCGTCTACCCGCATGACGTGGCCAAGGCGAAGCGGCTCATGAAGGCCGCCGGCTACACCGAAAGCCAGCCGCTCGAGATCACTCTCACCTACGCGAACGTGTACGGCAGCGAACTCGGCGAACAGCTGCAAAGCCAGCTGGCACCCATCGGCATCGACCTGCACGTCAATCTCGTGGAGTTCTCCACCTGGCTGCAGGACGTGCACACCAACGGCGACTACGAGCTCTCCCTCGTCGACCACGCCGAAAGCCACGACTTCTACAAGTGGGCCACCCCCAGCTACTACTACCACTACGACAACACGCAGGTGCAGGACCTGTACGCGAAGGCGCTCGCCGCCACCACGGACGAGGAGGCCTCCGACTATCTCGCCAAGGCCGCGAAGATCGTCTCCGAGGACGCTCCCGCCGACTGGCTGTTCTCCTGGCGCGTCACCATCGCCTACGCGAAGGGCGTCCACGGTTTCCCGCAGAACCTCAGCCAGACCGTGCTGCCCCTGTGGCAGATCACCTACGAGAAGTGATTGAGCGGTGACGGGCCACGGGATCTCTCCCTCAGTCCGCCTATGGCGTCCAGCTCCCTCGTCAGAGGGAGCCATGATAGGAAAGGATCATCGATGCGATTCGTGATACGGCGGTTGCTGCTGTTCGTCGCGGCGTTGTTCGGCATCTCCGTGCTCGTGTTCGCCGCGCTGCGTATCCTGCCGGGCGACGTGGCCGTCGTCATGGCCGGCACCAACGCGACCGCCGCGCGCGTCGCCGAGCTGCGCGCCGAATTCGGCCTCGACCGGCCATACCCCGTCCAATACCTCGACTGGGCGGGCGGTCTCCTGCACGGCGACCTCGGCATGTCTGCGCTGACCGGCCGCGCGGTCGCCGCACAGGTCGGCCAGCGCGCCGCGATCACGTTCCCGCTCATCGTCATGAGTCTCGTCGTCGCGCTCGCCGTCGGACTGCCGCTCGGCTGCGCCGCCGTCATCACGCGGAATCGCCGACTGCGCGGATTCTTCCACGTGCTCGCCATCGCGGGCGGCGCCGTGCCCGCCCTGTGGAGCGGCCTGCTGCTGCTCCTCCTGTTCGGCCGGGGCATGGGCCTGCTCGGCGTGCTCCCGTCGCAGGGATTCCCCGCCGACGGCTGGACGGGCGCGCCCGGACGCGCGTTCGCCTCACTCGTCCTGCCCGCGCTCGCCACCGGATTCGTCGCGGCCGCCGGCATCATGCGCTACACGCGCGCCGCCTTGGAGGACATCGCCGCGGAAGGCGGTCCTGTCGACATGGCGATGGCGTGCGGCATGACGCGCACGCAGGCGCTGCTGCGAGTCGGGCTCCGCCTCGCCACCCCGCAGCTCGTCTCCGTCATCGGATTGACGTTCGCCTCGATGATCACCGGCGTCATGGTCATCGAGAACCTGTTCGCCCTGCCCGGGCTCGGCGCGTTGCTCGTCGGCGACGTCGGCAACCGCGACCTCGTCGCCGTGCAGAGCGAACTGTTCCTGCTGACCGCATTCTTCCTGACGCTCGGTCTCGTCGTCGACCTGGCGCACCGCGCGCTCGACCCGCGCCTCGCCGCCGGAGAGGAGGAATGATGGCGCGACTGCGCATCATCGCACGAACCATGTGGTCGCGCGGGACGGGACGCTATGCGCTCGTCGCGCTCGGGATCTGGCTGCTCGTCGCGCTCGTCTCCCTGTTCTGGACGCCGCGGCCGCTGCTGGAGACCGACGGCTACCATGTGTGGGCCGTGCCGTCGTCCTCGCACTGGCTCGGCACCGACGGCACCGGTGCCGACGTGCTGAGCTGGCTGATGGCCGGTTCTCGCACGAACCTCGCCATCGCCGCGCTCACCGTCGTCTGCTCGGGCGCGCTGGGACTGCTGCTCGTCGGGCTCATGGTCGCGCGCTCGAACGCGCTCGCTTCCATCTCCGTCGCCGTCGTCGACGCGCTCATCTCCATCCCCACCGTGCTCATCGCGCTGCTGCTCGCCGTGCCGTTCGGCGCGTCCGCCGCGGTCGTCGTCGGCGCCTGCTCGATCGCCTACGGACTGAACCTCGCCCGCGTCGCGCGGCCCGCCGCACTGCTCGCCGCACGCTCGCAGTACGTCGAATCGGCGCGCGCGAACGGTGCCGGCGGCTTCGGCGTGCTCGTGAGGCACATCGTGCCGAACATCACGCCGGTGCTCGCCGTGCAGCTGTCCATGTCCGCCGGAACGTCCGTGCTCGCTGAGGCGGGACTCACGTACCTTGGCGTGGGTGTCGGCGCGGGCGTGCCCAGTTGGGGGCACTCGCTCGCCACATCGGTCAAACTCATCAACGTGTTCCCGCTGACCGTCCTGTGGCCGGGACTCGTCGTCACGCTCGTCGTCGTCGCGTTGAACCTGTTCGGCGACGCGCTGCGCGACGCCGCCGACCCGGTCGCGAATCCCGCGTTGCGGGCGGCGGTCGCGACGGCGGTTCCGCATGACGCCGGTCGAAAGGAGGCTCCCGATGGCCGTTGAGATTTCCGGCCTGCACGTCGCGCTCGGCGCGAAGGAGATCGTGCACGGCGTGGACCTGCATATCGGCGACGGGGAGCGCGTCGGCCTCATCGGGTCGTCCGGCTCCGGCAAATCGATGATCGCGAAATCGCTGCTCGGACTGCTGCCGCGCGAGGCGGCGTTGTCCGGCGCGATCACGATGGGAGACACGGCGATCCTCACGTCGGGCGGCGCTGCGTCCGTCTACGCGGACGAGCGCACACTCGCCGACCTGCGCGGGCGATACGTGGGCGTCGTGTTCCAGAACCCGACGCGCGCGCTCAACCCGGTGATGACCGTCGCGCAGATCGTCGGGCTGCCGCTCTACCTGCATTACGATCTGACGCTCGCCGAACGCGTGGACCGCATCAAGGCGATGCTCGACAAGGTCGGCCTGCCGCAGGACGCGCTGCTCAAACGGCCGCACGAACTGTCGGGCGGGCAACGGCAGCGCGTCGGCATCGCCGCGGCGCTCGTCACGTCGCCACGACTCATCATCGCCGACGAACCGACCACCGCGCTCGACTCGATCACGCAACGCCAGATCGTCGACCTGCTCGTCTCGCTCGTCGACGACGCGGGCGCGTCCATGCTGTTCATCACCCATGATTTCGCCGTGCTGCAACGCGCCACCACGCGGTGCTATGTGCTCGACGCGGGACGCATCGTCGAATCCGGGTCGACCGCCGACCTGCTCGCCGCGCCCCAGGCCGCGCCGACCCGTGAACTCGTCGCCGCCGCACGCACACTCACGCTGGAGGTGCACCATGACTGAACCGTTGCTCGCCGCCCGTCATGTCGACGCGTCGTTCGCCGCGCGCGACATGCACGCCGGACTGCGCGGTCTGACGCGGCTGTTCGCGCGTCCGACGCGTCGTCAGGTGCTGTTCGACGTGTCCGCCGAGGTGCGTGCGGGGGAGTGCCTTGCCGTGATCGGCGCGTCCGGTTCGGGCAAGACCACGCTGACGCGCATCATGCTGGGACTCGGCGCCGCCGACTCCGGTGAGATCGCATACCGGGGGGAGCCGGTCTCGCACGGCTCCGCCGGCATGCGCGCCTTGCGTGCCGAATCGTCGATCGTGTTCCAGGACCCGTATGGCTCGCTCGACCCGCGGTGGACGGTGGAACGCTCCGTGTCCGAACCGTTGTGGCTGCGCCGTCGCGCGCTTGGCTACGCGTTCGACGAGGTCGGCGCGAAGACCGTGCAGGCGTTGGCGCGAGTCGGCCTCGACCCGCGCGAGTTCCTGAACCGCTACCCGTGCGACCTGTCCGGCGGGCAGGCGCAGCGCGTCGCCATCGCACGCGCCATCGTCAACGAGCCGAAGGTGATTCTCGCCGATGAGCCGATGAGCGCCATCGACGTGGCCGCCCGTGTGCGGATCCTGGAGACGCTGCAGTCGATCGTGCACGGCTCCGGGGCCGCCGGCGGGCGGGATGAGCGTCCGGCGTTGATCGTCGTCTCGCATGATCTGGGCGTGGTCCAGCACATCGCCGACCGCATCCTCGTGCTGCACGGCGGCCGCGTCGAGGAGACCGGCCCCACCGCGCAGGTATTGGGGTCGCCGCGGTCCGACTACACGCGCCGCCTCATCGAGGCCGCTTCGCTGTAACGTCCCGCGATATGGGCTGGTGGCGGATGGCTCCTACATCCGTGCTTTGACCATGCCCACCACGTCGGCGTTGATCTCACGGATACGCGGATCGGCGAGCATCTCGTCCACGGTCATCCAACGGCAGTCCTTCGAGTCCACGTGGAACCGGTCGGCCTTCCAAGCTTCGGGCATGTGCGTGACGTCGGCTTTGTAGAGAACGTAATCATAGAACCGTGTCTCGTGGTGCTCCGCCGACCATTTCTCGTGGGACTCTCCGCCTACGCGCGTGAGCGTGAAATCCGCCTGCGGGATGTCGAATCCGCGCGACAAGTATTCCGTCAGCGTGCGAAGGTTCTCGGACTCGTCGTCGCGCGTCGCGTGGTTGGGGAAGAAGTCGCAGTCCCAGCCGGTGTCGTGGTAGAGCAGATACCGGTTGCCGTCGTTGACGGCGATGATGCTGCTTCGTATCTCCGTGCGGTCCAAATCGATCAGCTCCCTGTACAGATTCCCGGCGTTGTAGCCTTTGCTCCAAGTAATGATAGTGGACAGTACGGCGTATACGGTGACCGCGACGGCGATCGCGACGAATCCGAACCGCCACCATATGCCCATGGACGTCGTGCACGCGGTCAGTATGAGGAACAACCCTTCCGCGACCGCGGTCAGATGCGTTTCCCGGTGTCCGAATCCGATTCGCTCCCGTCGTCGTTCGAGCAGATAGCGGAGTCTCGTCGAATCGATGCGCAACAGCATTGTCGCCTCCTTTCGGCTGGTTTTCGTAGGCGTGCGGGTGGAATGGCGCTCTATCTATCGGTAATGATATTGATAAACTATCAATAAATATATCATTGTTGAAGTCCGGGTGGGTTTGGCGTGTCGATATGGCACGTCGCATTTGACGGCGCGATTGGTTGGTTATATGGTTAGTTAAACAAGTAACTAACTGACTAACTAACAAGGTTGCTTGCATCGGATTATTCATCAGGCTGCAAGGAGGTCATCATGAAGATCCAAGGGCGATATGCGGCGATCGCGGTCGTGTGCGCGATGCTGATCCCGCTGGCGGGATTGTCGGTCAATGCGCGCGGCGATGCGCTGGGCGAACCGGCTTCGACCTCCGCGGCCGCACGGCCGGCGGATGCGTTGGAGCCGGTCGTGCCCGACGACGTCCAGAAGACGTATGCGTCCGAGATCGCGCGGCTGCGCGACACCGTCTCCAGTGCCGAGGCCAGGCAAGTGCTGGCCGACGGCGTCATCACGCAGGACGAGCTGTCCGGTCTCACCGCCGGATACACGCAGTGTCTCGCCGCCAAGGGCATCCGATGGGTCGAACCCACCGAGCCGGTCTACGCCGCCAAGGCCGACTACAACACCCTGCCCACCGGGCCGGTCGTCAAAAACGCCGACGGCACCTTCTCCGGCAACGAGGAGGTCGCGGCGTGCGGCGAGCGATACGGGTACGATGAGGTCTTCGACCTGTATGACGACATGCGCGCCAATCCGGCCAAAACCGCCTGGGAGTGACGCCGCCCGTGGCCGTGCGCAAACGCCGCGCGCATGGCCACGGACCCACCATGAACGGAGTTGAAGCCACATGCGATTCGATTTTTCGGGGACCACGCCGCTGTTCCGTCAGGTGGCCGAACAGCTGGGCGAGGCGATCGTCTCCGGGGCCTTCGCCGAAGGCGAGCAGGTGCCCAGCACCACGGAGATCTCCACCACGTACAAGATCAACCCGGCCACCGTGCTCAAAGGCATGAACCTGCTCGTCGACCAGGGGCTGCTGGAGAAGCGCCGCGGGCTCGGCATGTTCGTCACCGCCGGGGCCAGGCGCAAGGCCGGCGACGCCAAACGCGACGAATTCCTCACCACGCGCGTCGGCGCATTCATCGCCGAGGCGAAACGGCTCGGCATCGGCGCCGACGAACTCAAGGACATCATCGACAGGGGATACCGATCATGAGCCTCATCATCAACGACCTGACCAAGACCTTCCACAAGGCGTCCGCGCCGGCCCTCGACCACGTGAACCTCACGCTCGAACCGGGCATCCACGGCCTGTTCGGCCGCAACGGCGCCGGCAAAAGCACGCTGCTCGCCACCATCGCCAACCGGCTCCTGCCCACATCCGGCGACGTCGAACTCGACGGCGAGGACGTGCGCGACAACGAGCACGCGCAGGCGCGCATCCACCTCGTCAACGAGACGCTCCCGTTCCTGTTCGGCATGCACGTCTCCTCGTTCCTCAAGCGCGAAGGCCGCTACTACGGCGGCATCGACGGCGAGGCGGCCGATCGCATGCTCGCCGCGTTCGGCATCAAGGCGAACGCCTCATACGGCGGGCTTTCGCTCGGCCAACGCCAGATCGTGCGCCTCGTCTCCGGCCTGTGCCTGCCCGTCGACGTGCTGCTGCTCGACGAACCGGTCAACGGGCTCGACGCGGCGAACCGCGAACGCTTCTACCGGCTTCTCATCGCATCGTTCGCCGAACGGCCGCGCGTCATCGTCGTCTCCACGCACATCATCGACGAGGTCGCGCAGGTCGTCGAACGCGCCGTCATCCTCGACCGTGGCCGGGTCGTCGACGCGTTCGACGCCGGCGACGTCGCCTCCCGCGCCACCGTACTCGTCGGCGACGAGACGAGCGTGCACGCGTTCGTCCACGCGGAAGGACTGCAGCCGGTCGCGGTCGAGCGCATGGGGCGTCTCGCCACCGTCACCGTGCGCGGCCACGTGGACGAACGCGACGTGCCCGACGGCATCGCCGTGAGCGGGCTCGGCCTGCAGGACTACTTCATCCGCGTGACCGGCGACGGCGGTGTTGCGGGGAATACGGCCGACGACGATGCCATCGACGAGACCGACGATTCTTCTGGTGTCGTCGGTGCCGGAACGGAGAAAGACGAGGTGTCGCGATGACTGCGATGACGAAAAGAACAACGTCGGGCGATGCGCGAAGCGACGTGCATGCCGATGGCGTGGCGGTGCGGACGGCGCGGCGTCATCGGGCCGGCCGGCAGACGCGCGTCATGATGCGGCGATGCGCGGGACTGTATGCGGCGGTGCTCGGCGTGGGCGTCGTGATGGCCGCGATCGGCGGCGGCGTGCGGTATCTCACCCTGCAGGGGCACTGGCATGTGCGGATGCCGTATGCGTTTGACGACATCATGATGGGCGCCGGCGCCGCCGACATCGAATCATTGATGGGGCTGATGCTGTTCGCCGCCGGGCTGGTCTGGTTCCTGGCGTTCGTGGGGCCGGAACTGTGCCACGGCGTGGACCGGCGCTCGCTGACGTTCGCGCCGGCCGCATGCGGTGTGGCAGCCAGCGCCCTGTCGGCGGTGGCGATGACCGCGCTGGAATACGGGTTGGTGGATCGCGTTCGGCAAGGTTCCGTCGAGGTGACGGCCGGCGCATCCCCGGTCTACGGCTGGTGGGGCAACGACCTCTACCAGACGCCGTTCTCCTACCGGTTCCTGTACGCATGGCAGTATATTCCGGCCTCCACGGGCGGCGTCTCGAAGGTGTCGGGCATCATCCCCGGCGGATGGCTGTTCATGGGCGTGGCCTGCTTCGCGCTGATGCTCGCCGCCGCGGCGCTGGGGCTGCTCGTCGGTGCGGCCACCGCATGGGCGTGTTCGGGCGGGGCGAAGCGGCTCGCGGCATCCGTGGGCGTGGTCGTCATCGCATACGTGGCGGCGATGCGGCTGTTCCTCTTCAACGGTTCCGTGAAACTGGCCTGGCTGGCGCAGGCCATGACCGGCGAAGTCATCCGGTACGAATCGAACTGGAACGAATGGCATCTGTACGTCGCATGGATACCGTTCGCCGAAGCGGTGGCGCTGTTCGCCGTATGCGTGGCCGTGGCGCGCCGGCTCACGATGCGACGCGAGGTCCACGCCGCGCGGCGGTGGGTGATCTGACTGCTCGACTGATGGGGATTCATGCCTGATGATGCCCCTGCCTCGATTGTGTGGCCCGTGCCGTTGCCGGTATGGGCCACATGTCGTCTCCGGCAGCCGGCTTCGCCGGCAGCTCCCTCGTCAGAGGGAGCCAAGCCGAACCTGTCCACGATATGGGCGTTTGAAGTGTTCTCGACACGCTGGCGGGGAGGGAGGTGGTATCGTGTGAGGCATGCAGATTCTCATGTGTTGTTGTCGCTAACCGACGCCCCCGGGCGGACGGTCAGTGACGCATAACTTGAGACAGGGCATTCGAATGCGGCAGGGGAATCGCCGCGATTTTCGTTTCGGATTTCACGCACGTAGGTATCCATCGGTATCACGTCGATTATTGGCACGTTGGGGGTGCCGATACTCCTGACGGAATCCGTGAAGGAAGCATCATCGAACTCGCGCATGGCACGCGAACCACCCGTCATCACAGCCAACGCACCACTCCAGACCGTCTCGCAGGGGAACGCCGGTTCACGACGACAACCGACATCCCATCCCAACCCGACCGACCCGCAACGGAACCACAAGGAAACGAGACGATCATGACCATCGCGAACAGCACCGCCGACCTCATCGGCGACACCCCGCTCGTCAGACTCAACCGCATCCCCGCCGAAGACGGCGTCCGCGCCACCATCGCCGTGAAGATCGAATACATGAACCCGGGCGGCTCCTCCAAGGACCGCATCGCCGCGCGCATCATCGACGCGGCCGAACGCTCCGGCGAACTGAAGCCCGGCGGCGTCATCGTCGAACCCACGTCCGGCAACACCGGCGTCGGACTCGCCATGGTCGCCCAGCAACGCGGCTACCGCGCCATCTTCACCCTGCCCGACAAGGTCTCCGAATCGAAGCGCGCCGTACTGCGCGCGTACGGCGCCGAAGTGGTCGTCACCCCCACCGACGCCGGCCCCGACGACCCGCGCTCCTACTACCAGGTGGCCGAACGCCTCGCCAAGGCCATCCCCGGCGGCTACCGGCCCAACCAGTACGACAACCCGAACGGACCGGCCAGCCACTACGCCACCACCGGCCCCGAGATCTGGCGCGACACCGACGGCAAGGTCACGCACTTCGTGGCCGGCGTCGGCACCGGCGGCACCATCTCCGGCACCGGGCGCTACCTCAAGGAGGCGTCCGACGGGCGCGTCGTGGTCGTCGGATCCGACCCGGAAGGCTCCATCTACTCCGCGGCCGATCCCGCCGACGTACACCAGTACGACATCGAAGGCGTCGGCGAGGACTTCTACCCGGAGGCCTACGACCGTGCCATCCCCGACGAGATCGTCAAGGCGAACGACGCCGAAGCGTTCGAGATGACCCGGCGTCTCGCCGGCGAGGAGGCGCTGCTCGTCGGCGGATCCTCCGGCATGGCCGTCGCCAGCGCCGTCAAGTACGCGAAGACGCACGACCTCGACGAGAACCAGCTCGTCGTCGTGCTCGCCCCCGACTCCGGCCGCAGCTACCTGGAGAAGATCTTCGACGACGACTGGATGCGCGCCAACGGCTACGGCGACGTGGTCGAACGGACCGCACGCCCTTCGCTCGTCGAGCAGTACCTGTAGCCGGGCGGGGCGGACCGGTGCGCGCAGCCGCCCCGACCCGCCCGCCATGTCCCCGACATCGCCGGAACTCACATACCCGTCATCACCAATATCGATAACAACCACGCCGGTCCGCACGGGCCGGAGACGTATCCTCGGATACGACCCATCTGAAAGGAACACCATGTCCGCCGAATACAACACCCAGTTCGCCGACACCGCCCTCGCCACCCGCGCCATCCACGCCGGACAGGAGCCCGACCCGACCACCGGCGCCGTCGTCACGCCCATCTACGCCACATCCACGTTCAAGCAGGACGGCGTGCTCGGCCTTCGTGGCGGCCACGACTACTCGCGTTCCATCAACCCGACGCGCACCAGCTTCGACGAACAGCTCGCCGCCGTCGAAGGAGCGAAATACGCGCTCTCCTTCTCCTCCGGTCTCGCCGCCATCGACGTGCTCCTGCGCTCCACCCTGAAGCCCGGCGACAACATCCTCCTCGGCAACGACGTGTACGGCGGCACCTACCGTCTGCTCGCCAAGGTGTTCGTGCCGTGGGGCGTCGGCCTCGACGTGGTCGACATCACCAACCCGCAGGCCGTCGAAACGGCGCTCGCCGCCAAGCCGTACCGCTACATCTGGGTCGAGACCCCGTCCAATCCGCTGCTCAACATCACCGACATCGCCCTGACCGCCGAACTCGCGCACGAGCACGGCGCCAAGGTCGTCGTCGACAACACGTTCGCCTCGCCCGCGCTCCAGCACCCGCTCGACGACGGCGCCGACGCGGTCGTCTACTCGACCACCAAGTACATCGGCGGCCATTCCGACGTGGTCGGCGGCGCCGTCGTCCTCAACGACGCCGCCGTGCGCGACCAGGTCGCGTTCCTGCAGAACGCGGCCGGCGCCGTGCCCTCCCCGTTCGACTCCTGGCTCGACATCCGAGGACTCAAGACCCTCGACCTGCGCGTCAAGCGCCACTCCGCCAACGCGCTCAAGGTCGCCCAGTGGCTCGAATCCCAGCCGTCCGACGTGATCGAACGCGTCTGGTACCCGGGTCTCGAATCCCATCCGGGCCATGAGACCGCCGCGCGCCAGATGCACGGCGGCTTCGGCGGCATCGTCTCCGTGCAGCTCGCCGCAGGCGCCGAGGCGGCGAAGCGCTTCGTCGACCATACGGCCATCTTCACGCTCGCCGAATCGCTCGGCGGCGTCGAAAGCCTCATCGAGGTGCCCGCCGCCATGACCCACGCCTCCGTGTCCGGCACCACCCTGCAGGTGCCCGACAACCTGATCCGCATCTCCGTCGGCATCGAGGACGCCGACGACCTCATCGCCGACCTCGACCAGGCGCTGGCCCGGCTGTGACCCCACCCACATGCCCCATGGTGCGGTGAACATCCCATGGTGCGGTATCCCAAAACGGCTTCATTCCGCCGTTGTGGAGAAAGTGTGTTGCCGCACCAAGGGGAATGTATGGTGGAACCATGACTGGACAGACGGTTGATGCGCATGCGGCGGCGCTCGGGGCGCTGGAACGGTACTTCGGCTACGGATCGTTCCGCCCCGGGCAGGACGGCGTGGTCGACGCGCTTCTTCATGGGCGCGACGTGCTCGCCGTCATGCCCACCGGCGCCGGCAAATCCGTGTGCTACCAGATACCGGCCGCTTTGCTGCCCGGCGTCACCATCGTCATCTCGCCGCTCATCTCCCTCATGCAGGACCAGGTCGACTCGCTGAACGACCAGGGCCTGCCGGCGGCGTTCGTCAACGGCATGCAGGCGCCGGACGAGCAGTCGATGGTGCTCGCCCAGGCGGCGTCCGGGCAGGTGAAGCTCCTGTACGTCGCCCCGGAACGGCTCGAGACCGGACGGTTCCGCGATTTCGCTTCTCGCACGCCGATCTCGTTCGTCGCCGTCGACGAGGCGCACTGCGTCTCCCAATGGGGCCAGGATTTCCGCTCCTCGTATCTCGGCATCGGCGACTTCATCCGCTCGCTGCCGCGCCGTCCGGTCGTCGGCGCATTCACCGCCACCGCCACCGAGAAGGTGCGTCGCGACATCGTCGGCCTGCTCGGGTTGGTCTCGCCACAGGTGACGGTCACCGGATTCGACCGGCCGAACCTGTATTTCGACGTCATCAACATGGAGCGCAAACGCAAGGCCGCGTGGATCGTGGACTACGTGGCCACGCATCCGGACGAATCCGGCATCGTGTACTGCTCCACGCGCAAGGAGACCGAACAGCTCGCCAACACGTTGAACCAGTCGGTCCCGCAGCGTCCCGGCGCGGGCGGTGCGTCCGGCGCGGGTCCGGGGACGGGGGAGCGCGGGCCCGTCGCCGTCGCCTACCACGGCGGCATGAGCCCGGAGGTCCGGGCCAGGGCGCAGCGGGATTTCGTGACCGACCGGGTTCCTGTCGTCGTCGCCACGAACGCGTTCGGCATGGGCATCGACAAATCGAACGTGCGCTATGTGATCCACCACAACATGCCCGAATCCATCGAAGCCTACTACCAGGAGGCCGGTCGTGCGGGGCGTGACGGCGAACCCAGCCGGTGCACGCTGCTGTGGAACGATTCCGACATCGGCACGCGCCGCCGTCTGCTGGAATCGGACCACGACAACGAGCGCATGACTCCCGAGGAGCAGGAGATCGCGCGCCGCAACCGCCGCCGATTGCTCGACGGCATGATCGGCTATTGCCGCACCACCGAATGTCTTCATCGGTACATGACCCGCTACTTCGGGCAGGAGGACGGTCCTGCCGCGGCGGGCGGCTCCGGCGAGGCGGGGGATGCGACCGTCAAGTGCGGCGCGTGCGCGAACTGCGAACGCACGTTCACCACCATCGACGTGACCGACATCGCGCGCAACATCAGCCGCTGCGTGCACGATGTGACGTTCGACCACGACGAGCTGGGGCGGGAGACCACGCCGTACCCGGTGCGTGACGGTCTGGGCTCCGGCAAGATCGTGAAGATCCTGCGCGGTTCGCAGGCGCGGGATCTCGCCTGGCTCAACCCGGAACGCATGCCGAGCTTCGGCACGTTGAAGGACGTGCCGGAGAGGCGTGTACGCGACGTGCTCAGCCAGATGGCCACCGACGGTTATCTCGCCATCAGCGACGGGAGTCTGCCGATCGTCCGCTTCGGCACCCGTGCGGTGGAGACGGTATCACCGGACTTCCACTATGAGATCAAACGCGTGGAACGCAAGGCCGTGCGCTCCGACGGCGGCGCGTCCGGCGGTGGTCGGATGCGCCGGTTCGGCGTCTCTGCCGGTTCGGCGTCCTCCACCGTGTTCGGCGCGGCGGGCACGAACGGTCCCGTCGATGCGGACGCCTACGTGCCGGGCGACGAGGAGGAGGCGCTGTTCCAGCGTCTGCGCGAATTGCGCAAGACCATCGCGCAGGAGATCGGCAAGCCGCCGTACATCGTGTTCTCCGACCGCACGTTGCGCGACATGGCGCGCATCAAACCGGCCGACGATGCGCAGTTCCTCGCGGTCAACGGTGTGGGCGAGCGCAAGCTCCAGGCGTACGGCGCACGGTTCATGGAGGCGATCGCCGCGTTCGGCGGAGCGGCCTGAGCCGGACCGTGTAGGCTTGGGGCGGTCTTGAGTATAACGAGCGTCTATAACGATGGCCGGATGCGACGGGCCGCCCGCCGACGATCGGCGACTAGGATGGGCGGCGGATACGCCGGTGGCACGCGGACGCGTGCCGTCGCGGCGTATGCGGAAAGGAACGAACATGGCGGAGAAGACCGACAAGCCGGTGGTGGAGAGCTTCCAGCTCGACCATACGAAGGTGAAGGCGCCGTACGTGCGCTACATCGACACGGAGAAGGGTCCCCACGGCGACGTGATCTCCAACTACGACCTGCGCCTCGTGCAGCCGAACGAGAACGCGATCCCGACGGCCGGACTGCACACGATCGAGCACACAATCGCCGTGCTGCTGCGCGAACGCATCGACGGCTACATCGACTGCTCGCCGTTCGGCTGCCGCACCGGCTTCCACCTGCTCACCTGGGGCGAGCACCCCACCGAGGAGGTCGCCAAGGCGCTGAAGGAGTCGCTGGAGTTCATCGCCTACAAGGCCACGTGGGACGACGTGCCGGCCACCACGATCGAAAGCTGCGGCAACTACCGCGACCACAGCCTGTTCACCGCGAAGGAATGGTGCAAGGACATCCTCGCCAAGGGCATCAGCTCCGATCCGTTCGAACGCAAGGTCGTCTGAGAGAACGGTCGGGGCGCTGGGGCGTCGGGGCGTTTCCGTCGTCAGGACGCCTTTCGATCGTCGCCGGAAGGTCAGGGAACATTCAGCCGGTCCACGGGAAACCCGCGGTGTTTGTGAGGCGGGCATGGTAGCGTAGCGCGTCAGTTGATTGTTTCCGATCGAATCCCCGTGCGGGGCTCTCGCGCGACCGTGAGGTGAGGTGTGGTGTCCGATTCCAATGCGTCGTCCCGTCGTTTCCGTCACGCGACCATGCGTGATCTGCCGCATATGCTCAAGGTGTATGCGCATGCGCGCGAGCTGATGGCCCGCAACGGCAACCCCACGCAGTGGGGGAACACGTTCCCCCGCGAGGAGGTCGTGAAGGACGACATCGCCAACCAGCGCACGATGCTGCTGGTCGATACGCAGAATGGACATGAGCGCATCCTCGCCCAGTTCGCCCTGTGCCCCGGCGAGGACCCCACCTACGCGCATATCGACGGTGCGTGGCTCGACGACGACACGTATGTGACCATCCACCGCATCGCCTCGTCCGGTCTGGTGCGCCATGCCGCCCGCGACTGCATCCGGTGGGCGTTGAAGCACTACGGCAACGTGCGTGCCGACACGCATCCGAACAACAAGGCCATGCAGCACGTGCTCGAGACGAGTGGCTTCGCCCGCTGCGGTCTCATCCAGCTCATCGACCGGCCGACGGACACGACGCGTATAGCCTACCAACGCCACGAATGGTAGGGAGCATTGCTCCGAATTTACGGGAAAGCCCCTCGGCCCATTGCATGGGCATCGAGGGGCTTCGTCGTATCGGGCGGACGTGGCGGCTATTCGGCCTTCGCCGCGGCGACCTGCGGGGTGCCGGCGGCGTCCGCGCCCTCCAGCTTGGAGTGGCGGCGGCTGTAGCCGAAGTAGACGGCCAGGCCGATGACCAGCCAGATCGCGAACCGCACCCAGGTCTCCCAGTTCAGGCCGGCGATGAACACCAGGCAGAAGATGATGGACAGCGCCGGCACGACCGGCACGCCCGGCGCCCTGAAGCCGCGGTGCGCGTCCGGGGCGGTCTTGCGCATCCACAGCACGCCGGCGGAGACGATGATGAACGCGGACAGCGTGCCGATGTTCACCAGCTCGAACAGGATGTTGATGTTGATGAAGCCGCCGGCGATCGCGGTGAGGATACCGAAGAACCATGTGCCCTTGAACGGGGTGCGGTGCTTCGGATGCACCTCGCTGAAGAACTTCGGGAACAGGCCGTCGCGGCCCATCGCGTAGCAGATGCGCGACTGGCCGTACAGCTGCACGAGCATGACCGTGGTCATGCCGACGAGCGCGCCGATGTTCACGATCACGGCCAGCCAGTTCATGCCGGTGTACAGGATCACGCCGGCGACCGGGGCGTCGATGAACTTCGCGAACTCCTGGTAGGGCACGATGCCGGTCATCACCAGCGTCATGATGATGTAGATCACCGTCGAGACGGCGAGTGACAGGAGGATGCCTCGCGGCAGCGTCTTGTTCGGCTCGATGGTCTCCTCGGCGGAGGAGGACACGGCGTCGAAGCCGATGAAGCTGAAGAACACGATCGACGCGGCCGGCAGGATGCCGTACGGCTGGGTGGAGCCGGGCTGGAACGTGTAGATGCCGTACGGGGAGAACGGCTGCCAGTTGGACGGCTTGACGTACCACACGGCGCAGATGATGAACAGCGCGATGATCGCGAGCTTGATCATCACCATGATGTCGTTGGTCTTCTTCGTCTGGTTGATGCCGATGGACAGCACCCAGGTGATGAGCAGCACGACGACGAAACCGGGCAGGTTGAAGTAGGTGGTCACGCCCGGCGTGGTGCCGTAGGCGGCCGTCAGCTCGACCGGCAGGCTCAGGCCGAACCCTTCGAGCAGCTTGTTGAAGTAGCCGGCCCATCCGGCGGACACGGTGGCCGCCTGCAGGGCGTATTCGAGGATCAGATTCCAGCCGATCACGAACGCGATGAGTTCGCCGAACGCCAGATACGCGTATGAATACGCGGATCCGGACACGGGGGCCATCGACGCGAACTCGGCGTAGCACAGGCCGGCGAAGCCGCAGCAGATCGCGGCCAGCAGGAACGACACGGACAGGGCCGGGCCCGCGGTGAGCGCGCCCTTGCCGGTCAGGACGAAGATGCCGGTGCCGATGATCGCGCCGATGCCGAGCATCGTCAGATCGAAGGTGCGCATCGTGCGCTTGAGCGGGGTGGAATCGGCGACAAGCTGATCCACCGTTTTCTTACGGAACAGATTCATGGTCTTCTCTCATGAACACGTGGAATGGGCTTGGCCGGACGGAATTCCGGGACCCCGGCACGCCTCAACGCCGGGAGTCTTGAATACGGTCGATTGTTGCCCCCGAACGTTACGGGCGGGAAAACGGCAAACAAACCGTGAAAAGCGAGTGTACATGGACTGCCGGAAAACCGGCGCGGCGCGTCTCATGAAGCGGTGCCGGGCGTGGACGCCGGCGACGCGGCGCCGCCACGCCCGGCCGCAATGTGGTCGCATGCCATGGACACGTCACCACGCCGCGCGACAATGGGGCGTCATGAGTATGAACGCAGCTCCCGAAATCGAATTCAGCTCTCCGGAGGGCAAGGCCAACTATGCGGCCGCCCGACGTCACTACCCCGCGCAGGCCATCGTCGACCTCAAGGCATTGCGCGACAACATGGCGCATCTGGTGGACGTGGTCGGCGGCCCGCACTCCGGCACCGCCGTGATGGGCGTCGTCAAGGCCGACGCCTACGGCCACGGCCTGCTGCCCGCCGCGCTCGCCGCGCTCGCCGGCGGCGCGACCTGGCTCGGCACCGCCCAGTCGCACGAGGCGCTGCTGCTGAGGAAGCTCGGCATCGGCCCCGACCGCTGCCACATCCTCACGTGGGTCTACAACGGCACGGAAGTCCCGTTCGACGAGCTCATCGCCAACGACATCGACGTGTCCGTCGGCTCCCTGCCCGGCATCGACGCGGTGGCCGCCGCCGCCCGCAAGCTCGGCAGGACGGCGCGCGTGCACGTGAAGGTCGACTCCGGCTTCGGCCGCAACGGCTTCACGCCGGAGGGCTTCGACGCGGCGCTCGCCAAGCTCGTCCCGCTCGCCAAGGAGGGCGTGCTGCACATCGTCGGCCAGTGGAGCCACCTCGCCGTGGCCGACAGCCCGGACGTGCCCGAGTTCGTCGCCTCCACCGACCGTCAGATCGAGAACTTCAAGGCGTTCACCGCCCGCATGGAGGCCGCCGGCATCGCCCCCGAGATCCGCCATCTCGCGAACACGGCGGCCACGCTGTCCCGCCCGGAGATCCACTTCGAGCTCACCCGTCCGGGCATCGGCCTGTACGGCTACGAGCCGGATCCGGCGATGGGCACGCCGTCCAGCTACGCGTTGAAGCCGGCGATGCGCCTTCAGGCGCAGCTCGGCACCGTCAAGGACGTGGAGGCCGGCCACGGCATCTCCTATGGCCGCACCTACCTCACCCCCGACGACACGTCCACCGCGATCGTGCCGCTCGGCTACGCGGACGGCATCCACCGTTCCGCCTCCGGATTCGACATGCAGGGCGCCAAGCATGTGGAGAAGGCGGGCGGCCCGGTGCGCGTGATGACCGCCGAAGGCCCGAAGCTGTACCGCGTCTCCGGCCGCGTGTGCATGGACCAGTTCATCCTCGACCTGCACGGTTCGGCCGCCGCGCTCGGCGTGCACGAGGGCGACACGGTCGAACTGTTCGGACCGGGCCGCGGCGAGGAGTTCGCCGAACCGACCGCCGACGACTGGGCCCGCGCCGCCGACACCATCAGCTATGAGATCTTCACCTGCCTGCGCAACCGCATCCCGCGCCTGTACGAGCATGCCGCCGAGGTGCTGCCCGAGGCCGATCTCGCCAAGCTCGATCCGGCCTCGCTGCTGTAGCGGCCCGCGCCGACGCCGCGCATCGACAGGGTCTTCCCCCTTTGCCAAGGGGGAAGACCCTTTTTCTTTCCGTCTTTCCCCTTATATGGGGGTGTATGTGTGAAACCCATGTTGTGTATGGAATCCATAGTGATAACGAGGGTATAAGCGCTTCCTGTAGGGGTGTTAAGGGGGTGTTCGCGACGGGGGAAATGTCGATACCATGCGACGGAGAAGGGGCGTCGTCCGCGGCGTGTCGCGATGCGGAGCCGGTTTCCGGTAGATGTATACCGGCCGGTCGCATTGCGGGGTATCAATGATGGTATTGCGATGCCGTCGGTGCCGTGACCGCCGCCGCACGCCAACCGGACACGTCGAAAGGAGGCCGCCATGGGAGCCGGTGGATTCACCAACGAGGAGATCGCGTATCTGCGTTCGCTTCCCGCCGTCGCGCGCGTATCGAACGGACGGATCCGCTACTCCGAGGCGTTCCGTCGCGAGTGCATGCGCCGGTACCGCGCCGGCGAATCCCCCGTGCGCATCTTCCGCGACGCCGGATTGGACGCCTCCCTGATCGGATACAAGCGCATCGAACGGTGCATCGCGCGTTGGCGCACCATGCCGGACGCCCCCGAGACCTCCGGAACCACGGGAATCGCCGGAGCCGCCGGAAGCCCGGACGCGGACGCGGCGTCCGGCGGCGCGGCGGACGGCAGGCTCCCGAAGCCGTTCACGCCGGAACTCAACGTGCGCGCCGGCAAACGGGACCTGCGCGACCTGCTCATCTCCCAACAGGTGATGCTCATCGAACACCTCGAATCCGAGGTCGAACGGCTTCGCGCGGAAATCGGCGAACGGTCCGGAAAGTAGCGGACGGCCGCTGCTAGGCTTGGGGCCAAGGGGGAGATGCGCCATGGAACCCAGCCACCACGATGACCTGCCGACGGGCCGCGCCGAACGCGTGCCGAAAGGCGAGGGCTACACCGCGTCCGACGAGGAGCGGTGGGCTCCCGAGCCGCCCAAATCGAAGTCGCGCACCGCGTTCGAACGCGACCGCGCGCGGCTCATCCACTCGTCAGCGCTACGTCGGCTCGGCGCGAAAAGCCAGATCCTCGTCGCCGGCACCGACGACTTCGCGCGCACGCGCCTCACCCACACGCTCGAAGTCGCCCAGATCGGGCGCCAGATCGGCAAACTCCTCGGCTGCGACCCCGACGTGGTCGACTGCGCCTGCCTCTCCCACGACCTCGGCCACCCGCCGTTCGGCCACAACGGCGAGGCGGCGCTCGCCCGCATCGCCCGGGGCATCGGCGGATTCGAAGGCAACGCGCAGACGCTGCGCCTCCTCACCCGGCTCGAACCCAAGGTATTCCACCCGGACGGCCGCTCCGCCGGCGTGAACCTCACCCGCGCCTCGCTCGACGCCGCCGTCAAATACCCGTGGACGCTCGCCGAGGCGGCGAAGCACCCCAAAGGCGAACGCAGCGCCAAATACTGCGTCTACCCGGACGACGAACCCGTGTTCCGCTGGCTCAAACAGGGACTCGCCGACCCGACCGCACGGCCCATGGAATGCCGGATCATGGACCTCGCCGACGACATCGCCTATTCGGTGCACGACGTGGAGGACGCCATCGCCACCGGCGCGTTCAACCCGATCGCGCTCTCCGACGCGCGCGTGATCGACGCCGTCGTGGAGCAGACGCGTGCATGGTACGGGCCGCAATGGGACCCGGACCGTCTCGTCGAGGCGTTCGCGCGCCTGAAACGGCTCGACATGTTCCCCGATCATTTCAACGGATCGCGATTGGCCCTGGCCCAGCTCAAGAACATTACCTCCGACCTGATCGGCCGGTTCGCGTGGAGCGTCGAGGAGGCGACGCGCGACACCTACGGCCCGGGGCCGCTCACCCGGTATTCGGCGCGGCCCATCATCCCCGAGGAGACCTCGTACGAGATCGTCGCGTTGAAGGGCATCGCCGTGCATTTCGTCATGGCGCCCGGGGAGAGGGAGCCGATGCACGAGGAGGAGCGGCGCATCGTCGAAGACCTCGTCGACGTGCTCATGGCCGATTCGCCCCGCCCCAGCGACATCCTCGAAAGCCAGTTCCTCGACGACTGGGAGACCGCCGCCAACGACGGCGAGCGCCTGCGCGTCGCCGTCGACCAGGTCGCCTCGCTCACCGACTCCTCGGCGCTCGCGCTCCACTCGATCCTGTTCTGAACGATGTCGCCGGCGACGCGCGGCGAACCGGACGGACGGCGGACACGCGCCGACGACGGAAACCGGCATACCCGCACCGGTGCCGCGGCGAGGCGGTAGGGTAGTGTGTCATGGCCGGAATGATCAAGAAGGAAGACATCGAGAAGGTGCGCGCCGCCGCGGACCTCTACGACATCGTATCCGCATCCGTGTCGCTCAAGCCCTCGGGCACCGGCACGTTCGTCGGCCTATGCCCGTTCCACGACGAGAAGACCGGCAGCTTCAACGTGCGTCCCGCCCTCGGCGTCTGGCACTGCTTCGGCTGCGGGCTCGGCGGCGACGTGTTCAAATTCGTCGAACAGCAGGAGAACATCGACTTCCGCGAGGCTGTCGAACTGCTGGCCGACAAATACCATATCGAACTGCACTACGAGAGCACGGGCGCCGGCAGGCCGGATGGGCATTCCGGCTCGAAGCGCGCGCGACTGCTGGAGGCCAACGAGGAGGCGCAGCGGTTCTTCACCAGCCAGATCATGAGCAAGGAGGCGCTCGCCGCCAGGAAGCTGCTCGGAGGCCGCACGTTCAGCCAGGCCGATTGCGAGCGGTTCGGCTGCGGGTACGCGCCCCAGGGGTGGGACAATCTCGTCCGTCATCTCGCGTCCAAGGGGTTCACGCAGCAGGAGATGCTTGACGCCGGTCTCGCGCGTCAGGGGCAGCGTGGCGTCTACGACTACTTCCGCGGCCGCGTCACCTGGCCGATCCGCGATTCGACAGGGCGCACGCTCGGTTTCGGCGCGCGCAAGCTGTACGACGACGACCAGATCGCCGCGAAGTACATCAACACGCCGGACACGCAGCTCTACCGCAAGAACCAGGTGCTGTACGGCATCGATTTGGCGAAGAAGGCAATCGTGAAGAAGCGCCAGGTCGTGATCGTCGAGGGGTACACGGACGTGATGGCCATGCATCTGGCGGGCATCGACACGGCCATCGCCACCTGCGGCACCGCGTTCGGCACGGAGCATGCGAAGATCGTGCGTCGCCTCATCGCCGACGATTCGCTCGGCGCCGTCCAGCTCACCGGACCGTTGAAGGTCGAGGGCGAGAAGCTGAGCTCACGTGTCGTGTTCACGTTCGACGGCGACGCCGCCGGGCAGAAGGCGGCGCTGCATGCGTTCGGCCTCGACGCGGCGTTCCTCTCGCAGACGTTCGTCGCCGTGGCCGACGACAACCTCGACCCGTGCGATCTGCGCATCGAACGCGGCGACGAGGCGGTCCGCTCGCTCATCGAGCACGCCGTGCCCCTCTACGATTTCGTGATCGACGCGGCGATCGGCCGTTTCGACACCCAGTATGCGACCGGGCAGGTCGGGGCGGCCAAGGCAGCGGCCCCGCTGATCGCGCAGATCCGCGACCGGTCGCAGCTTGACTGGTACACGCGCCGCGCCACGCGCCGTATCGGCATCGACCTCGACATCATGCGGGACGAGGTGAGGCAGGCGCGTCGACGGCTGCACGTGCGCGACGAGGACGCGTACGCGCCGCGCCGCCGGTTCAATGGCGGCGGCGCGTTCGACCGCGGTCCGCGCGGCCGTGACGACGATTCGTACGCCGATCCCGCGAAACGTCGTGAGCTCGAGCACCGCGACGCGACCGAGCAGACGTACTTCCGCATCGACGACGCCGTGTTCATCGCCGAACAGCAGTTCATGGCGCTGCTCATCCAGGTGCCGCGCGCCGTGAGCCCCAACGGGTTCGCGGAGCTGACGCTCGCGAATTTCATGACGCCCGTGTTCCGCACGCTGTTCCAGGCGGTCGCCGCCGCCGGCGGGCTTCCCTCCGCGGACACGCCTCAGGGGCTGTGGATGCACAATCTCACCAAGGCGGGCGGCCCGATGCTCGAATCGACGATCAACGAGCTGGCCGTCATGCCGCTGCCGCTGTCCGGTGGGGAGCGTGCGGCGGGCGACGCCTCCGGCGCGGGCGTCTCCGACCCGGCCGGCGCCATGCCGGACGCGCGTCTCAGGACGCCCACGAAGGCCGAGAGCCGCTACGCCTCCGAACTGCTCGCCAAACTGCTCGACATCGGCTACATGCGGCGCATCGGCGCGGCCCGGCGCAGGATGGCCATGATGCCGGACGGCGCGGAGAAGATTGCCCTGCTGGGCGAGATCACGCGGATGGAGACCCATCGCAAGGACATCCAGTCGCAGGTCTACGGCAACGACATCGGGTGAGCCTCGCGGGGCTTTCGCGATTGGACTGGTCGGAAATCCGCGGATTGGCCCCATCCAAATTGGACTGGTTTGGACTGGTCGCGTCGCCGACATCCGATAATGGTCGGCGACCGGTGCCGCGCCGTCCGCCAACGGACGCGCCCGGCTCCGCATTGCATCGTACGAACCAGAAGGGATCATCATGACGCAGAACCGTGCCGAACTCAACCGCAACCTCGCCCAGATGCTCAAGGGCGGCGTGATCATGGACGTGACCACGCCCGAACAGGCGAAGATCGCCCAGGACGCCGGCGCCTGCGCGGTCATGGCGCTCGAGCGCATCCCGGCCGACATCCGCGCGGCCGGCGGCGTCTCCCGCATGTCCGACCCGGCCATGATCAAGGGCATCCAGGAGGCCGTGTCCATCCCGGTCATGGCGAAGGTCCGCATCGGCCACATCGCCGAGGCACGCATCCTGCAGGCCATCGACATCGACTACATCGACGAGTCCGAGGTGCTTTCCCCGGCCGACGACGTCTACCACATCGACAAGAACCAGTTCGACGTGCCGTTCGTGTGCGGCGCGAAGAACCTCGGCGAGGCGCTGCGCCGCATCGCCGAAGGCGCGGCCATGATCCGCACCAAGGGCGAGCCGGGCACCGGCGACGTGATCCAGGCCGTGCGCCACATGCGCACGATGAACAAGCAGATCCACGAGCTCGTCTCCCTGCGCGACGACGAGGTGTACGAGGCGGCCAAGCAGCTCGCCGTGCCCTACGACCTCGCCAAGTACGTGCACGACAACGGCCGTCTGCCCGTCGTCAACTTCGCCGCCGGCGGCGTCGCCACCCCGGCCGACGCGGCCCTGATGATGGAGCTCGGCGCCGAGGGCGTGTTCGTCGGCTCCGGCATCTTCAAGTCCGGCGACCCGGCCAAGCGCGCCGCCGCCATCGTCAAGGCGACCGCCAACTGGCAGGACGCCGATCTGCTCGCCAAGCTTTCCGAGAACCTCGGCGAGGCCATGGTCGGCATCAACGAGGACGAGATCCAGACCATCATGGCCGCCCGAGGCGAGTGAGACCCGGAGGCGATTGACATGGTCGTAGCGGTCGAATACATCTCCAAGGAGGAGTCCGACGGCGTCGAATCCGGGCAGGACCGGCACGGCGTGACCGGCATCCTCGCCGTGCAGGGCGCGTTCGCGGAACACGCCGCCGTGCTCGACAGGCTCGGCGCGCCGTGGAAGCTGCTGCGCGCCGCCGAGGATTTCGACGACTCCATCGACCGGGTGATCCTGCCCGGCGGCGAATCCACCACGCAAGGCAAGCTCCTGCACTCCACCGGACTGTTCGAGCCGATCGCCGAGCACATCAAGGCCGGCAAGCCCGTGTTCGGCACCTGCGCCGGCATGATCCTGCTCGCGAAGAGGCTCGACAACGACGAGCACGTGTACTTCGGCGCGCTCGACGCCGTCGTGCGCCGCAACGCGTACGGCCGCCAGCTGGGCAGCTTCGCCGCCACCGCCGACTTCGGCGAGCCCGGGGACGCCGACTGCATCAAGGATTTCCCGCTCGTGTTCATCCGCGGGCCGTACGTCGTCTCCGTGGGCGACGCGGCGCGCGTCGAAACCGAGGTCGACGGGCATCCGGTGGCGCTACGGCAGGGCAACATCCTCGCCACCGCGTTCCACCCGGAACTCACCGACGACACGCGTCTGCACGAGCTGTTCCTCGCCCTGTAGCGTTTCCCCATACTCCCCATGGCTACTTCCCATAGCGCGGGACCAGCCCCGCAACCGCTCCCATGGTGCGGTGTGAAGATGATGTGAAACGGCTATTTTCCGCCGTTTTGCATCGCCGCACCATGGGAGTTTTACCGCACCATGGGATGATTGTCGGGATGATTGTCGGGATGGGCTGTGGGATGGGTTGCGGGATGATCGTCGGGAGAGGCGTCCCGATGGCGGATGCGGATGCGGAGCGGGAAAGGAGGACGGGCATGCAGCTGGAACTCGACCGGCATACGAACGTGCCGATGTACCGGCAGTTGGCCGCGCAACTGCGCGAACGCATCGTCTCCGGCGAACTCGCCGAAGGCTACCGGCTTCCGCCCGAGCGTGAGCTCGCCGCCAGACTCGGCGTCAACCGCACCACCGTGCTGCAGGCCTACCAGCAGCTGAAGGACGAAGGCCTCATCGCCTCCAAAGTAGGCAAAGGCACGTTCGTGACGCCCGTCGCCGACGCCTCGCCGGTCCGGCCCGCGAACCATGAAGGGGATTCGCGGGCCGGTCGGGAACGGGAGCCCTCGCCGGCCGGCGGCATCGTGCACACCATACGGGACCGACACCCGGACTCGGAGACGGAACCGTCCGTCGTGCCGCCTCCATGGTCGGTGCTGTTCAGCGACTATTCCAACCGGTTCACCTATCACGACATCGCATCGGCCGATCGGGCCCAACGCGGCGGCACCGTCATCGATTTCGCCACCGGTTCGCCGAACCCCGGCGACATCCCCGACGACCTGCTGCGCGCGGTGAGCGTCGAGGCGTTCTCCTCGCACGAGTTCGACGGCCGTCCCGAATCTCCCATCGAAGGGTTCACGGAACTGCGCGCATTGCTCGCCGACCACATGCGTGCGCGCGGCGTGCGGTGCGACGAACGCAACGTGATGGTGCTGTCGGGTTCGGAGCAGGGCATCGACCTGTGCGTGCGCGCGTTCCTCGATCCGGGCGATTGCGTGCTCGTCGAACAATCTACGCTGTTCTCCGCATTGCAGGCGTTCCGTTCGATGGGGGCCCGCGTCGTCGGCGTGCCGATGGATGGGCTGGGCATGCGCACCGATCTGCTGGAAGGCTACTGCGCGCGGTACCACCCGAAATTCATCTATACGATTCCCACGGCGCACAATCCCACCGGCGTCACGATGCCGACCGCGCGCCGGCGCGAGCTCATCGCCGCGGCCAGACGCCACCAGTGCCTCATCATCGAGGACGACGCCTACGGCGATCTATGGTACGGGCCCATGCGGCAGCAGACGGGGGAAGGCGGGCGCGACGAAGGCGATGCCATGGCGGTCCGGCCCACGCCGGTGGCGGGCATGGAGAACGCCGGATATGTGATCTACCTGTCCACGTTCTCGAAGACCGTCACATCCGGACTGCGCACCGGCTGGATCGTGGCCGACCCGCATGTGATTGGCAGGGTCGCGGCCCTGAGACGAATGGTCGACCAGCATACGAGCACGTCCTCGCAGCGCATCTGCATGGAACTGCTCAGGGAGGGGCGCATCGGCGCGCATGTGGACACGCTCACCAAGGCGTACCGCGATCGCCGCGACCGGACGATCGCCGCGCTGGAACGATATGCGCCCGACGGCATGCGATGGACCGTGCCGGAAGGCGGCTACTACGTGTGGGTGACGTTGCCGCGGGGAGCGCGCGCGTTGGCGCTGTTGGAGCGATGCCGGGCCGAAGGCGTCACCTTCATGCCGGGCGGCGTCTTCGACGTCGACGAGACGGACGACTCCCACATCCGTCTCAACGTCGTGCGCCCCGCAGCCTGCGACCTCGACAAGGGGGTCCGCATCATCTGCGAGGCGCTCGAATGAATCCGGGCGAATGAGTCCGGGCGATCGGTTCAGGCGATCGGTTCAGGCGATCTGGGCGAGCAGGGCGGGAAGCTCGGCCATCGAATCGATGACCGCGTCCGCGCCGGCGGCGACGAACGCGTCACGCGCCTTGGCGCGGGCCGCGCGCTTGCCGGCCTCGTCCAGCGCCTCGAACTCCGCCTGGCTCAGCGCCATCTGCGAGCTGCCCTCGGTCACGCCGATCGTGAACACGCCCGCGTTCTTGCCCTCGCGGATGTCGGAGAGCGTGTCGCCCACCTTCGCGGCGCGGCGCACGTCGGTCACATGCAGCGCCTCCAGATTGCGGAAGATCATGTATGGGTAGGGGCGGCCGTAGCCGTCCGTGCCGTCCGGGCTGATCCAGAAGTCCGGATCGTAGCCGTTCTCCTTGGCCTTCGGCACGACGATCTCCATCATCTTGTCCGTGTAGCCGGTGGTCGAGCCGATCTTGAGACCTGCCTCGCGCAGGGCGGCGACCGCCTCCGTCACGCCCGGCTTCGGGTCGGCAAAGCCGTCGAGGATCGACAGCAGCTTCGGCTCGAAGTGCGCGTACACGGCATCCGTGTCCGCGTCGGTCGGTGCGGCGCCGTGCCGCTCCTCCCAGGCGCGGGCGATGCGGTCCATGTGCAGCATCGTGTCGATGTGGTCGTGCTTCAGCATACCCATCGGCTTGCGGGTCTCGGCCATCGTCGGCTCGACGCCGAACTCCTTGAACGCCTCCTGGAACGCCTTGACGGGGGCGAAGCAGCCGTAGTCCACGGTCGTGCCGGCCCAGTCGAAGATCACGGCTTCGAAACGGTTGGTCATCATTGTCCTTTCAGTGACTCATAACGGTTGTATGCGGCCCCCTTTGACGAGGGGGCTCCCGCGAATCGGGTGGGATGGGGAAGAGGAGAGAAAGAGAATCAGGCGGTGAGTTTCACGGTCGCGGGGGCGGCGGCCTTGATCGGCTCGCCGGCCTTGTCCATCGCGGCGATCGCCTCGGGCACGGAAGCCGAGCCGGTGGCCGCCTCGAGCAGGCCGCGCTCGCCCATGTACAGGGCCAGCAGCTCGGTCACCTTCTCGATGTCGTCCGTGTAGATCTCGCCGATGTTGCCCAGGCGGAACGTCTCCTCGTGGGTGAGTTTGCCCGGGTAGATCGCGTAGCCGCGCTCCTTGATGAACTCGTACATGTCGTGGAAGTCGAACTTCGTGCCGTCCGGGTAGAGGAACGTGGTGATGATCGGGCCCTGGTTCTTCGCGAGGAACGTGCGGAAGCCGAGCGCCTTCATGCGGGCGATGAGCAGGTCGTTGTTGAGCTGGTAGCGGGCGGAGCGGGCCGGGATGCCGCCTTCGGCGAACATCTCGTCGAGCGCCTTCGAGAAGGCGAGCACCACGTGGGTGGGGGAGGTGTAGCGCCACTTGCCGTTCGCCTTCTCCAGCGTGTTCCACTGGTCCCACAGGTCGAGGGACAGCGAACGCGCCTTGCCCTTGGAGGCTTCGAGTTTCGCCTTGTTGCAGATGATGAAGCTGAAGCCGGGCACGCCCTGGATGCACTTGTTGGCGGAGGAGACGAGGAAGTCGATGCCCCAGCCGGAGACCGGGATGTCGACGCCGCCGAAGGAGCTCATCGCGTCGACCATGAACGTGCAGCCGTGCGCCTTGGCGACGGTGGCCACGGCGGCGATGTCGTTGAGCAGGCCGGAGGTGGTCTCCGAGTGGATCATCGAGACGTGCGTGATGGACGGATCGTTCCTCAGGTACTCCTCGACCTTGTCGGCGTCCGGGATGCGGTCGTACGGCTCGGCGTACTGGACGTAGTCGATGCCCGCGTGCTCGCAGATCTTGACCTGGCGGTCGCCGTACGCGCCGTTCGTGCACAGCAGGACCTTCTCGTCCTTGCCGATCACGGAGGTGATCACGCTCTCCACGCCGAACGTGCCGGAGCCCTGCATGAGCACGACGGTGTAGTCGCGCGGGTCGCAGTGGGCGAGCTCGAGCAGTTGGCGGCGGATCTTCTGGGTGATCTGCTGGTAGTCCTCGTCCCACGTGCAGTGGTCGAAGAGCATCTCCTCCTTGACCGTGCGGGTCGTGGTCAGCGGTCCGGGGGTGAGCAGCTTGTATTCGTTGGCCATGATGGTCGTTTCCTTTCCTTGGCTTGTTTCCTTGGCTTATGCGAAGTGAATCGGATCGAAATCGTTATGTGAAGTGCTGTGAATATGGCTTCCGCCCGCAGAGTGTAATCACGAAGGAAGTTTTTGAATATTTCTACGTAGATTTCGCCCTGCGGGCGGAGTGTCGTTTGTAGTAAGCGAGTTGCGTTCAGATTGCGTTCACTTGCGCGGTCTGGGCGCGACTCAGGGCGAGGCCCGTCACTCGCCGCCTTCCGCGGCCCGCTTGCACTCGGACGAGAAGTCCTGGTGCTTCTGGAGCAGGTCGACGGTCAGCGGTTCGGGGAAGGACTTCGAACGCTTGGAGGCGTTCGCCGGGGCCTTCTCACCCTTGTAGAGCGGGGTCGGGTAGGTCTCGAGCAGCTCCTTGCGGCCCTGGTCGATGATGACGCCGGCCATCTTCTGCGCCTTCGGGTTGGTGGCGCGGCCCTTGTCGAGCACCGCCACCGACTCGGTCAGCGAGTAGTTGCCTTCGGTCGGGTCCACGTAGTCGATGGGCAGGCCGTTCTTCTTGTCCGCGACCGCTTGGTGGCGCAGGCCGAAGCCGATCGCCACCTCTTTGGCGCGCACGGACTTGAGTGGGCCGGAGCCGGACTGTTCGAGGTGCGGGCCGGCGTTGCGGTAGATGTCCGTCAGGATCTTCTTGCCCTTCGCGCCGGTGCCGTAGGCGTCGACGATTGCCTGGACCATCAGCCAGCCGGTGGAGGAACCCTCCATGTCCGGCACGGAGATCAGGCCCTTGTACTCGGGCTTGGCCAGGTCGGCATAGCTCTTCGGCTTCGGCACGCCCGCGGCCTTGAGGGCCTCGGTGTTGATGATGATCGCGCCCTCCTGCGCGGTGGTGGGGGAGCGGTAGGCCGGGGCCTTCGAGTTCTCCGTGTCGCCGAGCAGCTGTGAGTGCACGTCCGTCAGGTTCGCGAACATGTGGTTGCGGTCCTGGGCGGAGTCCACGTAGTAGGAGCTCATCGTCAGCATGTCCGCCTCGAGGGCCTTGCCCTCGGCCAGCATCTTGCCGCCGAGCTCGGAGGTGCCGAACTCCTGGATGATGTACTGGTCCTTGTAGCCGTTGCGGTCGAGCGCATGTTCGAAGGCGGTGACGGCCTCCTCGTCGGCGTTCGTGTAGATGACGACCTTGCCGCCGGCCGCCGCCGCGGACGTGGAGACCGCGCCGAAGCCGACGAGCAGCGCCACGCACACCGCGGAGGCGATGCCGGTGAGCAGGCTGCGGTTCCTGCGGTTGCCGCTGTCCGGCAGCTGGAAGGTGGCGGCCGCCGCCGCGAGCTGGCGGCTCGGGCGTACGGTGCTGAACGAGGCGGCCACCTGCGGGGTCCTCACGGTGGCCTTGGCCTTGCGGGCCTCCTTGGCGCGCTCGGCGGCACGGTCGCGGGTGAACAGGGCGATCAGACCCTTGACCACGAGGTTGACGACGAGGATGAGCAGCGAGAGCACGAACACGTCGTCGAACTTGGCGATGTGCTGCAGGGCGGAGATCTTCGTCGTGATGACCTGCGTGCGGGCGCCGGTCAGGAAGACGACTGCCGAGATGGTGACCATCGCGTTGACGAAGTAGTAGCCGAAGATCTGCAGCAGGGTCGGCCACGCGTTCGGCGTGACGACGCGCACCAGCGTCTTGATCCAGTTGTCGCCCATGAGCTTGGCGGTGGTCTCCCAGCCGGCGTTCATCTTGGTCAGCGAGTCCTTGATCATCTGGTACGGGGTGGCGAAGTAGTGCACGATGTTCGCGATGATGAGGATCCAGAACGTGTTCTGCAGCGGCGAGCCGGAGAACATGAACAGGAAGGCGATGCCGAGCACCATGCCCGGGACCGTGTTGATGATCGCGGAGATCGCGTCCACCGAGCGGCGGGCCCACGCGGGCAGCTTCGAACGGGAGGTGACCAGGCCCGCGGCGTAGACGAACACGCATCCGAAGATGGCGGTCATCACGGCGACGTACAGCGAGTTGGTGAACACCTGCGTCAGCTGCGAGTCGGTGAACAGGTTCGCGATGTGCGCGAACGTGAAGCCGAGATGGTCCGGCCACTCCTGGACGAACGGGATGAGCAGGATCACGAGGAACACGGAGAGCACGCACACGAGCGTGACGACCGAGGCGATGCCGCAGATCCAGTCGCGCTTCTTCCCCTTGGGCAGGTCGATCTGGCTGATCTGCTTGTAGCGGATCGCGAAGCGTTCGAGCACGGTCATCAGGACGATCGAGATGATCGACGGGATGAGCATGAACACGGCGATCACGGCGCCGCGGTTGAAGTTCGGGATCGAGCCGAGCATCTGGTTGAACAGCGTCATGGCCAGCACGTCGTAGGCGCCGCCCACCGAGGTCGGGATGCCGTAGTCGGTGAACGCGAGGAAGAACGACTGGATGAACGCGACGGCCAGCGTGCCGACCAGCGGGCGCAGCACGGTGTTGAGGAAGGTCGTCAGCGGGTTGTCGCCCATGATGTGCGAGACGATGATGAACTTCTTGTCGACGAACTGGAAGCTGTTGTTGATGAGCAGGAAGCAGGTCGGCAGCGTGTAGATGACGTAGCCGATGAGCAGGCCGTTGAACCCGTAGATGTCAAACAGCGGGTGGCCGATGATCTGCGTGATCAGGCCGTTCTTGCCGAACGAGTAGATGATCGCGAAGCCGTAGGTGATGGTCGGCAGCAGCATCGGCAGCTGCGCGAGCAGGGCGACGGCCTTCTTGAATCCGCGCGGCACGTTCGTGCAGTTGATCGTGTAGCTCAGCAGGAACGCGAGCAGCACGGCGACGAGCGCGGAGACGGCGGCGACGGTCAGCGAGTTGGTGATCGACCGGATGAATTCGGGGCGGGACAGGATCGTCGCGTAGTTGTCGAGCGTGGCCTCGCCGCCCGCGGTGGTGAAGGAGCGGATGATCACGAGGATCATCGGCACGACGAGGAATCCGATGAAGCACACGGCGACGATCGCGAGCAGCGTCCACAGTTCGGTCTGCTTCGGCTTGGAGGGCCGCGCCTCGTAGTTGTGGATCTCGGGGCGGATGTTGGGCAGCTGTTTGCCCGCCTGGATGGACTCTACCGACATGGCTCAGGCCTCCTGGCCCGCGGCGGCGAGCTCGGCGTTGGCGTGCGCGGCCGTCTCGGCCTCGTCACCCTCGTTGAACAGGGTGTAGATGTTGTTGCGCTTCACCTCGAGCTGGTGGAGGATGAACTTGCGCACGAAGTCGGACGCCGGATGCTCGATGATGTTCTCCGGGGTGTCGTACTGCGCCACCTTGCCGTAGTTGATGATGAGCACCTTGTCGCTCATCGTGCACGCCTCCTCCGGATCATGGGTGACCATGATCGTGGTGAGGTCGTACTGCTCGACGATCTGCTTGATCTTCGCCTTGATTGACTCCTTGATCACGCCGTCCAGGGCGGACAGCGGCTCGTCGAGGAGCAGCAGCTTCGGCTTCATGACGAGGGTGCGGGCGAGCGCCACGCGCTGCTTCTGGCCGCCGGAGAGTTCGTCGATGTGCTTGTTGAGGTGCTCCTCGAGGCCGAGCAGGCTGATCAGCTCCTTGATCTCGTCCGGCGAGGAGATGCCCGGGTTGTTCCTCAGGCCGTAGGTGATGTTCTCGTAGGCGGTGAGGTTCGGGAACAGCGCGTAGTCCTGGAACACGATGTTGAAGCCGCGCTTCTCCATCGGCACGTGGGTGAGGTCCTCGCCGTTGTAGATCAGCTGGCCGCTGGTCGGCTCCGTGATGCCCAGAATGATGTTGAGCAGCGTGGTCTTGCCGCCGCCGGACGGGCCGAGGATCGACATGATCTTGCCGTTGTCCAGTTCGAGGCTGATGCCGTTCAGCACATGGGTGTCGCCGAACGACTTGGTGATGTCCTTGAGTTCGAGCATATTTCGTCAACTGCCTTTTTCTGTCCGGGCCGGCTTTCCGCGGCCCGTTCGCGGGGGCGCCGCGGTCTCGGCGCCGTGATCGGTATTCAGTTATCGCGGTTTGGACCTCATACCGTGGCAGCCGAACCGCGCTGCATCTCCTATCGTGCCGCCGCTTCGGGCCGCGCGGACGGCGTGCAGGGGAAAGTTGACTGAAACCATGGTGAACAGCAAGTGAAACTACGCGGGCGGGGTGTAGTCGGCGTAGTCCCGCATCGTGCGCGCGGACGGACCAAGGGACTCGGGAAAACTTGTTCTTCATATTCCGTTCATGCGGAATTCAGTCATGAAAAATCGAAAAAGTCGGGAGGAAAAGCCAATAGCGAGTAAGCGTGACCAATGATTTCGCGGAAAACGGTCGGAAAACAGCACGCCGGGACTACGTAACAGGGAGCGGTTTCCGTTAGGATACTTACGGTAAATCCCCTTGTTCCACGGAGGAATCGATGCGGCGCTGGCTGGTCGGACTGTTGAAAAGCGAGACGATTCTCATCGTCGCCACGGTGCTGGCATTGATCTCATGCTTCATCGTCCCGCCGGACGCCGACTACAAGGGCTATGTGCACATGAGCACGATTAGCCAGCTCGTGTGCCTGATGCTCGTCGTGTGCGGTCTGCAGCGCATCGGCGTGTTCCGCATCATCGGCTCGCGTCTGCTGCATCACGTGCGCACCGCGCGGGGGCTCGTCCTCACGCTCATCTCGCTCACGTTCTTCTCCGCGATGCTCATCACCAACGACGTCGCGCTCGTCACGTTCATCCCGTTCGCGATCTCCGTACTCGTCATGGCGCACATGGAGGAGCATGCGGTGCTCGTCGGCACGCTGATGACCATCGGCGCGAACGTGGGCAGCATGCTCACGCCGATCGGCAACGCGCACAACCTCTACCTGAAGGCGCTCACCGGCATGCCGTCGATGGAGATGATCGGCATCATGGCGCCGTACTCCGTGACCGCCGCCGTGCTGCTCGTCGTCATCACCTGCGTCGTGTTCGGCTCCAAACCGGTCTCCGAATTCCAGTCGTTGGACGGTGCCGGCATCGAGCAGGGCGTGCTCGCGCCGGAAAGCGGCAAGCCGCGCCCCGACGAGATCCGCATCACCGGCTATGGCGCCGGCTACGGCGGATGGCGCACCGTCGTCTATGCGCTGTTGTTCGTGGTCTGCCTGCTCGCGGTGAGCGACTTCATCCCGCTGTGGCTCATGTGCGTGATCGTGTTCGCCGCGTTCCTCGTGTGCGACCGCAAGGCGTTCCGCAACGTGGATTGGGGGTTGCCGCTCACCTTCACGATGTTCTTCATCTTCATCGGCAACATGAAGCGCGTGCCTGAATTCTACGAGCTCGCCGCCTCGCTGGTGGACGCGCACCCGCTGGAGGTCGCGGTCGGCTCGAGCCAGCTCATCAGCAACGTGCCCACCACGATCCTGCTGTCCGGCTTCACCGAGCAGTGGCGTCCGCTCATCATCGGCACGAACCTGGGCGGCATGGGCACGCTCATCGCCTCGATGGCCTCCCTGATCGGCTACAAGAACGTCGTGCGCAAGTATCCGGACCGCAAGGGCCGCTACCTCGCCGTCTACTCGGCCGTCAACGTGCTCTTCCTCATCGTCCTCGTGGGCCTGAGCTGGATCATCGAGCCGTGACCGGCGCCGGTCGGCGGGGGCGCTCGCCGTCGTGGTGTAACGTTTATACGGCTGGTTCGCGTCGATCAGCGAACGATTCGATCGGTTGGAACGGGGAGTATCGCCATGACTACATTGCGTGACGTCGCCAAGGAGGCGGGAGTGTCCATCGCCACCGCGTCGGTGGTGCTTCGCGGCGAACCGGGGTTCAAGCCGGCGACGCGTGAGCGGATCCTCCAGGCCGCCGAGAACCTGCATTACACGGCGAACCTGTCCGCCCGTTTCCTCAAGCAGGGCAGCAGCGGCATCATCGCGTTCGTCGTCCCCGAATTGGGGAATCCGTATTTCTCCGATCTGGCATCGGCCATTTCGCGGGAGGCGGCCAAGGCCGGCTATCAGGTCATCGTGGTGCAGACGAACGCCTCGCCCGAAGCCGAGCGTGACTCGCTCAAGCGCATCAGCACGCCGATGTGCGACGGGCTGATCGTCAATCTGCACAACACTTCGGAGGACGAGCTCCGATCCCTGATCGGGGACCATCCCGCGGTGCTGTTCGAGGATTATGCGGCGCACCCCCGCTACGACAATGTGGCATTGCCCTTGGAAGCGTCGTTCCGGGCGGTGTTCTCCTATCTGAAGTCACGTGGATACGAGCATGCGGCGATCGCCGGTGGCCGACGGTTCGCTCCGGGCGAGTTCGGTCAGGAGGGCCGCAACACCGGTTCGCATCTCGCGGTCCGGGCGATGATCGACGCCGGTCTCGGCTCGGAGAGCGACACGATTCCATGCGAATGGACGGTGGAGGGCGGGGCCAAGGCCGCCGCGACGCTCGTCCAGGCGGACCTGGGGTACGATGTCGTCTTCTGCATGAACGACCTCATCGCCTTCGGTCTGATGCGCGGCATGAGGGAGATGGGCATCCGCGTACCCGAAGACAAGGCGGTGTTCGGGTTCGACGGTGTGAGCCCCGCCGCGTACTGCGCGCCGTTGCTGAGCACGATAGCCATCGATTTCGATGATATGGCCAGGCAGGCCGTATCGATGCTGGTCGAGCGTATCCGGGGCGGGGAATCCGTCGAACCGCGTAGGCGCATCGCCGGGTTCTCCCTGGTCCGCGGCGAATCGGCCTGACGGGCGTCTCCTGCATGCCCGGGGTCTCCCGGGCCCATCTGTTCCGTGGATGGTCTCCCGGTATCCGTGTGTCGAACCTATCGGGTGAAACGTTATTGGCAAACCTCAACAAGAACGTTTCAACACGCCGGCGGCAGAGAAATACATATCGGCATATATACGTTGAAAAATAGCCATTACATAACATCCGAGCATATGGCTGCGCAAAAAGGTTAAACGTTCTTGTAAATTCATGTTATGCTGAATGCGACAACGGAAACGGCGGGATCGGGGTCCAGCGATGGGCGCCGCCGTCCGTCTCCATGTGGAATCCCGAATCCAAAGGAACAACCATGACAAAGGAAGTCAAGAAGTACGGTCTCACCGTGCAGCTGGCCGTGCTGGCGGTATCGCTGCTGCTCACCAGCTCCAACATCATCAACGGCATCCTGCCGCAGATCCGCGATGGTCTTCATGTGTCCAACGCGGCCGCCGAACTGCTGTCCACCACGCCGTCGCTCACCGCGCTGATCACGCTGCTGCTCAGTCCGGCGATGGCCAGGTTCTTCGGGCTGAAGAACGTGATCGGCCTCGGCGTCGCCCTCGTCGGCGTCTCCGGCGTGGTGCCGATGTTCGTCAGCGACTACACCGTGATCCTCATCTCGCGCATCGTGCTCGGCCTGGGACTCGGCTGCTACAACTCGCTGGCCGTCGCCATCATCCAGGTGATGTGGTCCGGCGATACCCGTTCCACACTGCTGGGCATCCGCGGCGCGTTCGAGAACATCGGCCAGATGATCCTCACCGCGCTGGTCGGCGTGCTGGCCTCCTCGTTTGGCTGGCAGGGCTCCTTCTCCGCCTACATCCTCTCGTTCGCGGCACTCGCATGGTTCTGGATCGTCGTCCCGGACGTCAAGCTCGCCGACGACAAATCCGATGACGAGGATGCCGCCGAGGGCGGCGATGTGTTCGCAGAGAAATCGAATTACGTGATTCTCATCTTGTTCGCGCTGTTCGCCGCCGGCTATCTGATCGCCATGCAGTCCGGCTTCGTGCGCTGGGCGGCCGTCACGCAGGAGGCGCTGGGCGCCGACTTCAACACATCCACCGTCATGTCCATCGGCGTGGCCGCCGGCATCGTCTCCGGCTTCGGATTCGGCGCGCTGAACAAAATCCTCGGCGACATGAACACCCTGTATCTGGGCATCGCCATCGAGGCGCTGGGCTGCTTCCTCCTGTACTTCGCGAACGGCAGCTGGCCGATGCTCGTCGCCTCGATCATCTGCTTCTACGTGCCCGGCCCGATCCTCGGACCGTGGCTGTTCAACCAGCTGCCGAAGTACGCGACCAAGTCCCAGCAGGCGTTCTGGTCCACCGCCATCATGATCGGCTTCCACGTGGGCATCTTCCTCGCCCCGCTCGCCATGACCGCCGTCGAGGCGATTCTCGGAAGCTCCGATCTGGCCGTCTCCTTCCTGCCGTTCGGCATCGCGCTGCTGCTCGTCATCGTCGGCGTGTTCGCTTACACCCACCTGAACCGCGCCCGCAACGGTGCCGAGAAGGCCTGAACGGACGGAAAGGAGCCGACCATGGCCGAGATCTACCAGCCGGTCGAGGAGTTCACCGCACCGGCGCCGCTACGCGACGTCGACGACGTGATCGACCGCTACACCGGCATCTTCAACCGCAATGACGAGGAACTGTACGTCCAGGACATCCCCGATGAGAAGTCCGCCGACTGGATGCGCCGCGAGGTGCCGTTCTTCGAATGCGCCGACGCGGTCATCGAACGCGTCTACTGGTTCCGCTGGTGGACGTTCCGCAAGCACATCACATCCACGCCGGAAGGCCGCATCATCACCGAATTCCTGCCCGACGTCTACTGGGCCGGCGCGTACAACTCCATCAACTGCGCGAACGGGCATCATGTCGCCGAAGCCCGTTGGCTGAGGAACGGCGACGACCTGATCCGCGGCTATGTGGACTTCTGGTTCAAAGGCTCCGGCGACGAGCTGTCCTATTCGTCCTGGATCGTCGACGCGGTGCGCCGTTATGCCGAGACCCGCGCGGACCGGGACTTCGCCGTATCCCTGCTCGATGATTTCGTGCGGTTCTATGAGACCGTCGAGGAGCGCAACATGACGCGTTATGGCCTGTTCTGGTCGTACGACGACCGCGACGCGATGGAGGACTCCATCTCCGGATCCGGCCTGCGCCCCACGCTCAACAGCTACATGGCCGCCAACGCACGATCCATCGCCGTGATCGCCCGATGGTCGGGTCGGAGCGACCTCGCCGACCGGTTCGACGCGAAGGCGTCCGCCCTGACGGGGCTCATCCGCGAGGAGCTGTGGGATCCGGAAGGCGAGTTCTTCAAGGTCCTGCCGTTGGATGACAAGGACGGCGTCATCGCCGCCACGGATTTCGCCGATGTGGATCCCTCACGCAATGTGCGCGAGGCGATCGGATACATCCCGTGGGCGTTCGGCCTGGCGGACGGGCGGCATGAAGGCGCGTGGCGTTTCCTCGCCGATCCCGATCATTTCGCGGGGGCCGTGGGCATCCGCACCGCCGAGGCATGCCATCCTCGCTACATGAACCGCGACTCGGCCCATGAATGCCAGTGGAACGGTCCCTGCTGGCCCTACGCCACCACGCAGACCCTCAACGCGATGATCGCCGAGATCCGTTCCGGCCGCGGCGGCGTGGGGCCCGGCGATTTCATGCGCGAACTGCGCCGGTACGCCGCCATCCATCGCCGACAGACGGCGGACGGCGAGATGGTCGACTGGATCGACGAGGATCTCGACGCCGACACCGGCGTATGGATCTCCCGCGACCAGCTCGAGGCGTGGGAATGGAGGAAGGACAAAGGCGGATACGAACGGGGCAAGGACTACAACCACTCCGCATTCGCGGACCTCGTCATCTCCGGGTTCGCCGGCGTGGACGTCCATGGCGATGCGGACGGCCGTACCACGCTCACCGTGGCCCCGCTCGCCGTCGGCCACGGGATGCCGTACTGGCGGCTGCTGGGATTGCCGGCGGGCGACTCCACCGTCGACCTCTACTACGACCTTCTCGGCGACCGCTACGGGCATGGTCCCGGACTCACCGTCATCGTGGACGGGATCTCCCATCACGACGACTCCGCACGGCCACGCATCGACGTCACCCTGTGAGCCGTCGCCGTCATACCACCATCCTCACGCATAAGGAGAACCAATGTCACGGATGCAGCATCCCCGGTGCACTGTGCTGAAATCGGCCGTGGCGGCGATGGCCGCCATAGCCATGACCATGCCCATCGGCGCGTTCGCGGCCGAGAACGGCTCCACGCACGCGCAGGAGCAGGAGAGCCGTCGCGTGGTCTCACGCGTCGCCCGGAAAGGCAACGGCGAATACTATCTTGAAGTGGACGGCAGGCCGTACCTGTACTCGTTCGCCCAGAACATGGGCACATGGGAGCGCATGGGGCACCAGGAGGAGTTCAAGGAGAACTCCGGCTCCAGCCGAAATGACTATCCCACGAGGCATCTCGATCTAAGCTTCGGCGAGAACGCGTACGAGAAGACCGCGAACCTCAACTACGCGACCATATCCCAGGCGCTGCTATGGAGGGACGTCGAAGTCAGGCCCGGAGAATACGACTTCACCGTATTGGACGCCTATGTGAACTGGGCCAGGAAATACGGGCTGAAGATCGACCTCGCGTGGTTCGGATCCGCCTGCCAGAGCGGTTCGCGCATCCCCACATACAGCGGCGCATGGAACGGCAAGGAGAACAAGACCGTCGACATCGGCTACCAGTACACCGCGCCGTCTTGGTATGTGCAGGACGAGGACGGCGATCCGATCGGCGACTACTACGACATCACCGGAGGCAAAGGCAAGGTCGACTATCCGCTCATCACCACCGGTCCGAAGGCCGAGAAGATGAAACAAGCCGAGATCGCAACGATGAAGGCGATCTTCGCCCATCTGGCGCAGACCGATCCGGATGGCACCGTCATCTCCATCCAGCTCGAGAACGAGGCGAACAACAACCCGCACTTCAAAGACCGGTACATCGACTGGATCAACGAACTCGGCAAAGCCGTCAAGGAATCGGATTACAGCATCGCCACGCGCGTGAACTACTCCGGTTCCGGCTATCCGGTGAACGTCAACGATTACGCATACATCGACTTCGCCGGACCCGATCCATACTCCACCAGCGTGAGCCGTATGAAGGAAATCATCGCCGGAGGCAGACGATACTCCACACTCGGTCACATCGCCGAGAACTCCGGTGACTACGCCAACCTGACCTCGCTGGAGACCGCCGCCTTCGCGGCCGGAGGCGGATACGGCACCTGGGAGATCGACAACTGGTTCTGTGACGGAGGCGGTGGCCACTTCAACGGTCCGCACGCGCTGTATTCCAACCTGGAGCAGAGCGACATCCACTCCCAGGAGATGTACTACGACTGGAAACTCGGCGAGATACCCACCATGACCGAACAGGCCAGGGAGCTGCAGCGGTATAACCCGGGCCTCAACGCCATAGGACAGATACTGGCGGGCGCTACGGCATCCGACCGCGCCGGCTTCAACGTCGACCAGGACGATCCGCAGACCGAATATTCGGCCATGAAAACGATCGGCCGGTATCGTCTCGGATTCCGCACGACCGACGGTGCCGTCGGCATCGCCGCCACCGATGGCCGGAACCTGTACGTGACCTCCGACACCGCCGGTTCCGTCACCATCACCACCGAGCAACGACCCGACGCCGCCAGCATCGGCGCATTCGACGAGAACGGCGAATGGGCGGCGGCGGAGCAACGCGCCGTCACCGCGCAGAACGACGGCACCTACGCCATCACACTGAAGACGGGAGAGGCGTTGCGTCTCGGCATGCCGGTCAGTGACATACCGGGCAACCTGGCATTGGGCGCCACTGCGGAACACAGCGGAGCGGACGCCGACTACCCGGCCTCGAACGTCAATGACGGCGATGAATGGAGCGGCACGAAAAGCCGGAACAACCCCACCTATCCGCAATACGTCACCCTGACGTGGGACAAGCCGCAGACCTTCGACACCGTCGATCTGTCCGGCATCTACGCCAAAGACCAGAACCCCACCGACTGGGACATCGAGATCTCCCAAAACGGCAAGAACGGATGGACGCGGGTCGCCTCCTCCGGCGACGTGACATGGAGCACCTCGGACGGGACGGCCGAACACCACGCCGTCACGATGCCCATGCAGCGTGACGTCACGGCCATGCGCGTACGCATCAACAAGGCGGCGACCACCTGGGGAGCGTACTACATCACCGAAATCGCCGTGACCAACACATTGCAGCCTCTGGCGGAGCTCGTCGCGGACATCGACTCCTCCGGGCTGAAGGAACCGGACTACACCGCTGAAACATGGGAGCCGTTCGCGCAAGCGTTGGATGCGGCTCGCACGATGCTGAAGCAATCGGAACCCGACGGTCAAATGGTGAACGAGACGAAGCGAACCTTGGAATCGGCATGGAAGGCGTTGACGAAGGCGGAGAGGCCGGTCGACCCGGGAACCTCCGGACCGGACCGACCGGCCGCGCCCGCCGACCAGAACGGGACGGACCGGTCGAACCGGCCGACGGAACCCGGAAACTCCGGGGATGACGCCAGGGTCTCCGATGCCGCGGCCGCCGGGCGGAAGCGGTTGTCCGACACGGGTGCCGCCGTGGTCCTGATCGCCATGGCCGCCGCCGTCGCCGCGCTCGCGGGCATCGGCATGGCCGTCGGCGAACGCAGGTACGGCGACCACGGATAAGAGACGACCGGAACGGCATGGCGTCCCTCATGCCGACGGCATCCCAGTGTGAGGCCCGGCCCATGACGGGCCTCACACGTTTCGCCCGTGACGAGCCGTGACGTTTGCGTGACCGGCGTGGTCCATGTCGACCCGCAGGGAAAGTTAACGCACGGTTCACCTTCCGGTCAACCGTAGTCCCTCGGCGGCACACCCGCGCGGGCTATCGTCGTCCTCGACAATACGAGATGATGGTGGAACTGTCGCGAGGAGATGGAACCTTGCAGCCTTCGGTGGGAATTCGCGAACGCATCGACCACGTGTATCCGTCATTGAGGCCGGCCGAACGGTCCGTCGCACGGTACATCCGCGACCATATCGAGGAGGCGGCGGGGCTGACCGTCGGCCAGCTCGCCGAGGCGACGCACGTCAGCCAGCCGACCGTGATCCGCTTCTCCCGCAAGCTCGGCTTCGGCGGCTATCGCGAACTGCGCTACGTGCTGCGGCACCCCGAGGCGGAGCGCCAGGTGACGTTCGACCCGCTCGAAGGCTTCGACCTCAACCCGTGGGACGATCCGGAAAGCGTGCCCGCCAAGGCGGCCGCCGGCGCCACGTCGCTCATCGACGAACTGCGCCGCTCGCTCGACGTGAAGGCGTTCCGCAAGGCGACGACGTTGCTCGCCGGAGCGAACGCCATCGACATCTACGGCGTGGAGAACTCGCTCGTGCCCGCCACCGACCTGTTCACCAAACTCATGTATCTGGGATTGGACTGCCGTCTCAACACGGACGCCTACCTCCAGCAGATCGGCGCCGGGCATCTGCATCAGGAGGACGTGGCGATCGCGTTCTCCCATTCCGGCTCGTCGGCGGACACGGTGAAGGCGCTGCGCCTCGCCAAGGCGGCGGGCGCGCGCACCATCGCCGTGACCAATCACGTCGGCTCGCCGTTGGCCGGTTCCGCCGACGTGACGCTGGTCACAGGCTCCGGATCGCACACGATCTACGGCAACGCGATCTTCTCGCGCGTGGCGAACGTGGCGCTCGTCGACATGCTCTACATGGGCGTGATCCTGTCCGACTACGGCCGGTTCTCCACCGCGCTCGACCAGTCGGGCAGGATGATCGCGGACCGGGAGTACCGGGGCTGAGCCCCCGGTATCCACCCCCAAGGCTCAGCCGACGTGGCGCTCGAAGCGGTGGAAGCCGGTGATCGCGTCGATCTCGGCCATCGCGTCGGCGGGGACCTCGAAGCCGGAGGCCCTGAGGTTGTTCTCCAGCTGGCTGGGCTTGCTGGCACCGGCGATCACACAGCTGATCTCCTTGTGCTGAAGAATCCAGGCGAGGGAGAGGACCGGCAGGTTCACGCCGAGCTCGTCGGCCACGCCGCGCAGCTTCTCGACCATGTCGAGGTTCGCGTCGGTGAGCAGGTCGTTGATCTGGTGGTCAGCCTGCCAGGTGGCGCGCGAGCCGGCCGGCAGCGGCTGGCCCTTGCGGTACTTGCCGGTGAGCAGGCCCTGCGCGAGCGGCGAGAACGTGGTGATGCCGATGCCGAGCTTCGAGCACACGCCCATGATCTCGTGCTCGATGTAGCGATCGGCGAGGTTGTACTGCGGCTGCACCACGGTGATCGGGTAGAGGCCGAGACGGTCGATGATGCGCTGCGCCTCCTGGAGCCTCGCGCCGCCCCATTCCTCGGAGACGCCGTAGTAGAGGACCTTGCCCTGCGCGACGAGGTCGCTCATCGCGCGCAGCGTCTCCTCCAGATCGGTGGACTCGTCGAAGCGGTGGCAGTAGTAGAGGTCGAGGTAGTCGGTCCTCATGTTCTTCAGGCTCTGCTCGCAGCTCTCGAAGATGTGCTTGCGGCTCAGGCCGCGGTCGTTCACGCCGTCGCCGGTGGGGAAGAACACCTTCGAGGAGATGACCAGCTCGCGGCGCGGGAAGCGGCTCAGCGCCTCGCCGAAGAAGCGTTCGGCCGCGCCCGCGGAATACGCGTCGGCGCAGTCGAAGAAGTTCACGCCGTTGTCGAACGCGAGGTCGACGGTCTGCTTCGCCACGTCCTCGGCGGCGGTGCCCTTGAGGTCGGTCACCCAGCTGCCCAGCGCGATCTCGCTGATCTTCAGTCCGGACTTGCCTACGTTGCGGTACTTCATCGTTGCTGCTCTTTCCTTGATTCAGGCGTTAACGGTCACAATCCATTGAATCACTTCAAGTGCGCTTCAATGCAAACGCCGCATGATGGACGTGCGCCGTGCCCATCCGCCGTGCCCATCCGTCGTGCCCACCCGGCCGTGGCGTTCCCGTATCCGGACACGACGCCGGTGTAGTGTCTATGGTGGGAGAGAGCGAAATGCGACATGATGTCTGACGGACGGAATTGACGGTCTGTCAACATATCCTCAAGGAGGCGGCATATGTATTATTCCAACGGCAACTACGAGGCATTCGCGCGGCCGAAGAAGCCGGAAGGCGTCGACGGCAAGCACGCGTACATCATCGGCACCGGACTCGCGGCCCTGTCCGCCGCATGCTATCTCGTGCGCGACGCGCAGATGCCCGGCGAGAACATCCACATCCTCGAAAAGGACGACGTGCCCGGCGGCGCCTGCGACGGCGCCGAGATCCCCGGACTCGGCTACGTGATGCGCGGCGGGCGCGAGATGGACAACCACTTCGAGGTGATGTGGGACCTGTTCCGCTCCATCCCCTCCATCGAGAACCCCGACGTCTCCGTGCTCGACGAGTACTACTGGCTCAACAAGGAGGATCCGAACTACTCGCTGTGCCGCGCCACCAAGGACCAGGGCAAGGACGCCGGCACCAAGGGCAAGTTCGGTCTGTCCGACAGGGCCGCGCAGGAGATTATGAAGCTCTTCTTCACCCCCGACGAGGAGCTCTACGACAAGCCGATCACCGACTTCTTCGACGACGAGGTGCTCGACTCCAACTTCTGGATGTACTGGCGCACCATGTTCGCGTTCGAGAACTGGCATTCCGCGCTGGAGATGAAACTGTACATCAAGCGCTACATCCACCACATCGGCGGTCTGCCGGACTTCAGCGCCCTGCGCTTCACCCGATACAACCAGTACGAGTCGATGATCCTGCCGATGGTCACCTACCTCGAGTCGCACGGCGTCGAATTCCGTTACGGCACCAAGGTCGAGAACGTCGAATTCGCGATCGGCGGCGGCGACGGGCCGAAGCGCGAACGCACCGGCGTCGGCCAGGACACGATCCTCAAGATCCAGGCGACCTCCGGCGTGTTCAAGCGCAACCCGTACGGCAGCGCCACGAAGAAGATCGCCGTCCGCCTCGACCTCGACCACGAAGGCGACAAATCCTCCATCGACCTGACCGAGAACGACTATGTGTTCATCACCAACGGCGGCTGCGTCGAGAACTCCACCATGGGCTCGCAGCATGCGCCCGCGCCGTGGAACCCGGACCTGAAGCCGGGCGGCGGCTGGGACATGTGGCGCCGCATCGCCGCGCAGGACCCGAGCTTCGGACACCCCGACAAGTTCTGCTCCGACCCGCAGGCCACCAAGTGGATGAGCGCCACCGTCACCACGCTCGACGGCGAGATCCCGCCCTACATCCAGCGCATCTGCAAGCGCGACCCGTTCTCGGGCCATGTCGTGACCGGCGGCATCGTCACCGTCACCGACTCCAGCTGGCTGATGAGCTGGACCCTCAACCGCCAGCAGCAGTTCCGCGACCAGAGCAAGGACCAGCTGTGCGTCTGGGTGTACGGCCTGTTCCCCGACAAGCCCGGCGACTACGTGAAGAAGCCGATGACCGAATGCACCGGCGAGGAGATCTGCGCCGAATGGCTCTACCACATGGGCGTCCCGACGGAGAAGATCGAGGCGCTCGCCGCGAAGCACGCCAACACGGTGCCGGTCATGATGCCGTACATCACCGCGTTCTTCATGCCGCGCGCCGCCGGCGACCGTCCGGACGTCGTGCCGGACGGCGCCGTCAACTTCGCGTTCCTCGGCCAGTTCGCCGAGACGCCGCGCGACACGATCTTCACCACCGAGTACTCGATGCGCACCGGCATGGAGGCCGTCTACACGCTGCTCGACGTGGACCGCGGCGTGCCCGAGGTGTGGGGCAGCGTCTACGACGTGAGGAACCTCCTCAACGCCACGGTGAAGCTGCGCGACGGCGCGCCCGTCACGGACATGAAGCTCAACTTCGTGGAACGCGCCGTGCTCGGCAAGGTGCTGAAGAAGCTCGACGGCACCGACATCGCCACGCTGCTCAAGGAGTATCACGTGATCTGACCGCGTGACCCGCGCATGCGATTCGGCATGCGCGGGAACGGCGACGGCCCGGCCGCAGGCGGTGAGCCTGCGCCGGGCCGTCGTTCGTTCCGATGTCGGCGATCGTCGCCGTGCGTCGGTGGTGACGGTTCAGATGTTGCCGCGCACGTGCTGGTCCGCCCACGACTGGGAGTGCGTGAACGTGGCCGGATCGGCGCTCACGTTCGCGTGCGGGTCGTCGAGCGCGTCGATGGCGGCGATCTCGGCGGCGGTCAGGTCGAAGCCGGCGCTCGCGAGGTTCTCGCGCATGCGCTCCACGTGCTTCGACTTCGGGATGACGATGCGTCCCTCCTGCGTATGCCAGCGCAGCACCACCTGCCCCGGCGTCGTCCCGTGCGCCTCGGCGGCCGCCGTGACCGGTCCGGATTCGATGTCCTTGCCGTGGCCGAGCGGGCTGTACGCTTCGACCGCAACGCCGTGCGCCTTGCAGAACGCGCGCACGCCGGGCTGGTTGAAGCGCGGATGCACCTCGATCTGGTTCACGGCCGGCGCTTCGCCGGAATCCTCGATGATCGCGCGCAGATGTTCGGGCAGGAAGTTGCTCACGCCCGGCACGCGGATCGCGCCTTCGTCGCGCAGCCTCAGCAGGGCGCGCCACGTCTCGCGGTAGAAGCCGCCGGCGGGGAACGGCCAGTGGATGAGATACATGTCGATGACGTCGACGCCCAGCTTGCGGCGCGACTCGTCGAACGCGACGCGCGCCGCGTCGTAGCCTTGGTCGCAGTTGCGCAGCTTCGTGGTCACCCAGACCTTGCCGGCCATACCGGTGGCCTTGAGCGCGTCGCCGACCTGCCGCTCGTTGTAGTAGGCGGCGGCCGTGTCGATATGACGGTAACCGAGTTCCAGCGCCTCCTCGACCGCGCGTTGCGTGTCCTCGGGCGGGATCTGGAACGTGCCGAACCCGATCTGCGGGATCCGGGTGCCGGCCTTGTCGTGCAACGTCAGTTCGGGCGACGTCGCGGGTGATTCCTCATGTGATGTGGTTGTCTGCGGATCGCTCATCATGCCCCCATTCGTCGATGATGTGGAATCGGGTTCCATTGTAGGCCCGTGCGCGGGCGTTCCCGGGGGTCTATCCCGCGGATACCGTCCGAATCGGCGGTGATGCGACACGCCGGGCGAACGGCGGTATGACAGCGTTCTGAAACCGGTTTCAGCATACGTTTGCAAAACGAGCCGGCGGCGTCTATCATGTGAGATGTCAGCCGGGATACGAAGCCGGCGACCCAATAAGAAAGGTGGATATCATGACCAACAAGAACATCTTCGGTGATTTCATCAGCTACTGCGCCGACAACATGTTCCCGGAGAACATCGCCCGCCAGAAGATGGCCGAGACCGCTCGTCGTCACGGCGATCGCTGAATCGCATACTGATTCGATACTGTCCGAGTAGCGGCCCATCCGCTTGACGCCGGAATGAATGAAAAGGCGTCGTGGAGTGTCGCGAGTTCGATGAGCAGTTGAGGATACGGACAACGGCGTCCGCCCATAATTCCGTCGTTATGATTCCCGTCCGCGCACCGCGAGACGGGTTTCGTCGTATTCGGGGCGATTGATGCCCTCAGGCCCTCGCGTCGAGTGCCTTTGCCCGCGCATATTGGCAGACTGCCGCTTCTCTGGCCCCCTTTGTGGAGGGGGCTCCCGGCAATGCCGGGTGGGGGAGAGTGCTCTCCCTTGTGAGGGGAGCTGCCGGCCTTTGGCGGGCTGTGGGGGTTGTCGGGTTGTTTGTGGTCGGTTTTTCGACACGCCGGTGGAGGCTAGTGTTTGCAGGGGTTTTGGGGGTTGTTTTGTGGTGTGGGTTTGCGGTGTTGGTCGGTGTGGTGTAGGTTATTCATTCGCTGCCGCTGAGCGGTCCGGTTGTCTGCTGTTGGTTGGTTTCCGGGGTGTTCGGCGCGTGGTGGTGGTTTGAGAACTCAAGAGTGTGTTGTACTACTTACTTCTTTATAGTCAATGATTGCCAGTCCGATTCCCGCTCGTTTTCGAGTACCCGGGGGGGGTTTGATGGGGGTCGGGGTTTTTGTGCGAACGTCCTTCCTTATAGGATGTTCCGTCAATTGTTTTTAGTGAGAGTCATCTGTCGATGTCTTTCTGCAATGTTTTTTGTGGAGGGTTCGATTCTGGCTCAGGATGAACGCTGGCGGCGTGCTTAACACATGCAAGTCGAACGGGATCCTG